>JBGQCL010000348.1:0-12763 GCA_041495365.1 Kofleriaceae bacterium | reverse complement strand
TGGCCATCGAGGCCGACGAACGACATCTTCTTGCTGACCTTCCTGGCCTCGATGATCGTGCCGTCGTCGAGCACCATCGGATGGTGCTGCGTGACCCGCAGCGTGTGGCCGTTCGCGAGCGTGAAGACGAACAGCTGCGCGCCCTCGGGTCCCACGGCGATGCGCTTGACCGACTGCGGCGCCAGGAAGACGTCGCCGAGGCTCGCGTCGTCGGCCATGCTCATCAGTGGGCTATTGGGCGCCACCGACGCAGCCTTCACATAGTCGGCCCGACCATTGGACCCGATGCTGCTGAGGAGCTGGGTATCCGCGGCAAAGCATCCCCTCGGGCAGAAGTCGAGGATCACAGTCGGAGGAAAAAAAGAGAGGATGGCACAGAAGCCAATACCTTGAAGGTAGTTATACCCATCCGGCGTGAGGAGCCCGCCGCTAAAGGCCGTCGAATTGAGCCGATCGCACTGGGTTGGATCGATAGGTGAAGCGCAGCGCTGCGCTATAGGCTTGTTGACGGTAAAGCACATGACGGCGGTGGTGTCCGCTGGGTTGGGGATGGCGGCGGGACACTGGGCGTGAGCCGAATGGGTCCAGAGCCCGATGACGCCTGCGGTGACAAGTAGTAATCGTCGCATTGGAAAGTCCTTGGTATCTTCGTGGTTGTCTGTGATAGAGATCTCGCAGGACCACCCTACGAGTCCTCGCTACTGAAGCACACCTGGTTCCCATGATGCGGCAATTTTCCGCCGCGTAATGCGGAATTTTTCCCGCCGCCTAGCGCTGCAGGCGCAGATCTGGATATCTGTACTCGTGTTCAGTCAGCATGATCGCCTTCTGCAGCAGCGGTCGCGGTCACGCACCGGCGCGGCTTGCCTCATATCGCCGCGGGCGCGAGCTCGCGACCACGGGTCGCGGGCTCGATCGAGATCTACATCTAGTAGAGGAAGTCGATCGCGGTGATGTCGCTCCCTGTCCACTCACCGTTCTCGCTTCCGTTGAAGCACGAGTTCATGATCGAGCCTCCGACCACCGCGCCGCTCGGCGTACCCGGGATGAGGATAGCCCCGACGCCCCCGTCGCCCTCGTTGCCCCCAACGCCACAGCTGATGCTGCGGTTGAAGAAGTCCGAGTGACGGAAGCCGATCGTGTGACCGATCTCGTGGGTGGTGACGTGCTCGGCCACATCGGTGCCGAACTGGTCGACGCCGTCGCCGATGTTGATCGTCCCGAACGGCGCGCCACCCGACGGGAAGCCGGACTGGCCGCCAACGAGGCCGGGCACGACGACGCCGTTGATGAAGAAGTTGCAGCCCGAGATCGGGCCACCCGGGACCCGGAAGAAGAACAGGCGGATGATGCCTGCCTGGAACAGCTGGTTGTAGTTCTCGATCGCGAGGTTGAGGCCCGCGTTCAGTGTTGCGTCGGCGCTGAAGGCTCCGCCGCCGACACAGATGATCGACGGAGTGGGACCACCGACCAGGTTGTTCGTACGGTACTGCTCTGGGCCGGGGCCGGGGACGCTCTCCAGCATCTCGCGCGACGCCTGGAGCGAGACCTCGGCGTCGTTGCCGACGTAGACCTTGCCGTCAACGACCTGGATGTCGTTGGCGGGGAACCCGGCCTGGACCAGGTTATCGATGGTCTCCCGCGTTTCGTCTCCGCTGCTGTTACCGACGCACCCGAAGGCAAGCGCCGAACAACCCATTGCCAATAGGATCGACTTGGTGAACATGCCTTTTCCTCTTTCTAGCTCTGCTTGGCTCTGATATCGACTGGTTGGTGCAGGCAGCTCGGAGGAGCCGCCGGCGTCGCAAGCGTTCTGTCCCGAACAGGCGACGCGCTCCACGGTGCGGTCTCGCCACGCACGATCGCCAGCGTTTCGTCAAACGCGCGCTGGAGAACTCGATCGTAGTCGTCGAGAGTGGTCACCGTGCGGGCCTCTTCTATCACCACCACGATGGCAATCATACAGCGAGTTGTGGAGCTTATTGCTGCACGAGCCAATTGGGTGCTCACGAATAATTCGACCATCCGGAGACCGCTCCTTCGAGGAGAGAAGACCGGTAGTGACGATCAAGTTCGTCGCACTGTTGTCGCACTGCTGCTATCTGTTACACACCAGTGCAATAACTTTGTAAGCACGCTTACCGAGTCAGCCGCGACGATACGGTGTCCGATCGTCGAGCCGTCGCTCTCTGAGACCGCTCCTTCGAGGAGAGAAGACCGGTAGTGACGATCAAGTTCGTCGCACTGTTGTCGCACTGCTGCTATCTGCTACACACCAGTGCAATAACTCCGTAAGCACGCTTACCGAGTCATCCGCGAGGATACGAATGTCCGATCGTCGAGCCGTCGCCGAGCGGTAGCGCACACCAATGCCACGCAGCGGCAATCTGCGAAGGGCGAACTCGCGCTCGAGCTGCAGCAGGGGGCGCTGCCATCTTCGCCTTCGTCGGCGCATGATTCGCGACGCGCCAGCGGCCGGGGTCGAGACATGTGACAGGACCACCGCGCCGGTCTGCCAGTAGCAGGGCCGGCTTGCGTGGTTGCTTCCCTGCTGGACAACGAGTGCACCGCTCTCGAGTACGATCATCTGCGAGACGCGATTTCCGGCGACGGGAGTGCCGTGCCGGGAACCGGCGCTCGTGACGCGGTGCGCTAGCGACGAAGTTCGATCGCGCCTTCCTCGGCCTCGAGCTCGTTCTGGAGCTTCAGATCGCCGACCAGTACGCCCTCAGCCACGATGATGTGGCTGAGCTGTGTGTCGCCGGCAGTCTGGAAGTTGAACACGTCGCCGATGGCCGGCTCGCGGGTAATCGAGGTGATCGCCACCCGCTTGCCGTCGACGCCGACGAAGGACATATGGCGTTCGACCTGGCTGGCCTCGATGATCTTGCCATTGTGGAGGACCATCGGGTGGTGCTGGGTCACCCGCAGCGTGGAACCGTTGGCGAGCCCGAACACGTACAGCGGCGGCTTCTCGGGGCCGTGCACGAGCCGCTTGATCGTGGATGCCGCCATGGTGACCTCGGAAAAGCTCGCGTCGTCCGCCATGCTCATGAGCGTGTCCTGCGAGGTGATCTCCGTGACGGGCGTGTAGCCGGCGTTGCCGTCGCCGGGGACGCTGGTGAGAATCTGCGTCTCGGCGGCGAAGCAGCCCGCCGGACAGAAGTCAAGGATCCGCAGTCCGGAGCCCAGGTCGCCGACGACCGGGCAAAAGCCGTTGTTCTGGAGGAACGTCACGGCGTCGCTCGTGAGGAGGCCATTGGAGAAGGAGATGCTGATCATGGCGTTGCATTGGTCCAGCGGGAGGGGCCCACTGCAGCGCTGGGTCGGATCGATGAGCACGGTCTTGCACGCGCAGTCGAACGCGTCGGCAGGGATCGGGATTGCCGGGGTACACACACGCCCACCCCCGCCACCGCCACCGCCACCCGGGTCGCCACAAAGTTGGTTCACTTCAGTGGCCAGCGGCTCGAGAGGGCACAACGTGGCCGCGCTCGTCCCAAAGTCCAGAAGCATTGCCATTGCCAGTATCGTGAGACCTAGTATTCGTTGCATGAAATTCCTTTCGTTGCGGTTGTGGAGGTTCCGCAAATGAATGTTGCTGCGAGCTCGCAGTTTATCAAATCACGCGATCATGTCAGTGGAATTCCACATAGTGGCGCAGAGCCGCGATAAGCGCTCCGCCGGTCGCGCCCAGCCCTGACGCATCTTCGGCAGCCGCGGCGAGCCGCGCGCGGTCGGTGCTGCATCCCGACGGGACCGTTGTTTCGGCATATCCGCCACTTCCCAGGGACTGCAGCGAACGGTAGCAGTGCAGTTCATGCCCCCGCCTGGCCGAAACGCGTGGTTACCCGATCGCCGAGGGTTGTGACCGATGCGCGATCCGAAGCTTCGAGATCTCCAGATGCCCGCTCCCGGCGCAGCCCGCGGTTGTGGACATCGAATCGCTTGCGCGCCTTGGGGATGTACGTCACCCGAGTTGTCGCTTATACCTGATGTGCGAGCAATTGAGTAGATGATTCTGACAAGCAGCATTTCTGGCAAGCGTCGAAGATAGTGACTCCTAACGCGGGCCCGGTCAGGGTGCTGGAGGGCTGCGCCCACCGGATGTCGCGAGGATGCGCTCCGTGAGGCGTCGGGCCGCGCGCTGCGGGCGACATCACTGGCCCAGCACGCCGGCGCGCGGTCAATCGATCAGGTGGAGAGAGACTGCAGTATGCCCGGGCGATCAAGGGCAAGGGCGCGCTGATCGCGACGATCGCGACCAACCAGGGCACGCTGCACTGCCAGCTGTTCGATGATCAGGCGCCCGCGACGGTCGCCAACTTCATCGGCCTGGCGACCGGCCAGAAGCCGTGGACCGACCCGCGGACCGGCAAGATCGTGCGCGGCAAGCCGTTCTACGACGGCCTGGGCTTTCACCGCGTGATCCCGCGCTTCATGATCCAGAACGGCGATCCGCTGGGCAACGGCACCGGCGGACCGGGTTCCACGTTCGCCGACGAGCTCGCGCCCGACCTCACCCACCAGCCCGGGACGCTGGCGATGGCCAACGCCGGACCGGGCACCAACGGCAGCCAGTTCTTCATCGACGAGGTCGAGGCGAGCTGGCTCAACAACCACCACACGATCTTCGGCAAGTGCAAGGAAGTCGACGTGGTCAGCCGGATCGCCGGCGTGCCACGCGACGCGTCCGACCGGCCCGCCGCGCCGGTCACGATCCTGCGGATCACGATGCGCGCGGCGAGCTGTAGTCACCGCCCCGGCAGGTCCTTCATCGCGGCCGCGACGCTGGAGGTGGCGGCACACGCGGCCATCGCGGTATGCAGCTTGCGGGCGACGGCCGCTGCCGTGGCGTAGTCGGACCCGGTCTGCCGGTCATCGGTCGGCCAGTTCGCCGCCGCCACGAGCATGGCGACCAGCGGCCGGTTCTCGGCGACGAACCCCTTGAGATCGACCGCCAGCTTCTCGCAGTCCGTGGCATCGGCGGCGAGCGTGTCCGCCAGGTGCTGCATCGCCGCCATGTTCCGGGCCTGGGTCTCGGCGGGGGTCGCCAGCGCCGCGGCCGCCGGTGCGGCGGGGGCGGACCGTGGCGGGTCGGGCAGTGCGGGCGTGGCCCCGGGGGTGGACCGCGCCGTCCCGGCCGGCTTTACGGCGGACGGGGGATCCGCCTGCTGGCACTTGCAGCCGGCAAGCAGCGTCATGGCTATCAGCATCGCGGTGCAGAACGTGCGAGACATCGGGCTCTCCTCGGGGGCCGACGGTTCCACAGAACCGCCGGACCGCCAAGCTCGGCGCGCGCCGCAAATCGACGCGGCGACCTGCGTCACCGCTCCAAGTACGGCAGCGTGGCGATCGAGCTCCCCGAGGCCGCCGCGAGATCGAGGTGGCCGTCGCCGTCGAAGTCCGCCACGCACCCCCAGCCGGTGGGCGCGCCCACCGCGAAGCTCGACGCCCCGAAACTGTCGCCGTCGTCGCCGTGCAGCACCGTGACGTCGCTGGTCCCGGCATTGCCGACCACGAGATCGAGCCGATCGTCGCCGTCGAGGTCGACCGCAACCACCGACGACGGCTGCGCGCCGACTGCGACGCAAATGCTCCGCGAACCTCCGCCTGGCCCGGTGATCCCGGCCGGACTGGCGATGGATTGGCGAAATCCGCCCGACGCGCCGCCAAGCAACTGAGATCACCGCTCCGCAATCCGTCCAAAACCCGGACAGCGCGACCGCGGCGGCGCGACTCGGGCAAGCGGCGCTCGGACCACCCGCATCACCGTCGTGCGGTGAAGTGCTCGACACACCGCAGACCAGCTGGTCTGGATCCTGCTGTATCGCAGCTGCGGCTATCGCGAGGTCGCCGCGTTCAACTCGGAGCCGTACGCGCACCACTGGTTCGAGAAGCGGCTGTCTCGCGGCGGTGCACACCATCCAGGCAGCGAGACCCGGGATCGTCGACAGCGTCGATGACGCTCGGCGGTCGTCACTCGCTGCGAGGTCACCCGGCTTCGAGCCCTGGCAGATCGATACGTCCGGGTCAGAACCGCTCGCGCGGGCCGCTCGCCACCGACAGCTCGACCTCGAAGCTGACCTCGCCGCGGACCGGCAGCGTGGGGATCTGCTCGAGCGCGCCGATCAGCGCGTCCAGCAGGTCCGCGGAGGCGTCCCCTATGTGGGACAGGCCGACGCGATGGCTGCGCGGCCGGCAGATCACCTGGAGCCGGAGCTCGAGCGGCTCGTCGCGATCGGGGAGCACGCGCTCGACGCAGCGCTGCAGCTCGCGGCAGAACGCGTCGAGTTGCTCGGCCGACGCTCGCGCGGCGAGCTCGGCCTCGGACGTCAACAACCGCACCGGACCAAGCGCGACCTTGCCGGGGCGCGCCGGCGGTCCCGGCGGGTAGGCCTGCCGGCCGCCGTCACCCTCGCCCGGACCGACATCGTCGTCGTCTCGCCAGGTCAGCGCGAGGGACATGCCATCGGTCCCCGGGAGCGTCAGCTCCTCGCCCTCGATCAGCGCGCGGCGCAGCGCCTGCCAGGCCTCGCCGGTCAGCTGCATCGCGAAGCCATCCTCGAGGATCTTCCCCGCGTTCGCCGGCTGATCGGCGAACAGCGCGAGGAAGCACCCGCACACCCGCGACGCGTCGCTGCCGGTCGGGATGATCGCCTCCGGCTCCTTCTGCCCCGGCACCCAGACCAGGCAGCCGTTGGCGGTCGGATCGAGCGCGGTCAGCAGGGCGAGCGGAACGCCGTCGGGCAGCTGCGCCAGCCGGTCCCGCCACACCGGCGGCTCCGCGCGCAGCGCGCCGATCACGATCCGGTCGCCGTGCAGCGTGGCGCGGACGTCCTGGGCCGACGCGCGCGGCAGCTTCGCGAGCGCGCTCGCCTCGAACGTGCGATCCATCGCCACGCCGCGCCGGCGGCGATCCACCCACGGCGGGAACGGATAGTGCGTGGCCGCCTGCCCCATGCGCGCGAGGACCCGCGTCGAGCCGAACGTGCGCACCGCGCGCAGCTCGTCGGCCGTCACCAGCAGGGCCGTCAAGCAGCCCGGCGGCAGCGGCACGCCGGACAGCGATTGCGCCGGCGCATACAGCACGTGGTGGTCGAACAACCGTGCGTCGCCGAACTCGGTCTGCCCCCCGGCGGTGATCCGCTGGCCGCGCTCGGCGAGCTCGTGGATCGCCGCGAACAGCCGGAACGGCGGATCGGGAAACCGCTCGGCCGCCTCGCCCGGCTCGCGGCGCAGCGTGAACACGATCTCGGCCTGATCGTGCGCGGCCAGCCCGTCGGTGACGTACGACCAGCACGGGATCCCCGCCTGCTGCGTCGCGAGGTCGTGCGCGTGCACCCGGACCGAGAGCCGGCCGGGGACGACGTCGATCTGCTCGCCCTCGCTCACTGGCGCGCTCGGGTCATCGCTCGACATGGCAGACCGGCGAGCATACGAGTCGACGCGACGCCTGTCGACGACAGCGGCGCCACCGCAGGTCGTCGCCTCGCGCCGTGCTCGCAGCGGCCGCATCCGCCCGCACCGCCTCGATCACCGTGCACCGTGCGACCGCCCCATGGGGGGGCCCGCGCGCCCGCTCGCCTCCCACGCAGCCATCCCTACACCTGGTCCCGCCTGGCCGCAGCGGATCGCCTGTCATAATCCGCTGCGGTGTGTCGCCTTTCAGGAATGGAGACATTCGTGTGGAGCGGTCGGGGCGGCCCCGGGCGTCAAGAAGTGACATGGATGTAACAAATACCCATGCCATTGTGATCGGGGTCTCGCAGTACCGGCGCGTCCGGCCGCTGCTGTCGGTCGCCGATGCCGAGGGCGTGGCCGGCGTGCTCCGCGATCCCGGCGCCGGCGGCTACGACCCGGCGAACGTCGTGCTGCTGCAGGAATCGGACGCCACCCGCGAGCAGATCCTCGACGAGCTCGATCGCCTCGGCCAGAAGGCCGGCCCCGACGCGACGGCGCTGCTCTACTTCTCGGGCCACGGCGGGAGCTGGCCCGGCGGCGACTCGTACCTCTTGCCGATCGAGGGCGAGTGGAGCTCGCGCGACCGCCTGGAGGCCACCGCGATCTCCGGCCGGCTGCTCGGCGACCGGCTCGCCGCGATCCGCGCCGAGCGGCTGACCGTGATCCTCGATTGCGGCCACGCGGCCGGGACCCCGCCGCCGCCGGGGCCCGGCGATGCCTGGGTCCCCGCGGTCGCCGACGGCGCCCTCGAGCGACTCGCCGCCGGCCGCGGCCGCGTCGTGATCGCGGCGGCCCCGAGCGACGGCCGGCCCCACGTGCTCGCCGGGGCGCGCCACGGCCTGTTCACCGAGCACCTGATCGCGGGGCTGCGCGGTGCTGCGGGCGGCAGCGACGGCGTGGTCCGCGTGCTGGACCTCTACCACCACGTGCGGCGCAACGTGGTCGCCCGGTTCCCGGACCAGCGCCCGGTGCTGAAGGTCGAGCTCGAGGACAACTACGCCATCGCGCTGTGCCCGAGCGCGGTGGGCCCGGCGCCGACCACGGCGGCGGCGCCGAGTGACTTCGTCTACGACGTGCTCCTGGTGTACGCGCCCGATGACCGCGACCGCAGCTGGGCCCGCGTGTTCCTCCAGCTGCTCGAGGAGCGCGGCGTCCGGGTGTGCACCGAGGAGCTCGACGCCGAGCTCGGCAGCCATCGCCTGCGGGAGCTCGAGCGCCCGGTCGCGACCAGCCGGTTCACGATGCCGGTGCTGACCCCGCGGTTCTCCGCCGGCCGGTTCCAGGAGCTGCAGACCGTGCTGAGCCATCAGCTCGGGGTCGAGGACGGCATCGCGCGGCTGATCCCGGTCGTCCGCGAGCCCTGCGAGGCCCGGCTCGGCCTGCGGTCGCTCGTCCACCTCGAGATGATCCGCGACGAGACCGTGCTGCCCGGCATCGAGCGCCTGGTCGGCACGCTGCGCCGCCAGCGGGCGCCCCGGCCGCGGCCGCGCTGACCTCCCCACGCGCCCCCGCGCGCGTAGGATACGGCCATGTTCGGACGTCGCCGCGACGGCGTGCTCGCCAAGGTCCCCCCGTATCGCCGGATCATGCCATTCCTCATGCGAGGCAGGAACGAGTCGAGCGTGCTGTTCGAGCAGCAGCTCGACATGTCGCGCGCGCAGCCCTGGCTCGCCGACTGGAACCAGCGGACCGGGCAGCGCGCCACCGCGTTCCACCTGGTGCTGCACGCGCTCGCCCGCGTGCTGCGCGAGCGGCCCCGCCTCAACCGCTTCATCGTCGGCCGGCGGATCTACGACCGGCGCGGCGTGTTCATGACGTTCGCCGCCAAGAAGGCGATGCGCGACGACGCGCCGCTGGCGACGGTCAAGCGCGAGTTCCGGCCCGCCGAGCGGTTCGCCGAGATGGTCGCCGCGCTCGACGCCGACATCCAGGTCGCCAGGAGCGACGCGATCAGCAAGGTCGACAAGGAGCTGTCGGTGTTCCTGCGGTTCCCGAACTTCCTGCTCGCCGCATCGATCGCGCTGCTGCGCTGGCTCGACAGCCACGGCCTCGCCCCGCACGCGCTGATCGGCGACGACCCGATGTACACCAGCGCGTTCATCGCCAACCTGGGCAGCCTCAAGATCGACGCCGCCTACCACCACCTCTACGAGTACGGCAACTGCCCGCTGTTCTGCACCGTCGGCCGGCTCACCACCACCCCGGTCGCGGTCGACGGCGCCGTCGAGATCCGCCCGTCGCTGCTGCTCCGCTACACCTACGACGAGCGGGTCGAGGACGGGTTCTACGCCGCGTCGGCGATCGCGCTGGTCCGTGACTGGATCGAGGACCCCGCGAGCTGGATCGCGGACTGACCGGGGCTTTCCACCTCGCACCAGGACCGCGCCGCCGGCGCCCGAAGCTGCTAGCGTCGCGGCGTGACCCACCCATTCCCCGATCTGGAGCGCAGCGAGGCGACCTACGACGGCAAGACCTACCCGGTGTTCCGCGGCGGCCGTGGGCCGGCCGTGATCGTGATCCACGAGATCCCGGGGCTGCATCCCGGCGTGATCGCGTTCGGCCGGCGGCTGATCGCGGCGGGGATGACCGCGTACTTTCCGTCGCTGTTCGGCGAGCCCGGGCGCGAGGTCAGCACCTCGTACATGCTCGGCGAGATGTCGCGCGCGTGCGTGTCGAGCGAGTTCGCGACCTGGGCGACCCGCCGGACCAGCCCGGTCGTGAGCTGGCTGCGGGCGCTCGCGCGCGATGCCCACGCGGCGTGCGGCGGTCCGGGCGTCGGTGCGGTCGGCATGTGCCTGACCGGAGGGTTCGCGCTCGCGATGATGGTCGACGACACGATGGTCGCCCCGGTGCTGAGCCAGCCCTCGATGCCGTTTCCGATCTCCGCCTCGCGCCGCCGCGACGTCGGGGTCTCCGATGACGACCTGGTCAAGATCCGGGCCCGCTGCGCCGCCGGCACGCCGGTGATGGGGCTGCGGTTCACCGGCGATCGCGCGGTCCCGGGCGAGCGCTTTGCCCGCCTGCGCGAGGAGCTCGGCGACCACTTCATCGCCATCGAGATCGACTCCAGCCCTGGCAACCCGTACGGTATCCCGGGCGACGCGCACTCGGTGCTCACCCACCACCTGGTCGACCAGCCCGGCCATCCGACGCGGGTCGCGCTCGAGCGCGTGCTCGCGTTCTTCCGCGACCGGCTCGCGGTCGCGTGACGGCGGCCTGGAATTCGGGCGCGCGATCTGCGAGGATGTCAGGCAGGTGCGTGGCCAGCTCCGGGCAAGGGGAGGAGGACGGGTCTGATGCGCGATCTGGTGTTCATCAGCTACTCTCACAACGACAACGACGCGGCGATCTTCTTGGAGTTCAAGAAGAACCTGGATCCCGCCGCGTCCCAGGGCCTGCTGTCGGTGTGGGACGACACGCAGATCAAGCCGGGCACCGAGTGGGCGCCGCAGATCGACGAGGCGCTCGCCCAGGCCCGCGTCGCGCTGCTGCTGGTGTCGGCCGACTACCTCGAGTCCGCGTTCATCCGCGACAAGGAGCTGCGCGTGCTGCTCGCCCGCGCCAAGCGCAGGCAGCTGTCGCTGTACTGGGTGCCAGTCAGAGACTCGTTGTTCGAGACCGTCGGCCTCAACCAGTGGCAGGCCGCGCCGGGTTGCCACCCCAAGCACCCACTCAATGTCATGACATCCGCCGAGCGCGAGCAGGCGATCGTCAACGTGTGCCGGGCGATCCTCGACGAGATGGGCCGCTTGCCCTCGATCTCGCGCACCGACCGCACCGATCTGAAGCGCCGCGTCGGTGAGACCGTGGGCGCCAGGTACCAGGATCTCGAGGAGATCGGGACCGGCAGCTCGTCGATCGTGTACAAGGCCGTGTACAAGGCCGAGGGGCCGCGCGATCGGCCGGTCGCGATCAAGGCGCTGGCCGCTCCGCGGTGGGAGCCGTCGGGCCAGGACGACCTGCGCCACCGCGCCGATGTCGCCCAGCAGCTCACGCACCAGGCGTACATCCACCTGTACGAGCAGTTCCTCGACCGCGACCCGTGCTGCGTGGTGACCGAGTACGTCGACGGCATCCGCCTCGACTGCTACCGGGAGTCGTACGGCGGTCCGATCGCGCCGCGCCGCGTGCAGCAGATCCTGCTCACGCTCGCGCAGGCCCTGGCCGAGGCGCACGACCTCGACTACCTGCACGAAGGCCTGGTGCCCAGCAACGTCCACATCGACCGGAGCACCGGCCGCACCCGGCTCTCGGCGTTCCGGTTCCTGAACGTCGGCCCGTCGACCGGTCTGTGGGGCACGTTCCTGATCAACCACGAGAACTGCACGTACCTCAGCCCCGAGCAGTTCCACGGCCGCAACCGGTCGACGGCCAGCGATCAGTATGCGCTGGGCCTGCTGGGCTACGAGCTGCTGTCCGGACAGCCGATCGAGCGGGTCACCAAGCCCGCCGACTTCGTGCATCGCCCGGAATTCTTCGACCGGCTCCAGCAATGGGGGCCGTGGGCCGATCGCGCGCCGGCGCTGGCCGGTGTCCTGCTGCGGATGCTGCGCGTCCTCCCCGAACAGCGGTGGCAGTCGATGGCCGAGGCCGCCAGGATGCTCGAGGACGTCAACGTCGAGGACTCGCCGCACGACAAGGCGCGCCGCCGGGTCCACGGCAGCTACAGCACGTTCCAGGCCACGGACCGGGCCGACCGGCTGTACGAGCGCTTCTATGCGAGCCTGTTCGCAGCGCTCCCCGAGGCGCGCCAGATGTTCGCCCACACCAACTGGTCACAGCAGTACAACGCCATCAACGAGGCGCTCAAGCTCCTGCTCGATTGCGACACGGACCTGCCGCACACGGCCGACGCGGCCGCCGAGAAGATCTGCAGCGTGGCGCGCAAGCACCAGCCGTACGGCCTCGGCGAGCGCGAGCTCCGCGCCTTCGAGGACGCGCTGCTCCACGCGCTGGCAAGCTGCGCGGAGTGCGAGCCCGAGACCCTCGAGGCCTGGCGCTTGATCCTCGCGCCGGGCTTCCGGCACATGAGCGCTGCGCTGCGCGTCCAGGAGCCGATCCGGACGGCCCAGGACGCGCCCGCGAACACCGGGCCCGGCGACCGCCCCGGAGCGACGGCGGCGCCCGCCGCCGACGCGTGGAGCGCGTCCTCCGACGCACTGTGAGGAGGTTCAGCCGCCGGCGCGGCGGTAGCGCGGCCCGAGCGTGGTCGCGAGATGGACGGCGTCGTACCCGAACTTCTCGCGCACGCGATCGACCGCGACGCCGCGCCGCTCGCCGTCGTCGAACAGCGCGAGCT
>JBGQCL010000347.1:0-12806 GCA_041495365.1 Kofleriaceae bacterium | reverse complement strand
TCATCAAAAAATTCGACCTCGACATGATTTACGTCTCCGGCCCGGGGCACGGAGGCCCGGCCGTCGTGGGCAACACCTACCTCGAAGGCACTTACAGTGAGATCTATCCCAACATCAGCCAGGATGAGGCCGGGCTTCGGAAGCTGTTCATGCAATTTTCATTTCCCGGAGGAATTCCCAGCCACGTATCGCCGGAGTGCCCGGGCTCCATCCACGAGGGCGGCGAGTTGGGCTATTCGCTCAGCCATTCGTTCGGGGCGGTGTTCGACAATCCCGATCTCGTCGTCGCATGCGTCATCGGCGACGGCGAGGCGGAGACGGGACCGCTCGCGACGGCGTGGCATTCCAACAAGTTTCTCGATCCCGCCACCGACGGCGCCGTGCTCCCGATCCTGCATCTCAACGGCTACAAGATCGCCAACCCGACCCTCCTCGCCCGCATCACGCGCGAGGAACTGGAACAGTTGCTCCGCGGCTACGGGTGGACGCCCTACTTCGTCGAAGGCCACGAGCCGGCACAGATGCACGAGGCCATGGCAAGGGCGCTCGACACGGTTGTCGAACAGATCAAACAGATCCAGAACGACGCCCGCATCCACGGCAACCTCACGCGCCCGCGCTGGCCGCTGATCGTCCTGGCATCACCCAAGGGCTGGACCGGGCCCAAGGTGGTCGACGGGTTGCCGGTGGAAGGTAGCTTCCGGGCGCATCAGGTACCGCTCCACCCACGGGCCCATCCCGAACACCTCGCGCTCCTCGAAGACTGGCTGAGGAGCTACCGGCCGGAGGAGCTGTTCGATGCGCGGGGCCGCTTGAACCCGGAACTGGCCGAGCTTGCTCCGACGGGCGAGCGGCGGATGGGCGCCAATCCCCACGCCAACGGCGGCATGCTCCTCCGCGACCTGCGGATGCCGGATTTTCGAGACTACGCGGCCGACGTGCCGTCACCGGGATTGCCCGGCATCGGGGACACGCATGTGCTCGGGCGCTTCCTCCGCGACGTGGCGAAACTCAATGGTGAGCAGCGGAACTTCCGGGTGTTCGGCCCCGACGAGACGCTGTCCAACGGCCTGGAAGCCGTCTTCGAGGCGACCCGCCGCCAATGGGATGCCGCGACCGTGCCGGACGACGAGTTTCTCGCGCCCACCGGACGCGTCCTGGACTCGATGCTCAGCGAGCATCAATGCGAGGGCTGGCTCGAGGGCTACCTGCTGACCGGGCGGCATGGCGTCTTCAACTGCTACGAGGCGTTCATCCACATCATCGATTCGATGTTCAACCAGCACGCCAAGTGGCTGAAGGTCACGGCGCACCTGCCGTGGCGGCGCAAGATCGCGTCGCTGAACTACCTCTTGGCCTCGCATGTGTGGCGTCAGGATCACAACGGCTTCACGCACCAAGACCCCGGTTTCGTCGACCTCGTCATCAACAAGAAGGCAGAGGTGGTGCGGGTCTACTTTCCGCCCGATGCCAACTGCCTGTTGTCGGTGATGGACCACTGCCTGCGCAGCCGGCACTACGTCAATCTCGTGATCGCCGGCAAGCATCCGGCGCCGCAGTGGCTGACGATGGATGCCGCCGTCAAGCACTGCACCCAGGGCGTCGGCATCTGGCCGTGGGCTAGCAACGACCAGGGGGACGCGACCGACGTGGTCATGGCCTGCTGTGGCGACGTGCCCACGCTGGAGACGCTCGCCGCAGTGTCCATCCTGCGCCAGCATCTCCCCGATCTGAGAATCCGCGTGGTCAACGTCGTCGACCTGATGAGACTGCAGCCGCCACGCGAGCATCCGCACGGGCTCGATGACACGGACTTCGACGAGATCTTCACCAGGGACAAGCCCGTCATCTTCGCCTTCCACGGCTACCCGTGGCTGATCCACCGGCTCACGTATCGCCGCACCAACCACGAGAACATCCACGTCCGCGGCTACAAGGAAGAAGGCACGATCACGACGCCGTTCGACATGACGGTGCTCAACGATCTGGATCGCTTCCACCTCGTGATGGACACCATCGACCGCCTGCCGCAGACCGGCGACAAGGGCATCGCCCTGAAACAGCAACTCGAGGGCAAGCTGCTCGAGCACAAGCACTACATCGCGAGACATGGCCAAGATCTGCCGGAGATCCGCGATTGGAAGTGGAACGCCTCGGTACCGGTCGACGGGCAGCCATGACGACACTCACCTGTGCTCCAGGGTTCATAACGGCGCTCCCAGGCAACTTGGGCAGTTGAGCGGTTCTCGACGAGGGGGAGTTCACGAGCTCGATCACCTGCGGGGCGCCCCAGCCGCGCGAACCCCAACATGGTGAATTCAGGAAACCCGACGCTTCGTCGAGGAATCTCGATCACTTGGCGAGGTCCGTAATGAACCCTGGTGCTCGGTGGGGGGCTTCAGGGTGTCAGCAACCTCAGCCTCCTTCTCGGATGCAGGTCTTGCGCACCGGATCGCTGTCCGGCACCTGGTGCGCGAGATCCTGAGCCGTAGCAGCCGGATCCTCGCCGGGCCTTCGGCGCGCTGTACCGCGGCAGACGCGCAATCCTGGTGGAGTGCAAGCCTGCCGGTCACTTCAATGCTTCGGCGCCGGTGATGAGGTCCAGGAGCTCGGTCGTGACCTGGTCCTGGCGCCCGCGGTGCTCGGCCTGTTCCAGCTGGACGAGCTTGCGCTCGATGTTGTCCCTCGCGGCCGACATCGCCTGCATGCGGGCGGAGTTCTCGGCGACCAGGGACTCCATCGCCATGCGGATCAGATCGGCGAGAACGAGCTCGGCCGCGAGCCGCTGAACGAGCGCGCGCGGCTCGAGGTGATGGAGCGGCGCAAACGCCGCGGGCTTCACCGACGCCGCACGGTCGACGGGCAGGAGTCGCTCGCGCACGATGGCCGGAGCGCCGATCGCGTCACCATGCCCGTAGATCGCGTCGACATGATCGAGCCCGTCGTCATCGACGCGCGCGTACAGCTCGGTGGAGATGCGCCGTGCGACCGCGATCACTCCGGACGGATGGGACGCCGCTGCGAAGGTTGCCGCGACCTCGAGCCCGCGCTCGGCGGCGAGCGTGGCACCGCGCGAGCCGACCACGATGAGCGCGCGGCGCGGCCCGTCGGCCGCACGATCGATCAGGTGGTCGTTGAACGCACCGGCGAACCCGTGCTCGGTGCAGAACACGATGACGAGCCCGGGGCCAGTCGCGGGCGGTGGGGATTCGGCGGGGAGGAGATCGCGCGCGGAATCGAGCGCATCGCCGATCGCGGCGGCGTACCTGCGCGATGCGCGGACAGCCTCCGAGGCCTGGCGCATGCGGACCGCGGCGAGGGCGCGCATCGCGCCGACGACTTCGTTGAGATCATGAATGCTCGCGACGCGGGCTTGAAGCTCGGCGAGACGCGGCATCAGGTCACCTCGCTCGCCGCGAACGGCGCGCACGCCTCGCGGAGGGCGGCCACGAGCGCCGAGCGGGCGTCTGGCGTCAACTCGCCGGTCTGCTCGATCGAGCCGAGAGCGTCGGCGGCTCGATCGCGCAAGTGGTTGCGGATGGCGGTACGGCAGTCGTCGATCCGCTCGACCGGTACGGCGTCGAGGATGCCTTCGTCGAGCGCCACCAGTAGTGCGACCTCGTCTGCGAGCGCGAGCGGCGCGAGCTCCGGCTGGCGCAGGACCGCGCGGATCCGCCGGCCGTGCTCGATCGTGCGGCGGGTGCGTTCGTCGAGCACGACGCCGAACCTCGTGAACATCTCGAGCTCGATGAACTGCGCGTAGCGGAGCCTGAGGCTCTCGGCAAGCCCCTTCATCGCGGGAGCCTGGGTCTTGCCGCCGACGCGCGACACGCTCTTGCCGACGTGGATCGCGGGCTTCTGGCCTTCGTAGAACAGCTTCGGATCGAGGTAGATCTGGCCGTCCGTGATCGAGACCAGGTTGGTCGGGATGTAGGCCGACAGGTTGCCCTCCTCGGTCTCGGCGATAGGCAGCGCGGTCAACGAGCCGCCGCCGCGCACGGCGGACAGCTTGGCCGCGCGTTCGAGCAGCCGCGCGTGCAGGTAGAACACGTCGCCGGGGTATGCCTCGCGTCCCGGCGGATCGCGCAACAGCAGCGACAGCTGGCGGTAGACGATCGCGTGGCGCGTGAGATCATCGATCACGAGCAGCGCGTCGCGCCCACGGTCGCGGAAGTACTCGGCGATCGTGCACGCGGCGTAGGGCGCGAGCCACTGCACGCCGGGTGGGCTCTCGGCGGCGCCGACCACGAACACGCAGCGGTCGGGCGCACCCTGGTGCCGGACGGCCTCGATCACGTCGCGCACGGTCGACGATCGCTGGCCGACCGCGGCGTAGATGCAGATCACGTCGCTGTCGCGCTGGCGGATCATCGCGTCGACTGCGATCGCGGTCTTGCCAGTCTTGCGGTCGCCGATGATCAGCTTGCGCTGGCCGCGGCCGATCGGGATCATCGCGTCGATCGCGGTGATGCCGGTGAGCAGTGGCCGCCTCACGAAATCGCGGTCGACGATCGGCGGCGCCGGCCGTTCGACCGGATCGCGGCGCTCGGCGGTGATCGCGGCGCCACCGTCGAGCGGGCTGCCCACGGCATCGACCACGCGCCCGAGCAGCGCGTCGCCGACCGGCACGCGGGCGATCTCGCCGGTGCCGACCACGCGCTGGCCCGCGGCGATGCCGTCCTGAGGGCCCAGCAGCACACAGCCGATCGTCTCGGCGTCGAGCTCGATCGCGATGCCGAACACACCGGTGCCGAACACGAGCAGCTCGTCGAGTCGGGTCTCCGGCAGGCCCGAGACCACCGCGATGCCATCGCCGATGCGCTCGATCCGACCGAGGTGCTCGACCCGCGGCTCGATCGCGACTCGCCGGGCGCGGGCGCGCGCCCCCGGCAGCCACTGTGCGAGATCGTCACGCAGTGACATCATGCTCGAGCTCCTTGCGAGCACGGTCGAGCGCCTCGCGCCACGACAGGTTGAACACGGTGCTCGGAAACCGCAGCTCGGTGCCGGCGATCAGCTGGTCATCGAAGGCGAAGGCGACGTGGGCGTCCGGTCCGAGTCGCTCGGCCATCCGCGCGCGGAGCCGTGCCTCGGCATCGACGCCCAGTGCCGGGGCGGTCACGATCTCGAGACTATGCCCGTCCGACACCTGGGCACGAAGCCGGCCGAGCTCCTCGGCAGGCAGCGCGCCGAGCCGATCGGCCAGGCCCCCGACCAGCGCCTCGGCGACGGCCGTCGAGGCCGACGCGCGAAGGATACTCGCCGCGAGCTCGAGCGCGAGCTCGACGGCATGGTGGCGCAGGTCCGCGGTCGCAGCGGCGTGCTCGTCGGCCAGCTTGTCGCGCGCCGCGACCCCGATCGCCTCGACCTCGGTGCGGGTCGCATCCACCGCGCGCAGGCGTTCGGCCGCGACCTCGGTGCGTGCCTCCGCGAGCAACCGCTCGCGCTCGGCGGGCCACGCCGCTCGCTCGGTCGCCAGCTGTTTGCGTTCTTCGTCCGCGCGCGTGGTCGCGGCCGCGGCATCGGCGATCGCCTTCTCGGTCTGCTCCTTGCGGCGCGCGATCGCGCGCGCCACCGGGCGATAAAGGAAGCGCCGCAGCAACACGACCAACACGAGGAAGTTGATCGCCTGCAATCCCAGGGTCCACCAGTCGATCCGCATGGTCATCCCGCGTACGGGTTGGCGTAGATGAGGAGGAGCGCGATGACCAGGCAGTAGATCGCCATGGTCTCGATCATCGCGAGGCCGACGAACAGCGTTCGCGACAGCGTGTTGGCCGACTCGGGTTGCCGCGCGATCGCCTCCATCGCCGACGCGAGTGCGCGTCCTTCGGCGAGGGCCGGACCGATCGCGCCAAAGGATACGGCGATGGTCGCGCCGGCAATGCTGAGCTCCTGGATCGTCATGTTGCCCTCTGTTTCTCGGTGGTCTCGACGGCCGCGCCGATGAACACGGTCGCGAGGATGGTGAAGATGTAGGCCTGGACGATCCCGATCACGATCGCGAGCGCCATCAGCGGGATCGGGATGAGCAGACCGGCGAGCGTCAGGACCACGCCGATCACGATCTCGTGGCTCATGATGTTGCCGAACAGGCGGACCATCAACGAGAACGTCCGCGTGATCTCGCCGAGCAAGTTGAGCGGTAGCAGCAGAAAACTCGGCCGAGCGAAGCCGGCGAGGTACTTGCGCACGCCGTGGGTGGCGATCCCGAAGACATGGACGGACAGGAACACGATGCCGGCGAGCGCGGCGTCGGTCTCGAGGTGGGCAGTCGGCGGCGACACACCGGGCACCATGGCGGACAGGTTCGAGATCGCGATGAACAGGAACAGCGTGCCCACCAGCGGGACGTATGGGCGCGGTTCGCGCAGCACGACCTCGCGGATCTGGTTGCCGATCGTCTCGACGACAAACTCCAGCACCGCCTGCCAGCGACCGGCGGCGACCTTCGTGCGGCGCGTACCGAGCCAGGCCGCCACGACGATCACGGCCATGATCGCCCAGGTCGTCACGACCACGCTCGTGATCGGGACCGGCCCGACGTGGAACAGCGTGCGGGTCGACAGTGGCTGCATCACGCGGCCTCCCTGCCGCGCCGCACCACGAGCAACCGCGCCGCGAGAAACCCGACGAGCGCGGCGAGCACGAGCGGGCCACCGATCCGGACCAGCACGAACAGGATCGCGCCGGACCCTGCGAGCCGCGCGAGGTACCACGCAATCGCGCTTCGCGTGCCGGTCAGATATCCCCTGACGGTCCACCTTAGCGCGGCGAAGTGGGCGATGCCGAGCGCGAAGCCCGCGAGTGCGAACAGCAGGATCATCGCGGCGGTCATCGCCGCTGCACCTTCCGCCACGCCAGCCAACATCCGGCGACGAGCCCTCCGATGCACAGCGCGGATGCGAACGTCACGCCGGTATCGAACCGGTGATCGAGCCAACGGCCGAAGAACATCCCGGCGACCATCGGCACGACGATCAGCCAGCCGAGCGTGCCGATCCACGCGAGGTTCTGTGCGAGCGAGCGCTCGCCTTCCTGCTTGGCCTGTTCGCGGCGCTGCCGCCGCCGGCGCACCTCGCGATCGAGGTGGTTGTCATCATTGTTGCCCATCGCTGGTCTCCTCTCCGATCACCACGTGCGTTCGCTCGCCGCGCAGGTAGTCGCAGATCCGCCGGATCGCCGCGAGCTCGATCCGCGCGGCGCCGCCGCGGGCCGCCTGTTCGGCCGTTTCTTCGCGACGGAATCGCGCGACCACGTCGCGCTCGAGCTGCTCGAGATCGTCGCCGGCAGTCGCCTCTCGCGTTGCGATGTCCACCGTCTCGGCATTCACTGCGAGCACGCCGCCGCGCACCGCGACGTGGTGTTCTCGCGCCGTTCCGTCTCGCCACGTGACGACAGAGATCGCGAGGCTTGTGATCAGGTGCCCGTGGTGCGGCTGGATCCCGAACGCGCCGGTCGCATCCTCCGCTCGCACGTGGCGCACGTCGTCGGCGTCGACCGCGATCGCGAGCGGCGTCGTGATGCGCAGCCTCACGCGGTCCTCCGCTGCGCCTGTTCCTTGGCACGCGCATCCGCGAGCGTGCCGACCATGTAGAACGAGCTCTCGGCCCAGTCCTCGCCCTCGCCGTCAAGGATCGCACGGCAACCGGCGAGCGTGTCGGCGACCGCGACCGAGCGTCCCGGCTGGCCGGTGAACGCGCTGGTCACCGCGAACGGCTGGGTGAGAAATCGGATCAGCCTGCGCGCGCGGTGCACCAGCGCCCGATCAGTTACCGACAGCTCCTCGATCCCGAGCAGCGCGATGATCTCCTGGAGCTCGCGGTGGTGGGCCAGCGCGCCGCGCACCCGCTGCGCGACCTCGTAGTGCTCCTGTCCGACGACCCGCGGATCGAGCAACACCGAGGTCGAGGCCAGCGGATCGATCGCAGGGTAGAGGCCCTCCGAGGCCATGTCGCGCGACAGCACGATCGACGCCTCGAGATGCGTGAAGATCTGGGCGACGGCGGGATCGGTGAAATCGTCGGCCGGGACGTACACCGCCTGGATCGACGTGATCGCCGCCGAGCGCACGCTCGCGATCC
Organism: Kofleriaceae bacterium; assembly: GCA_041495365.1. Taxonomy (GTDB): domain Bacteria; phylum Myxococcota_A; class Polyangia; order Haliangiales; family Haliangiaceae; genus JABFXX01. The sequence continues at coordinate 4,722 of JBGQCL010000347.1, read as the reverse complement.
GCTGCTCGAGCTCGGCGACCTCGGTCGCGAGCGTGGGCTGGTAACCGACGCGCGACGGCAGGCGGCCGAGCAAGCCGGACACCTCGGCGCCGGCCTGGACGAACCGAAACACGTTGTCCATCAACAAGAGGACGTCGCGATGCTCGTGATCTCGGAAGTACTCCGCGATCGCGAGCGCCGTCAGCGCGACGCGCCAGCGTGCACCGGGCGGTTCGTTCATCTGACCGAACACGAGCGCGGTGCGCGCGAGTACGCCGGAGCCGCGCAGCTCCTCGAGCAACTCGTGGCCCTCCCGCGAGCGCTCGCCGATGCCGGCGAACACCGAGATCCCGGCGTACGCTTCGACGGTCTGGCGGATCAGCTCCATGATCAGCACGGTCTTGCCGACGCCGGCGCCGCCGAACATCGCGGCCTTGCCGCCCTTGACCAGCGGCGCGACGAGATCGATCACCTTGATGCCGGTCAGGAACAGCGAGCGCGCATCCTGCTGCGCGTCGAGCGCTGGTGCCGCCCGGTGCGTGGGCCAGCGCGGGACGTCCGTCGCAAACGGCGGTCCGTGATCCGTGGGTTCTCCGACGACATCGACCAGGCGCCCGAGCACGGCATCACCGACCGGGATCGCGATCGCCGCGTTGGTCGCGCACACGGGGGTGCCGCGACGCAGGCCGGTCGTCGCGTGCAGCGCCACGGCCCGCACGGTGGTCGTGTCGAGGTGCTGCTGGACCTCGGCGGTGAGCCGGTGCGGCCCATCCCATAGAATCTCCATGGCCGTATCGAGCGCGGGTAGCGCGCCTTCGGTGAACTTCACGTCGATCACCGAGCTGCGAACCGCGAGCACATGCCCGGTCGTCGCCATCAGTGCTCTTCCGTTGCCACCAATGGGCTACCGGGGTCCGCGCCGTTGCCGCTGGCCGCGACGCCATGGTCGCCGCGCTCGAGCCGCTCTCCCTTCCAGTCCGTGAAAATCACAGGTGCTGGGCTGCTCCGGGTCGTGTTGATGTCGGCCATCGGTGATCTCCTCGTTCAGGCGACGGCTTCGCTCAGCGATCCGCGCGCGATCCGGGCGAGCAGGTGGCCTTCGGCGGGCTTGCCTCGCAGGCTCGCGAGCACGCGCGCTGGCGTGCCCCAGTCATTCCACCCAACATTCGGCATCGCGAGGACAGCGAGTCCGGTCGCGCGCTGCAAGATGTCGCGGCTGAAGTCCGCGGACGATAGCCCGCGAAACGCCTCCGCCACGGGACCACCGCCGAACGCCCAGGCGTCGAAGCGCGCCGCATGCAGCGGCAGGTGCTGGCGGGCAAGCAGCTCGAGCGTCGCGGCGGGCGCGGCGAACACGAACGTGTTCCACAATCCGCCGTCGCGCTGCAGGTGCTCGGCCGCCGTGCGCTCCGGCTTCTCGGTGAAGCGATCGACGGCGAACACCCCGGGTCCCGCGCTCGGCCCCGGGACGATCCATCCGTATTCGGGATCGGGCGAGTCCGGTGTCGCGCCGACGAGCACGAGGCGGCCGAGCCGCTGGCTCCCGAGCGAAGCTGCTGCCGCCGCCGCGACGAAGCCGCGATCGTCGGCGACGTAGTGGTCGCTCGGGAACAACAGGACGCTTGCCGCGCGGTCGTGCGCGCGGATCCAGGCGAGCCCGTAGAGGATCGCGACGGCGGTGCCGCAGCTCGCCGGCTGAACGAGCAGCGTCACGCCTTCGACGTCTGCCAGCTGGGAGCGCGCGAGCTCGACGTGAGCCGGCCCGATGACCACGACGATCCGGTCGCGCGGCACGATCTGTTCGACCCGCGCCAGCGTGGCCTGGAGCATCGAGCGCTCCCCGTCGATCGCGGCGAACTGCTTGGGCAGAGGGCGCCCGTACAGGGCCACGGTCAACAAAGCGAGGCGCGTCCCCTCTCCGCCGGCGAGGACGATGGCCCAGGTGTGGTCTCGATCGAGCGTCATCACCCGGGACAAGAGCAATGGCTGATCCAGCTCATGTGATTTCGGCGATCACGGTGTGCTCGACGCACCAGCTGGCGCTTGCTTCCTGAACGCGCAGATCTTGCGCCGTCAGGGAGCACTGCTGCGCGAATTGCGCGTGTTGGCAGGTAGATCTGCGCCAGGTAGACTGCGCGCCCAGTAGGCGTCGGTAGCCCTATCGCACCAGAACGACGACCGACCGGGCCTCGACGACATACGAAGGCCGACCGAGCGATCGCCGGCTGTCGAGATCGATATCGTCTGGGGACTCTCGGGACGTGTCCACGACCACACGCCAGTGATCGCCAGGGTCTTGCATGATGAACGGGACCGCTTCCGGGGCGCCGTTGATCATCACGTACAGATCATCGTCCCCTTGCGAGCCCCCACGGAGCAGGAATGCCACGCTGCGGGACGACAGATCGGCCACACCGCGCGGACCGTACCAGCGGACGTCCTCGCGCCAGAACCGACTTCGTGCGAGCGATGGGTGCCGCTTGCGAAACGCGATCATCTGCTGGACGAACCGCCAGTAGCCGCGCCATGCATCGCGCCGGCGCCAGTCGAGCCAGCCCGTCTCGTTGTCCTGGTTGTACGGGTTGTTGTTGCCGCCCTGCGTGTGGAGAAACTCGTCGCCGGCGCGGAGCATCGGCGTCCCGTTGGAGAGCAGGAGGAGCGCGATCAGGTTCTTGGCCTGGCGCTCGCGCAGCGCGAGCACGTGCGCTGGCACCCCGATATCCCCTTCCCAGCCGCAGTTGATGCTCCAGTTCGCGTCGGGCCCATCGAGGTTGTCGTGCCCGTTCGCCGCGTTGCGTTTGTGTTCGTACGAGACCAGATCGTAGAGCGTGAAGCCGTCGTGCGAAGTGACATGGTTGACGCTCTGGTACGCGTGGTAAGCATTGATGACGTCATCGGGGAACAGATCGTCGCTGCCGTAGAGCCGCTGCATCAGCGCGCCGAGCAAACCGTCATCACCGCGGACGAACCGGCGGACATCGTCGCGAAACCGGCTGTTCCATTGCAGCCACGTGATGCCGAGGAACGCGCGCCCGAGCTCGTACATGCCAGCGGCGTCCCACGGCTCGGCGATCATCCGGATCCGGTCGAACGCCGGATCCGACGTGATGTCACCGAAGATCGGGGAATCGTCGAAGTTGATCGAGCCGTCGGTGTTGCGCCCGAACACCGATGCGAGATCGAAACGAAAGCCATCGACGCGCATCTCGCGCACCCAGTAGCGCATGCTGTCGAGGATCATCTTGCGGACGTAGCGGTTGTTCGCGTGGATGGTGTTGCCCGTGCCCGTGAAGTCGGCGTAGCGCGAACCGTTCATCAGGTAGTAGGTGCTGTTGTCGATGCCCTTGAAGCTGTAGATCGGCCCGGCCGCGCCACCTTCGCCGGTATGGTTGTAGACGACGTCGAGCACGACCTCGATGTCCGCGTCGTGGAGCGCGGCGACCATCGCACGGAACGAGTCGATCGCAGAGCTGCCCGGCCCGGCGTAGCCCCGATGGGGCGCGAAGAAGCTGATCGGCATGTACCCCCAGAAGTCGCGCGCCTGTGGATCGAACTGGAACACCGGCATCAGCTCGACGACGTTGACGCCGAGCTCGCGCAGGTACGGGATCTTCTCGATCACGCCGGCGAACGTCCCGCGCGCGCTCGCCGACACCCCCGAGCTCGCGTGCTGTGTGAAGCCGCGGACATGCAGCTCGTAGATCACGGTCTCGCCGTCGTGGTGAGGATGATGATCGGCGCCCCAGTCGAACGTCACCTCGCACGCCTCGATCATGCCGATCGGCGCCTTGCCGAAGTTCGACAGCTCGTCGAGCGCGGCCCGGCGATCGAAGGCGGGCGGAAACGCGATGCATCGCGCGTATGGATCGAGCAACAGCTTCTCGGGATGAAATGTATGGGCCTCGAACGCCCCGGCCGGCTCGGGACCATCGATCCGATATCCATAGTAGCGGCAGCCGCCGACGGCCGTCATCGCGACGCGACAATGCCACACGCGCCCGGACTTGTTGATCAGCGGATCGAGCGCGAGCTCGATGCGCGGGGTCGCCAGATCATCATCGGAAAACAGCAGGAGACGGACCGACGTCGCGTGCTTCGAGTACAGCGCGAAGTTGTACGCAGCTTCGTCGGGGCATCGCGAGACACCCAGCGGGTAGGGGAGCCCTTCGGTGGTAGCCCACGACGTCATGGCTGCACATCGCTCGCGAACACGAGCTCCTTGATTCGAGGGAGCGCAAGGGCAGTGCCCGAGGTGGCCAGGGTTACAGCTTCTCTACGGTGTTGCCCTCATCGAATGCCGTCCCTCCCGGGAAGGTCACCACGGAGTAGTGCTCGTCGAGCACCTGTGTGACCATCCCTTCGGCGAGCGCTTCTTTCTTGCACCGCGATGCCCTGCCGCCGGCTACTGGCTCGCAGACGTTCTTGTAGAGGCGGACCCGATCGTTGACCGCGACCTCGCCGTTGCCAAGACAGACATGCGCGGTCGTCGGATCGATCTTCATGACGACCGAGCCGCGCATCGCGGCATGGCCGCCCGCGCATCCGGTCGTGACAGCCGCGGCGAAAAAGCAGGACAGTGCAAACGTTCGTAGCATCATGTTCATTCCTCCGTGATGAGTTCGAGAAACATCAACAACACTCGCTTGATACTTCTTGTCTCCCCGCTCGACCTGATGTCGCTTTGCCCAGTGCGAGGTGGATACGTGTTCATCGCCATCAGTGCTCTCCCCGCGTCATGACTGG
>JBGQCL010000346.1:0-12890 GCA_041495365.1 Kofleriaceae bacterium | reverse complement strand
TCGACCTCCAGCCCGAGAACGCGCGACTCGTAGCGGCCGTGCTGTGGAACGATCGAGCTGTAGGTCGTGGCTCCCGGAGACGGCAGCCGGTGCGCGAACAGCTGGTTCCGGGCGCGGTCGTACAGGAAGTACTCGGGGATCCCCAGCCGCGCATAGCGCGCGACGTTGCGCTCGGCGTCCTTCTTGCGATCGCCGCCGACGTGGACCTCCAGCACCCAGTCCAGGCCCTTGCCCTCGGCGCTGACCACCCACTTGTCGCGCAGGTGATCCTCGACGTCGACCACGGCGAGCAGATCGGGCGCGAACCGGGGTTCCGCAGGGTAGTAGATCGGGAGCTCGGCAGCGAGGTAGATCCGGCGCCGCTGCCGGGCGTAATAGCCGCGCAGCGCATCGAGCGCGCGGCTCTTGGCCTGGAAGTGGCGGTCGCCCTCCGGCAGCGCGATCTCGGCGTCGGTGACCTCGTTGGGCAGCGCTGCAACCACCCGGGTACGCTCCTCCGCGCTGAGCGCGTCCCACACGTCCTGGCTGGGTGCCATCGGGAACCCGGCAGGGCTCAAGTGGATCACAGCCATACGAACAGCGTGAAGGACGCGCCGGGGATGGTCAAGGTCGCTGCAGTGCGCGACTACAGGGTCAGGAATGGACCTCCTGATACTCTGCGCGACGCCAGCTCGGCGCTCGTCCTGCGCGAGGTGCACGGTCGCCGACGGCTCCGTGGTGACGTCTCCGCTCCCTGCCGAGGTCGCCGCGAGGTCGAGCGCCGGATGCAATCCGAGCTCAGTAGCTCATGTTGTCGACCTTCTTGCAGTTGTCGACGCGGTTCCTCGCCTCGGACAGCGGCCGCTCGTGCGAGTCGCGCTCCGCCTTGTACTGGTCGATCAGCTTCGCGGCGTAGCGCTCGATGTCCTTGCCGTACCTGGTGTTGAACTCCTCGAGCGCCTTCTCGGCGTCGCGCATCTCGTTCGTGGCGCGATCGTAGTCGTTCTGCACGTTCGTGTCGCCGGGCTTGGCGTCTCGCTTCGCTCTCGCGTCGGCCTGCTTCTTCTGGGCGTCGGCGAGCTTGTCGAGCAGATCCTTGCGCAGGCGCAGCGCGTCGTCGCGGGTCTGCTCGGTCAGGCGGATGCCAGTCTCCATGAACCACTTCTGCACGTTCTCGCGCGCGGTCACGCAGCCCTGGACGATTGAGGTGCCCTTGCGCGCATCGGACTTGCGCGTGTCGAGGTCGTCCTTGAGCGCGCGAACCGTGTCCTTGAGCTTGTCCTTGTCCGCATCGGCGACCTGTCCTCGATCGAGGCGGTCCTTCGCCTCCTTATACTTCGCGATCGTCCGATCCTGCCTGTCGACGTCGCAGTCGACCGGGACGCTGCAAGCGTCGTCCTTCGCGCGCTGCATGCGCGCGCATTCGTCTTGACCGCGCTCGGTAATGATCGACGAACAGCCCTTCTTGTCAGCCTGCTCGTAGAAGTTGTACTCCGATGCATAGACCGCCACGCTCATCCCGAGGGTGGTAGCGAACACCAGGCCAAAACAGGTCCTCACCAAACGCCCCTTCTATTGCATGTTTTCTGCGTTGCCCACTACAGATTGTTCCAGGTCGCGAGTGCGCGTGACATCGTGTCTTCCATCAGCGGCACCGTCGCGAGAAGCTCGAGCACGTCACGAATCACCGAGCACTGCAACCGAGAAAACGGCGCGATTCGTCGATCGAACTTCGGGTGATACTCGGGATCTTCCCTTCGCGTCAGCTGACAGGCGAGCTGGGACGGCACCTCGTTCCACTGCCCCCGCGCGCGTAGGAGGTACCAGAGGTAGCCCGGCAGCGTGGCACGCCACAGAGAGTCGCCTGCATAGATCGGCAAGGTCGCATGCCGCACGATCAGTTCCGCGGGCAGATCGCGCCAGGTCTTGCCCTCGAACGCGGTGAGCTCAGCGTAGTCGTCGTACACGTGCCAGAGCGCGGTCGGATCGTCGATCATCGCCCGGTCGATCACGACCGGCGGGAATGCAGAGACGAGCGCCTTCTCGAGATCTTCGATCGTCGCGGTCATCGTGGTCCTCCACTCGGTTCAGCGGTCGCACCCGTCGTCGGCGCCGCGGGGTCCCGCGCGACCGACAGGACCAGGCTGCTGTGCACGCCGGCGCGGTCCATCGCCTCGGGGTACGTCTCGCAGACCGTGAGTGGCTTGCAGCCGGGCCGGTCGACCCACTGGACCTGCAGGCGATCCTTGTCGCGGAACCCGACGCGCAGGAGCTCGGCGCGCGCGGCGTCGACTGGCATCCCGACGAGGCGCGGCATCAGATACCACTCGGTGATCCGGCCGACGTTGCCATGCCAGGGGTCCTCGTCCTGGACCCGCAACGCGATCGGCAGGCGGGCGCCCTGGATGTTGCCGGCCGCCGGCTGCTGGGCACAGACGTGACCGAGCTCGATCACGCGGTGCTCGACGACGCTCCCGCACCGGCCCGACGCCTCGGTGACCTCGCCCTGGGAGCCGGCGCCTCGCAGCGCCGCGATGGCCTGGTCCTTCGGCAGGTCAAAGACGTCGGGCACGGTGATGTTGCCATCGCCGCTCGCAGGCGATGACAGCGATCGCTGCACGGACGTCGACAGGACACATCCGGCGAGCAGGATCCCGGGCAGGATAGCAAGGAGTCGCTTCACGATGACCTCGTTTGGAGGGACGGCTCGAAGCTCACCACAGATACAGGCGTACTCAAACCCTCGAGCAGGCCATTCCACCGATCGGCGGCGATCTCGGCGCTCGTCAGCGCTCGCGTCGGAGCGGCTGGGAAGCGCGCTCGTCGATCAGGTCCGCCGTCGCCCCGCAACACAGGCGGCTCAGTAACACAGGCCATGGACGATCACCAGCACTCACGGCGAATTCGAGTGCGGTGCCGAGAAATGCCAGATCGAGCGGCCGCCAGCGCGAATGGCAGCTCACCGCTTCAGTCGCTCCAGCTCCTCGCGCAGCCGCGCGACCTCGCGCTCGGCTTCCTCGCGGCGGCGCGCCTCGTCCTCGGCTCGCTGCTGGACCTGGTCGAGCATCTGCTCCAGCCGGACGATCAGCTCGTCGCTCTCCAGCAGCATGGCCGTACCAGCGAAGAACCGCAGGCGGTCCTGCGCGACCTCGACCTCCAGCCCGAGAACGCGCGACTCGTAGCGGCCGTGCTGTGGAACGATCGAGCTGTAGGTCGTGGCTCCCGGAGACGGCAGCCGGTGCGCGAACAGCTGGTTCCGGGCGCGGTCATACAGGAAGTACTCGGGGATCCCCCGCCGCGGCCGTCTGACTTGTCGAAAAGTAGCGATATACGGCATTTAGATCAGCGCTACGCTGCGATCCGACAATCGGTCAGGAGGGTAACTTGCTGATTCAAGGCGTTATACGCATAATAAGTCAGCGTACCGATGCGAGACGGCAACCATGCGATCCAGCGACTTCTTCGCCCGTCACCCACTCTTCACGCACGAGGAGTACCTCGCAGCCCGCGGAGCCCGCGGCGATCGGAGCCCTCGGACCGCCGACAGTCTGCTCACGCGACACGCCGCCGCGGGCAACGTTCTGCACGTGCGCCGCGGGCTCTACGCGTCGGTGCCCGCGGGCGCCGCGCCCGACACCTTTCAGGTCGACCCCTTCCTGCTCGCAACAAAGCTCGCGCCCGATGCGGCTGTGGCCTACCACGCGGCTCTCCAGTTCCGAGGCAAGACCTACTCGGTGTGGCATCGGTTCACCGTGCTCACCCGGAGCCATGTGCGCCCGCTGGCCTTCCAGGGCAGCGAGTTTGTCGGCGTTCGTCCACCGCGCGCGCTCGACGGCCTTCCCGATCTCGGCGGCGGGATCGTCTCCGAGCCCCACGCCGGCGGGACCGTGCGCGTGACAACGTTCGATCGCACGCTCGTCGATGTGCTCGATGCTCCTGGCCTCGCCGGTGGCTGGGAAGAGGTCTGGCGATCACTCGAGATGGTCGAGTACTTTGATCTCGCCGCTGTGGTCGATCACACGCTCAAGCGCAGCTCCGCGCTCACCACCGCGCGGGTCGGTTTCTTCTTGGAGCAGCACCGGGAAGAACTCTTCGTCGAAGAGCAGCACCTCCGGGCCCTTCGCGAGCATGCGCCTCGCCAGCCACGCTACCTCGACCGCAAGCGCGAAGCGGGACGGCTCGTGAAGCCGTGGAATCTCGTGATACCCGAACGTGTGATCAACCGAGCCTGGGCCGAGGTGGCCTGATGCTATCGCGAGAACAGCTCCAGCGAGCGGCTGCGGACGGCGGCTTCCAGGTCGAGTCCTACGAGAAGGTCCACGTGCTCGTGCGCCTGCTGGAGGCCATTCGCACGCACCCGTTCCTCGGACCACGGATGGCCTTGAAGGGAGGGACCGCGCTCAACCTGTTCGTCCTCAGCCTCCCGCGGCTCTCGATCGACATCGACCTCAACTACGTCGGCGCATCCGACCGTGAGACCATGCTCGCCGAACGACGGCGCGTCGAGCAGGCGATCCAACAGGTCGCTGGCCGCATGGGCCTCGCCGTCAAGCGAGCGCCGAACGAGCACGCCGGCGGCAAATGGCGACTGACGTACACCACGGCTCTCGGGCGACCCGGCAACATCGAGGTCGACGTCCACTTCATGCTGCGGACACCCCTCTGGCCCGTGGCGCCGAGGGATTCCCACCCGATCGGCGGCGAAGCGGCTGCCCAGGTTCTCATCGTCGAAGACCATGAGTTGGCCGCAGGGAAGCTCGCCGCTCTGGTCGCGCGCAGCGCGAGCCGCGACGTCTTCGACGCGCGCGAGATCCTTCGGCGCCCGGGCTTGGACCGGGCCAAGCTTCGCCTGGGGTTCGTCATCTATCGCGGGTTGAACCGCGTCGATTGGCGCGCGATCACCATCGAGCACATTCGGACGACCGCGGCCGACGTCGACTCCCAGCTGGTCCCGATGCTCCGGCTTGATGTGCGTCCCGCGAAAGCCGACATCCCCGCGTGGACGGAGACGCTGGTTCGTGAGACCCGCGACCTCATGGCCGCGGTCCTTCCCCTCCAGGAGCACGAACTGGAGTTTCTTGAACGGCTGAACGGCGCCGGGGATATCGCGCCCGAGATCCTGACGTCCGAGCCCGCCATGCAGGCGATCATCCGGGAGCACCCCGGCCTCAAGTGGAAGGCGCTGAACGTGAAGAAGCGCCTCGGCACCGCCGCTGGCGACGAAACGACCGAGTAGCCGCGGTCCCTGTCCGCCAGCGTCGGGGACCGTCAGGTCTCGCGCGAGGCGAAGCAGACGACGTTGCCGGCCGGATCGCGGACGATGATCTCGCGCGCGCCGTAGAACGTGGTGCGCTCGGGGACGACGAGCGGCCAGCCGTCGAGCGCCTGGCGGATCGGGGCGAGCTGGTCGACCTCGATGAACAGCGCGGCGCGGAAGCCATCGGGGTCGACGCCGGCGATGTCGGCCTCGACCGAGGCCCGGGTCTGCAGCATCAGCTCGACCGCGGCGCGCTTGAGGATCACGAAGCCGAGCTTGCCGTCGTGGGGAACGTCGACGGTCTGGGTGAAGCCGAGGCGCTCGACGTAGAACGGCAGGCAGGCTTCGATCGACGGGACGATCAGGTTGGAGGTGATGGAGTTCATGACGCCAATCTAGGGCGGCCGGGCGGCCGAGGATTGGACAAATGGAACCTGGGTCACGGCGCCGGCGGGCCGAACAGGTGGGACAGCACGGTCGGGCGCTCGGCGGCGAGGGCGGCGGGCGTGACGCCGGCCAGATCGCGCAGCTCGCGGGACAGGTGGGACTGGTCGAAGTAGCCGAGCTCGGCCGCGAGCCGCGCGAGGTCGCCGCCCCGGCGAAGCGCGTCGGCCGCGCGCTGCATCCGCGCGATCCGGGCCAGCTGCTTGGGGGTGATGCCGACCTCGCGGCGAAACCCGCGCGCGAGGTGCTGGCGGGTCATGCCGAGCATGTCGGCCACGTCATCGACGCGCGCCTCGCCGGTCGATCCCACGGGGGGCGCTGCGCCCCGTCTCGCTGCGCTCGACAGCAGCGCGACGGCGCGGGCGATCCGCGGATCGGGAGGCGCGGCATCCGCGAGCCGCTGGCGCAGCCATCCGACCAGCGCCGCCAGGCGGGCATGGGAGATCGCCGACAGCGGGATCCGCGCCGGCAGGCGGGGCGCACCGACTCCCACCGCGGCGCCGGCGATCTGATCGGCAAGCGCGCCGGCGAGGCCGAGCGCGGCGAGGTCGACGCTGGCGTCGGTCAGCTCGGCGAGGCCGCACCCGGTGAGCGCGGCGGCGGTCCCCGGCTTGAACCGGACGGCGACCAGCTCGGCCGGGTCATCGGCGACCTCGATCGCGCGGGTCATCGGGCCGACCAGCGCGGCCGCGGCGCGCCCTGCATCGACGATCACGTCGACGCAGCCGTCGGGGAGCACGCGGTGAACGCGCTCCGGCGCGCGCAGCGTGGTGCGCAGCCACAGGCGATCGACGTACGGGGCAAGATCGGCCGGCGGCGCGATCTCGGTGTACGGGAGCTCGACCGGCGCGGGCGGCATCCTTCAAGTGTCGCACGGGACGGCGCGGGCGAGCACACCGTGCGCCGGGGCGCCAGATCGGCCAAAGCGGCGCCCCTTGGCTTGCGGCGCCAGGTCGGTTTCCCTATAGTCCGCCGCGACATGGCCACACACCTGCCCGTGATCGGTGGGCACGCGGAAGGGTTCGCGAAGACGGCGCGGACCGACGACTGGAAGACCGGCCCCCTGGTCACGCTCGTCGTCTTCCTGACGTTCGTCGTCTACACCACGTGGGCGGCGCTCCAGGGCAACCACTATTACTTCGACCCCTATCTGTCGCCGTTCTACTCACCCGTGCTGTTCAGCGATCCGACGGTCGCCGGGGCAGCGCCGGTCAGCCACGCGTGGTTCGGCGCGGTGCCGAGCTGGTGGCCGTCCAGGCTGATCTCGTTCTCGCCGGCGCTGCTGATCCTGGTGTTCCCCGGCAGCTTCCGGTTCACCTGTTACTACTACCGCAAGGCGTACTACCGCGCGTTCGCCGGCTCGCCGCCGGGCTGCGCGGTCGGGCCGCTCGCCGGTGGCCGGACGTACCGCGGCGAGACCGCGCTGCTGGTGTTCCAGAACCTGCACCGCTACGCGCTGTACTTCGCGCTCGCGTTCATCTTCATCCTCGGCAAGGACGCGGTCGAGGGCTTCTTCAAGGACGGCAAGCTCGGGATCGGGGTCGGCAGCGTCATCCTCACGATCAACGTGGTGCTGATCGCCGGCTATACCTTCGGGTGCCACTCGTTCCGCCACCTGATCGGCGGCCGCAAGGACTGCATGTCGGACTGCGGCCGGCCGACGGCGGCGCTCGGCGGCTGGAAGCGGGCGAGCTGGTTCAATGCGCGCCACATGCAGTTCGCGTGGGCCAGCCTGATCTGGGTCATGGTGATCGACGTCTACTTTCGCCTGGCCGCGATCGGCGCGATCCACGATCTCAACACCTGGTGAGTAGCATGCTCGACGTATCCGAGATCCAGACCATCGAACACGACGTGGTGGTCGTCGGCGCGGGTGGCGCCGGACTGCGCGCGGCGATCGAGTGCAGCGCCCACAAGCTGTCCACCGGCGTGCTGTCCAAGAGCCTGCTCGGCAAGGCCCACACCGTGATGGCCGAGGGCGGCATGGCGGCGGCGATGGGCAACGTCGACTCGCGCGACAACTGGAAGGTCCACTTCCGGGACACGATGCGCGGCGGCAAGTTCCTCAACGTGTGGCGGATGGCCGAGCTGCACGCCAGGCAGGCGCCGGATCGCGTGCGCGAGCTCGAGGAGTGGGGCGCGGTGTTCGACCGCACCAAGGAGGGGCTGATCTCGCAGCGCAACTTCGGCGGCCACCGCTACCCGCGGCTCGCCCACGTCGGCGACCGCACCGGCCTCGAGCTGATCCGCTCGCTGCAGGACCACGGCGTCCACCAGGGCATCAGCTTCCACATGGAGTGCACCGCGCTCGAGGTGGTCAAAGATAGGGACAGCGGCCGGGTCGCCGGCCTGCTCGCGTACTGGCGCGAGACCGGGCGGTTCGTGGTGTTCCGCTGCAAGGCCGTGATCTTCGCGACCGGCGGCGGCGGCAAGGCGTGGCCGGTGACGTCGAACTCGTGGGAGTACACCGGCGACGGGATCGCGATGGCCTACGAGGCCGGCGCGGAGCTGATGGACCTCGAGTTCACCCAGTTCCACCCGACCGGCATGGTGTGGCCGCTGTCGGTGCGCGGCATCCTGGTCACCGAGGGCGTGCGCGGCGACGGCGGCGTGCTCAAGAACAACAAGGGCGAGCGGTTCATGTTCAACTACATCTCCGAGCGGTTCGCGCCGGAGACCGCCGCCACGATCGAGGAGGGCGATCGCTGGCTCGACGGCGATAAGGCGGCGCGGCGGCCGCCCGAGCTGCTCACCCGCGACGAGGTCGCGCGCGCGATCACCGCCGAGGTCAAGGCCGGCCGCGGCTCGCCGCACGGCGGCGTGTTCCTCGACATCGCGTCGCGCCGCCCGGCCGACGTCATCAAGCGCAAGCTGCCGTCGATGTACCACCAGTTCAAGGAGCTGGCCGAGGTCGACATCACCAGGGAGCCGATGGAGGTCGGCCCGACGCTGCACTACTTCATGGGCGGCATCCGGGTCGACGCCGACAGCCAGGAGAGCACGGTGCCCGGGCTGTTCGCGTGCGGCGAGTGCGGCGCCGGCATGCACGGCGCCAACCGGCTCGGCGGCAACTCGCTCTCCGACCTGGTCGTGTTCGGCAAGCTCGCCGGTGACGGCGCCAGGCAGTACATCGCCGGGCTGGGCGAGACGCCGGAGCCGTCGAGCGACCAGATCACCGGCGCGATCCGCCGCGCGACGGAGATCCTCAACCGCGAGACCGGCGCCAATCCCTACCTGCTGCACGACAAGCTGCACGGCCTGATGAGCCGCGGCGTCGGCATCGTGCGCAAGAAGGACGAACTCGAGCAGGCGGTGCGCGAGCTCGACGAGCTCAAGGCCGAGGCGGCGACGATGCGCGCGCCGGGCACCAGCCAGTACAACCCGGGCTGGCACGAGGCGCTGTCGATGCGCGCGCTGCTGGTCACCTCCGAGGCGGTGACCCGCGCCGCGCTGATGCGCGAGGAGAGCCGCGGCGCCCACACCCGGCTCGACCACCCCGGCGAGAGCGCCGAGTGGGTCCAGTACAACGTCATCGTCAAGAAGAGCGCAGACGGCATGGAGATCGAGAAGCGGCTCCGGCCCGACGGCCCGGCCCACCTCGTGGCGATCGCCAACGCCAAGATCGAAGATCTGGAGTCGGGCAAGGTCGGCGCAGATGTCAAATAGCCAAACCCGGAGCCTTCAAATGGGAGCAGATCGGCCAGGTGCGGGGCCGCGCGACGCGACGCGCGGAGGGGTGAATGGACCGGCTTTGCCGGTCCAGAGGGGACGGGAACGTCCCTTCTGGATCGACGTCAAGTAGCAGTCGCCCAAGGAGTCAATACGATGGCAAAGCGAGTCTTCAACGTCTGGCGCGGCGATGCCCAGGGCGGCGACTTCAAGCAGTTCGACATCGATGTCGACCCCGGCATGGTCGTGCTCGACGTGCTGCACCGGATCCAGGCCCAGCAGGCCAACGATCTCGCGCTGCGCTGGAACTGCAAGGCCGGCAAGTGCGGCTCGTGCTCGATGGAGATCAACGGCAAGCCGCGGCTGGCCTGCATGACGCGGATGAACAGCTTCGGCGAGGACGAGACCATCACCTGCCAGCCGCTCAAGACGTTCCCGGTGATGAAGGACCTGGTCACCGACGTGTCGTGGAACTACGAGCAGAACAAGAAGATCCCCAGGTTCAAGCCGCGGCCGCGCGACGCCGACGGGACGTACCGGATGTACCAGGAGGACGTCGACCGGGTGCAGGAGTTCCGCAAGTGCATCGAGTGCTTCCTGTGTCAGGACGTCTGCCACGTGCTGCGCGACCGCGAGCAGGCGCCCCAGCACGCCAGGGCCGGGGACAAGGTCAAGGCCGCGTTCGTCGGGCCCCGGTTCATGATCCGGCTCGCCAGCCTGGAGATGCACCCGCTCGACACCGACGACCGGATCCCCGAGATCCGCAAGGAGTTCGGCGCGGGGCTGTGCAACATCACGCGGTGCTGCACCGAGGTCTGCCCCGAGTCGATCGGCATCACCGACAACGGCATCATCCCGCTCAAGGAGCGCGTGGTCGATCGCTACTTCGACCCGATCACCCTCATCGGCCGCAAGCTGTTCGGCATCCGCCGGCGCACCCAGGCGCGCAGCGAGGAGGCGGGCGCCACCCCGGCCCCGGCGGCCCCGGCGCCCGGGGGCGCGACGCGCGACAGCAAGGCCTGACCGAGGGCAAGGGATCGAGCGCCCGGGGGGAGGGGCCCCGTGCCACCTGGGCCCGAGGGAATCCCCGCGGGATCACCGGCCTGCCGGGCCCTGTGATGGCGGGGAGGCGCCGGGCTAAGCTGGGCCCATGAGCACGTTCCAGCTCAAGAAGATCTCCTCCGACGGCATCCCCCACGCGATGGAGAAGGCCGAGCGCTACCGGCTGCTCAACGACCCCCCGCAGGCCGAGAGCATCTGCCTGGACGTGCTCGCGGTCGATCCCGACAACCAGGATGCGCTGCGCTGCCTGATCCTGTCGCTCACCGACCAGTTCGGCGCCAGCGGGGCCGGCCACACCGCGCGCGAGGCCCGCACCTACATCGTCCAGCTGGCGGACGAGTACGAGCGCGCCTACTACAACGGCCTGGTCCACGAGCGCGAGACCCGGGCGTTCCTGCACCGCAAGAACGTCGTCCGGTCGGCGGCCTACGATGGGTTCCGGCATGCGATGGAATGGTACGAGCGCGCCGAGGCGCTGCGCCCGCCGGGCAACGTCGACGCGGTCCTGCGCTGGAACAGCTGCGTCCGCGCGATCGAGCGCGAGCGGCTGTCGCCCGCCGAGGACAGCCACGAGCTGCCGCTGGAGTAGCCCGCGGCGCACGGCCGCGCCATGTTGCGCGGTGTTCCGGCACATTCCGGGGTCCCGCGCGGGAGGACGGGGGTGCGGTTGCGCGCCGCCGCCGCCTCCGCGTACGCTAGCCGGGTGATCGACGACGAGACCGGCGCGACGACCGAGCAGATCGATCGCCAGGCGCCGTTTGGTGACCGCGTGCTGCTCGTGATCGACGGCGCCGCGCTGCAGGTCGTGCCGCTGCCCGCGGCCGGCACGCTGACGATCGGCCGGGCGAGCAAGTGCGACGTCGTGATCGACTCCGGGTCGGTGTCGCGCCACCACGCCAACCTCGCGATCGCCACCGAGATCGAGATCGAGGACGTCGGCAGCTCGAACGGCACGTTCGTCGATGGCGTCCGGCTGACCCCGCGCCAGCCGGTCCAGCTCACGGTCGGCGTGCCGTTCCTGCTCGGCGCGGTCACCGTGATGGTCCAGGCGCGGACCGCGACCGGCCGCCCGGCGGCGACCCGGTCGAGCGTGCTGGCCGCGCTGGAGCAGTCGGCGTCGCGGATCTCGCTCGGCCGGCTCAGCGTGCTGGTGGTCGGCGAGCTCGGGGTCGGCAAGGAGCGGTTCGCCGAGCGGATCCACGAGATGTCGCCGCGCCGGACCGCCCCGTTCGTCCGGATCAACTGCAGCGCGATCAGCGAGCCGGCGCTGGAAGCCGAGCTGTTCGGCAACGAGGCGGCCGGAAAGCCCGGCGCGCTCGAGCTCGCCGACGGCGGCACCGCGTTCCTCGCCGACATCGACCAGCTGCCCCAGATGCTGCAGCACAAGCTGCTGCGCGCGGTCGAGGACGCCGCGGTCCGCCGGGTCGGCGCGACCCGGGCCCGGCCGCTCGACGTGCGCTACGTCGCCTCGACCTCCAAGGACCTGTCGTCCGAGGTCGACGACGGCCGGTTCCGCCGCGACCTGTACTTCCGGCTCGCCGGTGCGACGTTCACGATCCCGCCGCTGCGCGACCGCCGCGACGAGATCCTGCCGTTCGCCGAGCAGTTCGTCGCCGCCGCCGCGGCGCCGCTCGGCCGGTCGTTCGCGTTCTCCGAGGACGCCAGGCAGTGGCTCACCGACCACGGCTGGACCGGCAACATCCGCGAGCTGCGCAACGCCTGCGAGCGCGCGGTGCTGCTCGCCACCGGCTCGCTGATCGAGCGCCACCACCTGACGACGATCGACGACCCGGTCCAGAAGCCGCCCAACCAGCGCACCCGCAGCTCGGCGACGATCCCGCCGCCGCCCGGGATCCGCGCGCCGAGCGCCGCCGACATGCCGACCCAGGTCCGCGCCACCGTCGCCGAGCTCGAGAAGCAGCGCATCCTCGAGGCGCTGGAGCGCTGCGCCGGCAACCAGACCCGGGCCGCCGAGATGCTCGGGATCTCGCGCCGCACCCTGATCAACCGGCTCGACGAGTACGGCATCGCCCGGCCGCGCAAGCGCGACGACCCGCAAACCTAGCGCACAGCGAGCTGGACAGTCCGCTTGCACGCCGCGGCGCGGCGTGGCGATCATCCGAGCGAAAGCCGCGCGCATGCCCACGCTACCTCGCCGCGTCCTGCTCGGGATCTACATCGCGTTCCTGATGATCCCGCTGTACTGGCTGGTCGTGATGTCGCTCAAGACCAACGAGGAGATCCTCGGCGAGCTGAGCCTCATCCCGCGCCATCCCACGCTGGCGAACTACCTGACGATCGTCACCGATCGGTCGTGGTACATGGGCTACGTCAACTCGCTGGAGTACGTGGTGATGAACACCGCGCTGTCGCTCGCGGTGGCGCTGCCCGCGGCGTACGCGTTTTCCCGATACCAGTTCGTCGGCGACAAGCACCTGTTCTTCTGGCTGCTGTCCAACCGGATGTCGCCGCCCGCGGT
>JBGQCL010000345.1:0-12919 GCA_041495365.1 Kofleriaceae bacterium | reverse complement strand
GTGGACACGACGATCGCCCCCGGCGGCACCGCGAGCGCGGCGCCCGGGCCGGCGCCCGGGTCGGCGCCCGGGTCGGCGCCCGGGTCGGCGCCCGGGTCGGCGAGCGAGTGGGCCAGATCGAGCCGCTCGCCGCGGACCCCCAGCGCGGCGCCCAGCGCGCGCGCGACCTCGCCGTCGCGCCGGGTGATGGTCACCTCCCCCGCCCCGCCCTGCGACACCAGGGTGCGAGCGAGCTGGGTCCCGGTGTAGCCGCAACCGACGATCAGCCACGCGCGCGTCATGGCGAGAGTTTGCGCCGATGCGCCCGCGCTCGCTACGATGCCGGCGCGTGCGCTGGACGCTGGTCGTTGTGCTCGCCGCGTGTGCGGCGGTTCCCCCGCGGGCGCGCGACGCCCCGGCCGGCGACGTCCCGGCCGCCCAGGCCGCGCGCGACGCCGAGCGCGACTACGCGATCTGGCTCGGCGGCGCGCGGGTCGGCACCGCGCACGAGGTCGAGCGCTGGTCGCCGGCCGGCGTCGTCCTGCTGCGCACCGAGGCGCTGCGGTTCCTGCGCGGCGATGTGCCGGTCTCGATCGCCACGGCGATCGAGGTCACCGCCGATCCGGCGCTCGCGCCGTCGCGCGTGACCTGGACCGAGCGCGCACAGGCGACCCGCCGCGGCGAGGCCGTGCGCGACGCCGCCGGGTGGACCGTGACCGCCGGCGCAGACGCCGTGCCGGCGCGCCTGCCCGCCGCCGCGATCCCCGCCGAGCTGGCCCCGCTGGTGGTCCGGCGCGACGGCCGGTTCGCCGGCCCGGTGTTCCTGCCCGCGCGCGGCTTCGTCGTGGGCGCCGGCCGGATCGAGCCGATCGCACCGCGCCGGCTGATCGCGCGGATGGTGTTCGACGCCGACCCGGCCGCGCCTGCCCCGGCCGCCGAGGCGGCCGCCGAGGCGCCTGCCGAGGCGACTGCCGAGGCGACTGCCGAGGCGACGATCGATCTCGGCGACGACGCGATGCCGGTGCGCGTGGTCGACGGCGAGGGCGTGATCGCGACGCGGATCACCGCGGCCGAGGCAGCGGCCCCGTTCGCGCCGGTCGACCTGATCGCCGCGACGGCGATCCCGCTGGCCGGCGCACCGGGCGCACCGCCCCGCCTCGTCCTCGAGGGCGACCTCTCGGTCCCGCCGGTCCCCGGCCAGGCGGCGCAGGTCACCGCCGACGGGATCGAGCTCGCGCTGTCGCCGCGGTTGCGCGGCGCGCTGCCGCCCGGCCCGTCCGGCCCCGATCGCACGCGCGAGATCCTGTGGCTGGTCGCGCACGTCCACCGCCGCATCGCCCCCGATCTCGCGGCGCACCCGGCGACGCTGCACGCCGCCGCGGCGGCGACCGCGGGAGACTGCACGACGTTCGCCCTCGCCTACGCCGCGCTCGCCGCCGAGCGCGGGATCCCGACCCGGGTCGTGACCGGGTTCCGGGTCGACGGCGACCACCTGGTCCGCCATCGCTGGGCGGTCAGCTGGACCGGCGGCGCGTGGATCGCCGTCGACGCCGCGTTCGGCGCGGTGCCCGCGGGCGGCGATCTGGTCGGCCTGGCGGTCCACGCCGCCGACGATGTCGGCCTGGTCGCCGGCGAGGCCGCGCTGACCCGCGTCCGCGCGGCGGCGTGGAAGTAACGTACCCTGCGACCGGTCGGAGCGCGGGAGTCAAACCGGGCTCCGCGGTTCGTGTCTTCGGCGGCCGTGCTGGCTACCTTGCGCATCCGGCCGCGAACATGGCGGGAGTCAGGGCGTACGGGGGGCTCGATCGGCTACCTCGCTTTGTGCTCCAACAGGGGGATGCACTCGCCGAGTGTCTCTCGAATCCGGACGTGGGTCCTGGCGCGCGTGGGTCGGCTGTGGTCGCAGCTGACCCCGCGGAAGTCGGCGAGCGAGATCGTAGGCGTCGCCGTGGACGCGATCCGCTCCCGGCGGGAGCTGGTCATCGAGAACGCTGTGCTCCGCCACCAGGTCAACGTCCTTCGACGCCGCCGCCAGCTACCGCGTGTGGGTGACGTGGGACCGATGACCTCCTTCTACCGCGTCGCCGTACGCCACCGCCAGCGGCCGTAGCGCAGCCACGACCACAGGCGCGCGAGGCGCTACGGACGTGACCAAAGCCGACGCCTGCGAGCGCATTGCAGAGCCGCAGCGTACGAAACCGAGCCGTCTGGATCGTCGCTGCTGTGACCGATGAGGACGGGACCGGGACGAGCGTGATCGCGTCGGGATCCTCGGCCTTGAAGAACGTGGTGAGCCTGTCGATCCGGTTCGCGAGCATCGCGGTCACGTACTCGATCGCGTTCGTCCGATCGACCTGAACCGGCCGGCCGATGGGATGGAGTCGGTGCTCGATCGGTTGCTTGGGTTGGGGGGCACGCGGTTGTCCTTGACCGCGTAGACGAGGCCCCGCACCTGTGATGCGTCCGGCGTCGCGCGCGCGGCGTCGGCACCTTTCGCATGGCAGGTGCCGAGCGCGAGTCCTCGGATCCTCCTCATGACGCGCGCGCAAAGTCGATCACGTCAGCGCTCGTGCGCAGGACGCGACCGAGCGGCTTGTCGTCGCCGATGAACCGCTTGGGCCAGGTGAGCTTGGGATTGTCAAGCACACCCGCGGTGATGAACACCGGGTGCCCTACCATCACGCTCTCGGCGGCCTGATGCAGCGAGCCACTGGTGTCGCTCGCCTCGATGATCACGGTCGCCATCGCGAGCCGCGCCATGATCCGGTTGCGCTCGGGGAAGTTAGAGGGGACGAACTTGTCGCCCCAGGTGAACGGGGAAAGCAGGAGGTGGTCGCGGTAGATGGCGTGCTGGAGCGCCGCGTGCTTCGCCGGGTACACCTTGTCGAGCGGTGTGCCGACCACCGCGATGGTCCTGCCACGGTGGTCGATCGCCGCGGTGTGCGCCGCGTGGTCAATGCCTTCGGCGAGCCCCGACACGACCACGATGCCGGCGCGCGCGCAGTCACGGGCGAGTTGTGCGGCACGGCGGCGACCCTCGGCGGTCGCCTTGCGCGCGCCCACGATCGCGATGCGAGGCCGAGCTACGAGCAAGATGTCGCCGACCGCGTGGATCTGCGGGAACTTGAGCAGGAGGCCATCCGTTACCCCGATGCGATCCGAGCTGAACGCGACGACGTCGGCGCGGCTCGGCGGTACGTACTCGTCGGCGTGCCTAGCGGTCATGTCCAGCACTGATCGAATGTAGTCGCCCGGTCTGACACTGCGGCCCAGCGGACACTGTACGCATCAGGCCGGCGACTGCGAGACGCCGAGGACGAATCACTTGCCGTGCGGATGGGAGCGTGAACTTGAAATCCTTTTCAGGCGCTGCCGGGCCCGCAAACGCAGCGATTTCTGCTGCCATGCCGCTGCCACGCGAGGCGAAAACAAGCGGGATCAGCAGGGACGAACCGGGACACCGAAGCCGCGCAAGCCTGCGTGGTCACCGCAGGATCGCGAGATGGTTGATGGTCTCGGCTTGCGCCAGCAGGGTTCAAGCCCCGTCCGCTCCGCCAGTTTCTACAGATCCCGGCACTTCGATCGCGCCACGTGCGGCATTCGTCGCCCCTGACGTATCACCGAGAAGTCGCGTTGAGGGCCCGACGTCTTGACGTGCACGACCTGGCGTTCGAAGGCCGGGCCACTACCCGGCTGCGCGGCACGCCCACAGCGCGCGGTGGATCGC
This sequence comes from Kofleriaceae bacterium, assembly GCA_041495365.1. Lineage (GTDB taxonomy): Bacteria > Myxococcota_A > Polyangia > Haliangiales > Haliangiaceae > JABFXX01. The sequence continues at coordinate 9,213 of JBGQCL010000345.1, read as the reverse complement.
GGCCTCGTCGAGGCCGTCGCCGATCAGCACCAGCTCGGTGCGCCGCGGCCCCGGCCCCCACTCGCCGGCGTGGCGCAGCTCGGTGCGGATCCCGGCGCGCTCGACGAACCCGCGCCGCGGATCGCCGGCCAGGTGGACGAAGCCCTTGGCGCGGACCAGGCGGTCGCCGAGCGCCTCGACCACCGCGAGCACGCGCTCGCCGACCAGCGGCGCGTCATCGGTGAAGCTGACCGCGACCAGCTGGCCGGCATGGTGATGCCCGTGCCCGTGCCCGTGCCCGTGGTCGCGAGCGCGAGCGCCGTGATCGGGGTGCACCCGGCCGCGCTCGGTCCGCGGCCGCAGCCGGCGCGGCTCGATCACCCAGCCGGTCATCGCGCGCGCCCCCGCTTCGCCGGCCGGAAACGCCGCGCGCTCCGCTTCCGGTGCGATCGCGTCGAGCGCGGCGTGGGTCCGGCGCACCGCCTCGCCGCTGGCGACGTCGAGCTTGGCGAGCAGCACGCGATCGGCGGACATCGCCTGCTCGCGCGCCTCGTCGCGGGCGTCCAGCGCGGCCCCGCCCGCCTCGGCGTCGACCACGCAGACCACGCCGGCCGGCAGGATGCGGCCCCGCACCGCGTCCGGCACCCGGACCAGCCCGTCGAGGATCGCGGCGGGTTCGGCGATGCCGGTGGTCTCGAGCACCACCGAGTCCGGCGACGACCGGGCGACGATGTCGCCGATCCCGTCCCACAGGTCGTTCTTGATGTCGACCTTGCAGCACACACAGCCGCCGGCGAGCTCCAGCACGTCGCCGCCGCGGCCGATGATCAGCTGGGTATCGATCGAGATCCGGCCGAGCTCGTTGACCAGCACCGCGATCCGCTTGCCGTGGCTCGCGGCCAGCATGCGGTTGAGCGCCGTGGTCTTGCCGGCGCCGAGCCAGCCGGTGAGGATCGTGAACGGCACGCGGGTCATCGCAGCACCCCGGCGACGCCGGATGGCCCGGACGGCGCGGCGTCATGCCCGCGCGCGGCGAAACAGGATGCGATCGACGACATTGGCGAGCACCTCGCGGGCGAACGGCCGGACCACGAACGCGTCGGGCCCGCCGTCGGCGCCAACGTCGTAGATGTCGATGTACGATGACGTGATCATCACCACCGGGATCCGCTCGGTGGCGGGGTCGGTCTTGATCCGCCGGCACACCTCGGCGCCGTCGATCTTCGGCAGATCGCTGTCGAGCAGGATCACCTCGGGCGGCTCCTGCTTGACCCGCGCCAGCGCGCTCGCGCCGTCGCGCGCGGTCTGCACGACGTGGCCGCGCCCCGACAGCACCTTGAGGATCAGCCGGACGACGTCGGGCTCGTCGTCGATCACCAGTACGCGCGCCATGAGCTCAGGGACCGTCGATCACGGAGCGCAGGCAGGTCTCGGCCACCGGCAGGGTCCAGTCGCGCTTGTTGACGAAGTACGCGCGGATGTTGCCCTGGCGGTCGATCAGTGCGCTCTCCGGCACCTTCGCGATGCCCCACGACGCGGTGATCTTGCCGATGTTCTCGTCGCCGGGGGGCGGATCGAGCAGCACCTTGAACGGCGTGCCGTCGGGCAGCGCCTGGCGGAACGCCGCGCTGACCTTCTCCATCGTCGGCTTGCCCTCGGGGACCGCGCCGGGGGCCAGCGACTCCAGCACCGCCGTCAGCGCCTCCGCCCAGTCGTGGTCCGAGGCGAGCGCGAGCACGACGAAGTCGTCCCGGTTCGCCAGGTCGGCGGCCATCGCGTTGAGCCTGGGCTTCTCCTCCTTGCACACCAGGCACCACGACGCCCAGAAGTTGAGCAGCACGACCTTGCCGCGGAAGTCGGACAGCTTGACCATCTTGCCGGTCACGTCCTGCGCGGTGAAGTCCGGCGCCGGAACCGGCGCGCTGCACGCGCCGCCACCGGGGCACAGCGCGGGGTTGAGCAGAGGCAGCCCGTCGGCCCCGACCTGCGCCTCGCGCATCGTCAGGGTGCGGCACGCCGACTGAGCCTCGTGCGCGGCCGCGCTCGGCACCATCCACAGGAACAGCGCGAACACCGCGACGCCGATCAGCGCGACCGCGCCCCCGACGAACATCACCCGCGGGTCGATCACGATGCCGCGCGACCTGCGCGCCTTGTCGGCTCGCGCCTCTCTGGCCTCTCTGCCGTCTCTGACCTCTGGCTTCTCGATCGCGATGGCGACCGGCAGCGGCGACGAACTCGAACCCGATGGCTCGGCGACGGACATGGCCACAACATAGCCGATTCTCCGGTATGCTCAAGGGATGTCGGTGCGCGGAGCGCTCGGGACCATGCCCGCGGAGGACGTGCTGGAGTGGGTCGGCCGCCGCCGGCTGTCGACCCCGATCACGTTCGAGCGGCGCGGCACCCAGCGCAGCCTGGTCGTCGAGTCCGGCGCGATCGTGTGGGCGAGCTCGAACCGCCGCGACGAGCAGCTCGGCGTGATCGTCGTGCGCAGCGGCATCGTCGCCGAGCGCGCGCTCGCCGAGGCGCTCGAGGCGCGGGCCGAGACCGGCGTGCCGCTCGGCAAGGTGCTGCTGATGTCGGGGCTGATCGGCGAGGCCGATCTGATCGAGATCCTCTCCACCAAGATCCGCGAGACGGTCACCGACGTGGTGACCTGGACCGAAGGTCAGTTCGACGTCGTTCCGCGATCTCAACCGCCGGCGACCGGCGTGAATGCCCAGCTCCCGATCGAGATCTGTCTCACGGTCGCGCGCCGCCGCGCCGCCCGGATGACCACGGTCATGGACGTCCTCGGCAGCGATGACGCGACCTTCGAGGTCCCGACGACCGCGCTCCCGCCGGCGTCGGAGGTCGGCCAGGTCATTGATCTGCCACGGATCTGGGGCATGGCCGGCGACCGTCGCACCGCCGCCGACATCGCCGCCGCGTTCTCCGGCGAGCGCTACGCCAGCTACGACGCGCTCGCCCGGCTGGTCGAGGCCGGCCGGCTCACGGTCGACCGCCGCCATCGCGAGCGCACCAACTCCGCCGTCGAGCTCGCCGCCGGAGCGCGCGTCCGTTTGCGGCAGGGCGACCGGGCCGGCGCCCTGGCGATGGCGAACCAGGCGCTGCATCAGGATCCGAGCGACGCCGAAGTCCGCAAGACGTTCACGCAGATCGAGCGCGCGCGGGTCGCCGAGGTCGCCAAGCAGCTGCTGTCGCGCCATCGTGTCCCGAAGCGGCTTCGCGCCCCCGCTCCCGAGCACGGCCTCAACGCCACCGAGCTGGAGCTCGCCAACCGGGTCGACGGCCGCTGGGACCTGTTATCGCTGGTCAAGTCGGCCGGGGTGCGCGAAGCCGAGGCCCTGCTCGCGTTCGCGCACCTCGCGGAGGTCGGCGTCGTCGAGCTAGGCTAGGCTTGCAGCGGAAAAGTCATGGAAGCCGTCGCCCCGACCACGATCGACCGCACGCGCCTCTTGCCGCGCAGCGGCATCGGCGTCGATGGCGCCTGGCTCGTGATCGCGCCGCCCGGCAACCCGATCATCCGGCTCGACGCCCGGCTGCTCGATCGCGTCGAGCTGATCGGCCGGTCGCCGACCGGGCCGCTGATCGCGTCGGGCCTGGCGACCGCGGGGGTCGCCGCCGCCGCGCTGTCGATCGTCCCGGGCGGCGTGTTCGCGTGCGCCGGCCTGGCCTACCTGGCGCACGAGCGGTTCAGCGAGGCCCGCCGCCGGGCGCGCAGCCGCGACCTCCTGCTCGCGCTCGGCGACCTCGAGGTCGCGCTCCACGTCGCGGACGGCCCCGAGGCCGCCAAGGGCATCGCCGAGCAGCTCGCGCCGTACACCCGCGACGCCCCGATCACCCGGCCCGAGGTCTACGAGGACGCCAAGCGCCGGATGCGCGCCCAGGCCGAGGGCAAGGGCGAGGTCTCGGCGCGCCGCGAGCTCGAGCACGCGCTGCTGGTCGGCGCCGACGTCGTCTACCTGCGCGGCGACTACCTCCAGGTCGGCCAGGTCGCGTTCCGGATCTCGGAGGTCCGCGAGTACGCGCTGCGCGGCGCCAACCTCCCGCTGACCGGCGGCCGGCTGCTCCAGGCGGCGATGGGCCTGCTGGTGGTCGCCGCCGAGGAGCGCGCCGCCACCGGAGAGGACGTCGGGCTGCTGTCGAAGCGGATCGCCGACTACGAGGGCTGGTCGGGCCACACCGCCGGTCGCTGACGGGCGTTGCTCGCGCAGCCGTTCGTCGCGCGATCCGCCGCGGCGCAGCGGTTGCGCGAGATGCGCCCGCCCGGCGGGATCTGCGCTGGTACGTCGTTCGCAGCCGGACGGGGCATGCGCACGCTCCTGTTCGCGCTCGTACTCGCCGCCTGTATCTCGCCCCCGCCACCCGTCGCGCCGTCGCCGCCGATCGCGCCATCGCCGCCGGAGCCACCACCCGCGCCGCCGCCGACCCCGATGGTGACCGCGCTGCCGTCGATGCTCCCGCCCGGAGAATCGGCGATGCCGGCGATGCCGGCGATGGCCCCCACCGCGCCCGCGGCCTCGCCGATCGCGCTCGCCGCGCCGGTCGCCGGCCGCGTGCGACAAGGCGCGCTGGAGCACTCGATGACCAACTGTCCGACCGCGGTCAAGGGCGCGGTCACGCGCGCCAGCAACACCGAGTCCGGCGTCGATCTCACGATCACCGCGGACGATCCGGCGAGCCAGCACCGCATCGTCGAGCTCGCCGCCCGCCACGAGCAGATCGGCGATCCCGACGGGTCCGCGCCGCGGCACACCGGGCTGCACGGCGGCCCGGGCGGCATCGGCTACTGTCCGGTGATCCACGACGCGACCACGGTGACGTTCACCCGGCTGCGCCGCGGCGTCGTGCTCCACCTGCGCGCCCTGCTGCCCAGCGACGTCGCCCGCGTCCAGGCGATCGTCAACCGCCGGCTCGCCGCGCTCGCCGAGCGCTGACCGCGCCCTCCACACCGCGCGCCACGCCGCGAAGCTCGCGCCCGGGACCACTGTACGCGCAGGCCGTGCATCGTCGCAGGCGTGGATCTGCGCAGCGCGGTGACCGCCGGTGGGGCAACCGTTCCGCCGGCGCACCGATCGCCGCTCGGCGCGCGCGCGGCTCGCCACACGTGCACCGGCGCACGCGGCGGTCGCCACAAGCCACGAGATCCTCGCCGGCCACCGGGGAATACGATGTGCACGGCGTCCCGGATATGCGACGCACAGGACGAATGGGATGGCGGTTGTGGGCGGTGTTGCTCGTCTCGCTGGCGGGCGCATGCGGCAGCGACGGCGACGGCAACGGCAACGGCAACGGCAACGGCAACGGCGACAGTGCCTCCCTTGCCCATACACTGCCGCCGTATGACCCCTATCCACCGGGTCTGCTTCCCCCCGATCTGAACACCGAGATCGATCGAGTCACCGCCGAGGTCGACCGGATCTTCCGGGAGGCGCTCGCGGAGTGGAAGGCGACCCCGCGCCCGATCCTGACCGGCAATCCTCCGACCCTGCAGAACACCGGCAAGCGGCTCGTCGAGATCCTCGGCAAGCTCGAGCTGTTCGACAGGACGATCTCGGTCAACGGCAATGTGGCTTGCTCGTTCTGCCACATGCCCTACGCGGGCTTCAGCGGCCCGATCTCGTCCGTCAATGCGACCGTGGTCGCCTATCCGGGCTCTGTCCACTACCGGTTCGGCAAGCGAAAGCCGCAGTCCTACACGTATTCACCATTCTATCCGAAGCTCGAATTCAACCAGACGCAGCAGGATTTCTACGGAGGGAACTTCTGGGATCTGCGCTCCACGGGATACGAGATCCAGAGCTCCGACGCCGAGCAGGCGCAGCACCCGGTGGTGGACACCCAGGAGCACGGCTTCCCGGACACCGCGTGCGTCGTGTTCCGGCTGTCCCAGGCCCCGTACCGGCCGCTGTTCGAGCTGATCTGGGGCAAGCAGGCGTTCGACATCGACTTTCCGAGCGACACCCGGCGGATCTGCACCACGCCCGGCGGCGCCGCCGTGTTCCACGGGAACACGATGCCGGTGGCCCTGAGCCGCGCCGACCGCGGGCGCGCCAGCGCGACGTTCGATCAATTCGCGCTGTCGATCAGCGCGTACGAGGCTTCGCCGGACGTCAGCGCGTTCTCGTCGAAGTTCGATGCGTTCCTCGCGGGCGACCCCAGCGCACAGTTGACCGAGGATGAGATGGCCGGGTGGCAGCTGTTCCGCGGCAAGGCGGTGTGCAACACCTGTCACCTCGATGGCACGGAGAGTAACAGCACCGCGTCGATCGCGCAGACCAGCATCGCGAGCAAGGCCCCGCTGTTCACCGACTTCACCTCGACCAACCTCGGGCTCCCCCGGAACCCCGAGAACCCGTTCTACTTCGAGAACGTCCCGGACCGCTACGGCTTCACGGCCAATCCCGCCGGGCGCGCGTTCACCGACCTGGGCGTCGGGCTGTTCCTGCGCAGCGAGGCCGGCGGGGTCAACGTCGAGGCGGACTGGACGCCGCTCGCGCCGAAGTTCGACGGCAAGATGCAGGTGGCGACGGCGCGCAACGTGGACATGCGTCCATGCCCGACCTTCGTGAGAGCCTACATGCACAATGGCTATCTGAAGAGCCTGAAGGAAGTGGTTCATTTCTATAATACACGCGATGCGTTTCTCCCCGGTGTCCCCTGCACCCGGGACACCGAGAAGAAAACGTGCTGGCCGCCTCCGGAGGTCGACGCGAACAAGGATATGACCATCGGCAACCTCGGCTTGACCGACAAGGAAGAGAACCAGATCGTCGCCTTCCTGCGAACGCTCACCGACGGCTATACACGACCTTATACCGACTTCAAAACGTTCACCGGAACGTGCCCGTAGGGCGGCATGTATGCGGAGTCCTGCTGCCCTCACGATCGCCGCCCTCGTCGCGATCCATGGCGTCACGCCACGGGCGGCCGCCGGGCTCGCCAGGCCGGCGGAGCTGCGACCCAGGCAGGTACAGCTCGTCGGCCGTCCGGTGCTCGAATCGGCCACGCCCGACTCCGCCGTGATCCGCTGGACCGACACCTCCGGCGGAGGCACCCACACGCACCACGGTATCGTTCGCTACGGTCTCGACCCCAGGCACCTGGACCGCACGGCGAGGTCGCCGAACCGGGCCCGGATGAACGCGACCACGATGACCTACCGGGTGTGGATCGACGGGCTCGCGCCGAACACGACCTACTACTACACCGTCGACGCCGCGCAGGCCGACGGCATCGCCCTGGGCCTGCGCGGCCCGGTGCGCAAGTTCACGACGCCGCCGCGACGCCCGCGACGGCCACACTGACGGCCACGACGCCGGTCACTGGGATGGGATGTTGAGCGCACCCGCGAGCTCCCCGACCGAGGGCCACGCTACGCACGACATGCTCGCCGGTCCATTACCGTGGATTACACGGCCGGCCGGAGCCGGATCAGCGTGGCGCCGTCGGGACACGCCAGATCGACGGGGCGTCCGCGGGGGGATCGCTCACCAGGGTGCCATCGTCCGAGAACCGCGACCAGCCGCTGTTCGCCAGGAACCACAGCTGGTCATCCACGATCGCGCCGTGCGTGGGCTCGCCGAGATCCGGCGAGGCCGCGAGCACGGTCGCCGCGACGATGGCCCCACCGTCCGGGGACAGCGCGAGTCGAACGACGCGCGGTGGCCGCGTGCCGTTCTGGATCGCGACGAGCGCACCCTGGATCAGGTAGAGACCATCGATCCCGGACAGCGCGATCTCGAGCGACGCGGACAGCCACGACACCGCGCCGGTCCGGGTGTCGACCCGCGCGATGCCGAGCGCATGGTCGGGCACGTAGACGGTGGCCTCGTCGCGCGGAGCGGGCGTCTGCGGCGAGTCGAAGCCGGTCGAGAGCGGCTCGAGGACCGCGCGGCCGGAGCGCACGATGTACAGCCCGCCGGCGGTGGCATCCGAGGCAAGGACGTCGCCGCTGGCCGCGATCGCGAGATCGGTCAGCGCGTGCGGCTTGCCGTCCGGGCGGAGCTCGATGCGCTGGACGACCTGGCCCGTCGAGACGTCGACGGAGGCGACCGAGCTCGCGCGCGCGGCATCATCGCCCTTCCGGTACCCGGGCACCGGCGGCAAGGCAGCGGTCGACATCCAGAGCACGCGACGCGCCGGATCGAATGCGATCCCGAGCACGCCGATCCCATCCGGCTCCGGCGCCGTCAGCGGTCGCATGCCCTGGCCGTCGGCGTCCATCGTGTAGACCCGGCGATCACGCACGCTGGTGAGATAGAAGCGGTGCGCCTGCGGATCCCATGCCACGTCCTCGAACAGCTTGTCGCCCGCCGGCAGCGCGAACGCCCGCTGCGCCGCGCCCATCGCACGTCCGTTGGCCGCGAGCTGCTCGGTGAGCTGACCCGCGTGCGGGTCGCCCGCGAGCGCGCCCAGCAGCTTGGCGCCTTCTGCGCCCAGGGTCATCCCGGCGGCCGCATAGTGCTCGAGCCAGCGAGCTCCCTCGGCGACATCACCGCGGTCGGCCGCCATCCGCGCGAGGGCGAGCGGTAGCTGCGGGTTGTTGGGCGCCAGCTCGCGCATCTCGGACAGCAGTCTCAGCGTCGTGCGCGAATCGCCCGAGCGCCGCGCACCATCGAGCTGCTTGAAGTCGCTCGCCCAGCGGCTCGCCTTCGACGGACCCTGCTCGGGCGGCGGAACCGCCGGGGAAGCCGCTCGAGATCCACAGCCGTAGACGAGGCCGACGACGACGAGCGCGCGAAGCTGCATCGACCGCCGACTATACGCTCCGTAGTCAGCGATGCCGTCCGGGGCCCCTACCCAGGAGCTGCACGTCGCGCGCCTCTGGTAGGACGACGCTCGGAGGAGCTCATCCTCGGAAAATCTACCAGTTGCGGCTGCGGATCGCCGGTCGGATCGCGCGGCAACGTCGGCCACGTCGGGCAGCGAGGCGGGCTCGTTGTGCGACGTACAGCCGGGGGCGGGCCATCGCCCAGGGCCGCATGTGGCGGATGCACGGTCCGCGACGAATGGCTGCGCTGGGCTCGCGTTTTCGCCTTATTCTGGACTTGTCATGGCTTACTTCGACTGGTTCTCCAAGATCGTAACCGTTCAGGCCTCCGGAAACCTGGATCATCTCGATCACTTGTAAATTCGCGATCGACGGCGATCGCAAGTCGGACCGAAACGTGATCTACGTTATCCGTTGGACGCGCAGCAACGGATCGCCGAACTCGAGGCCGCCCT
>JBGQCL010000344.1:0-12928 GCA_041495365.1 Kofleriaceae bacterium | reverse complement strand
GTCGGAGCGCCGGACCTGGATCGAGGACGTCGCCGGGCTCGATCCGCATGCGCGGGTGAGCGGCTGGCTGCTGTCGTGGCTTCGCGGCTCGAGTGCCGGGGTCCCGGATCCGACGACGGCGCCGGTCCCCCCGGGCGAGCTCCTGGCCATCGCGTGCGATCTGGCGTCGCCGACCGCCGTGCTGCTGTTCCACCCGACCCCCGACGAGCGCTGGCTCGAGCACGCGGTGGTCACCGCGGCGGAGCTGATCGCCTATCTCCCCGCCCACTCGGTCGCCGTCACCGCCCCCGAGGAGCTGGTGCGCTGCGTGGTTCGCGACCGCCCCGGCACGGCATGGGCGATGGCGCGGCAAGGGGTGGTGCGCGTTGCCCCGCTGAGCCTGCGGCTCCCCGGCCGCGCTCGCCACAGCACGATGCGCGTGCTGTTCGACGCGCTCGCGCGCGATCCGCGAACGCGGGGGCGGTTCGAGTTCGACAGCAAGGTCGCCGCGGCGGAGGGCCCCGCGATCGACGTCGCGCTGGTCGCCCATCGCGAGCGGATCGCCGTCGAGCTCGACGCCTGGTACCACTTCCATGACCCGGAGGGCTATCGCCGCGATCGCGTGCAGGACGCGCGGCTGCAGCGCGCCGGGTATTTCGTCCTGCGCTTCCCCGCCGAGGATGTCGACGATCAACTCGCGTCGACGATCGAACAGCTTGCGATCGCGCTCGCCGGCCGCCGCGCTGCGCGCGCCCTGCCCTAGGAGAACGCCATGCCTCAATCTCGCGATGAATCTCCGCCGTCCCGCATCGAGCTCGTCGTGCTCGCCTGTCTCTCGCAGAAGAAACCGCCGAGCGACGCCGCGCTGGGCGAAGCCGTCCAGCAGCTCGTCCTGCCCGACGAGTCCGTCGAGGCTGCTCGCCGGCGCGCGGCCGAACTCCTGGCCGAGCTGGTGCGGCGCGGCTGGGTGACCAGCGATGACGAGGCGGCTCGGCAGCGCAAGCCGCGGTCTGCGCGCAAGCTGACCGACAGCGGCAAGCGGGCGCTACGCACACCGTTCCGGCTGTCCCGCGCACCGACCTGGGCGCAGGTGCGGGACAAGCACCTCCCGGCCCTGGCGCTCGGCCTCGTGCCGGGATCGGAGCTAGCCAAGAAGGTGTGCACCGAGAACGCGCTGACCGCCGCGGTGCTCGGGGGGCAGTACGGGGTCCGCAACGCTGCCACGCCCATCGCCATGTGCGACGCGCTGATCGCGGATCTGCTGGGCATGCCCCGGGGAAAGCTGACGATGGACAGCATCCGGACGCACGTTCTCCTGCGCCGGATCGACCGGTCGGCGCGAGATGTCCCGAGTCGTCCCGCGAAGGGGGGGTATGCCCCCAAGCTTGCGACGTGGATCGCATGCAGCACGGTCGGTGCCAGCGGGACACAGAGCAAAACGGCTCGGGCGCTCGCGTATCGCTGGGTGCGCGGAGAGGCCCCTCCGCCGGGCTTCGATGCGGCGAATTCCATGTCAGCCAAGGGTACGACTTCGACGCCCGGCAGCACCCCGCCGCCGTCCGCCGTGTCAGTGCCGCCGGCGGGTGACGGACTGACGACAACACCCGGCCCGGAGCGCCCCCCGGGTGGACGAACCGGGACCGTGCAGGGTGAGCCGCTGCGGCCCGTGCCGCCCACCTCGGTGACCACGCCGCCCACACCGAACCTCCTGCAGGTCGTCCGCGAGGCGATCCATCGCATCGGCGCCGAGGGGCGGTTCGGCGAGAAGGTCTACGTGTCGGCGATCTGGCGCACGATCGAGCGCGACCGCAAGGCCGGCGATCTGTCGCTCGACCACTTCAAGAGCTGGCTCGTACGAGCGAACCGCGACGGCTGGCTCGTGCTCGCGCGTGGCGATCTGATCGGCGCGATGGACGCCAAGCAGATCAACGAGTCCGAGATCAACGATCGCGGAGCGACATTCCACTTCGTGCTCGATCAGCGCAACGGCGCAGCGGTCTCGCAGCGGGAGAGCCATGCGGGCTGAGCCGGGCGGCCGGGCGGTCCTCCGCCAGGTCCCGGCCCAGCTCGCCGAGATCTGTCGCGTGTTGACCAACGTCGCATCGGGGTCGAGCGGTCAAGCGCTGATCGACGATCTGCGCGCCAGCGCCGGCGGGACGACCGCCGAGATCCTCTGGCAGGCGCTGTTCGCGGACTGCTTGCGCGTCGCGTACAGCGCCGCGATGGCCGACGGCACGATCGAGGACCGCGAGATCGAGGCGCTGTACGAGATCATCACGGCTGCGGCGGGATGTTATGCCACCGGACAGAAAGCGCAATACGGCGAGTTCGCCGTGGTCGATCACGAGTCCGCGCGGGCATTCCTCGATCGCTACGCCGCGGATCGCGGGCAGTTCGGCCGGGGCGCGCGGATCCGGTGGCCCGGCCTGACGCTGTGTCGCCGCGCTGCGGAGCTCGGCGAACCGGATGCGCTGCAGCGCTACCTCAAGGCGATGACGTTGATGCGAGCCGAGGCGTGCCGGCTCGGTGGCGTATCCGACGATGATCCGCGACAGCACGGGCAGGTCGACGACCTCGCCGAGCTCAAGCGGATCCTGGTCAGCGAGACCACCGCGATGGGCCAGGCCGTGGACCGCCGGGTCCAGGCGTTCCTGGCGCCATGCCGCGTGTTCAGCGCGGTCCAGCAGGCATCGTCGATCTTCGAGAACGATCCGTTCGATGTCGAGGACGTGCACCGCGAGGCGCGGCTGAGCTTCGAGCAGCTGGTGGCGCAGGCGACCATGAAGCCGCATGTCCCCGATCTGGGACAGATGCTTGTGGTGCTCGGCGACTCGGGCGCCGGCAAGACCCACCTGCTACGCGGCTTCCGGCGCCACGTGCAAGAGGGCCATCGCGGGTTCGTGGTCTATGCTCAGCTACAATCGCGGACCGAGGACTACTCGCGGTATCTGCTGTTCCATCTCGTCGAATCACTGTCGCGGCGCTACTCGGAGCAATCCGGCAAGACCGGGCTGCGCGAGCTCGCCAGCGGCCTGCTGCGGCTCGCCCGACCGCCGCTGCGCGAGCGCCTGGAGCGGCTCGCCGACGACACGTGGGACGCGCGCGGCAACCTGGCCGACCACGTCAATGAACTGGTCGACGAGCTGCTCGGCATCGCGGAGCTCGGTAATTTCCATCCAGACCTGCTGCGGGTCCTGGTCTACGCGCTACGTCCCGATCCGCAGACCACGTCGAGCGTGTACCAGTACCTGCGCTGCGATGACATGAACGCGCACGATCGGAGCCGGATCGGGGGCATCGCATCGCCGAGGTGGGACGATGCGCCGCACTGGATGATCCGCGCGCTGGCGAGGTTCGCGGCGGTCACCCAGCGCGCGCTGGTGGTGATGGTCGATCAGGTCGATCTCGCGGGGTTCGAGGCGGACTCCACGAGGATCTTCCGCCGTGCGATCGATGCGCTGTACCGGATCGTGAGCGAGCTCCCCTCGGCGGTGGCGGTGGTGGCGTGCCTGTCGGATCTCTACAGCGCAGCGCGCTCCGAGCTCAACCGCCCCGCACTCGACCGGCTGGAGAATTCGCCTCCGATCGCGAAGCTGCAGGTCAACCGTTCGTACGTCGAGATCGAGGCGGTGGTCGCGCGGCGGCTGTCACGGCTGTTCGCCGAGCACGGCACCGTTCATCGCGCGGAGCAGCCGGTCTACCCGATCCCCGAGATCGAGCTCCGGCAGCTCGAGAACCGCCGGCTGCGCGATGTGCTCGAGTGGTGTCATCAGTTCCAGGCCCAGTGCGCGGCGGCCGGCAAGATCATCAATGCCGACGAGCCGGTCACCGTCGAGCCCAAGAACCGCGACCCGGAGCTCGACGCGATCGCCGCCGCGTGGAGCGAGGCGATCCAGGCGCAGGGCCTGGAGATGCCCGACGAGGAGGACGAGATCCTCGCCGTCGTGGCCGAGGCCGCGAAGTCGTACGTCCACGAGATGGGGCTCTCGCTCGTTGCGCCGCCGTACAAGAATGGTGTGCTGCGCCTGCAGATGTCTCGTGGCGAGGACCGCGCCGCGCTGGCGATCGCGGTGGCGAACCACCGGCCCCAGGGCGGCGCGTTCACCGGGCAGATCGATTCGCTGCGCCGGCGCGCCCGGGGCATGGTGCCGATCGCGGTCCGCACGCTGGAGTTCCCGCGCGGCCGGGCGTCCGACAAGGCAATGGGGCAGCTGGTCAACGTGCGCGGACGCGGCGCCTACCTCGATGCCTCGACGCTGCGCGCGCTGGTCGCGTTCCAGCGGTTCCAGCCGCCGTTCCATGCGGACCGCATCTCGGCCTGGAAGCTCCGCGACCGGCCGATCTCGAGCTTGCCGGCGGTGGTCGAGATCTTCGACTTCGATCGCTCACGGGTCGATCCATCCGTCGGCAGCGGTCGCCGCGCAGCGACCGCGCCGGGCGAGACGCTGGAGGTCCCTGCCGTCGTGCTCGACGCGCCTGGACTGACGGTGGAGGTCCCTGCCGTCGTGCTCGACCCGCCTGGCCCCCTCGACACGTCCGCGGCAGAGCCCACATCGCCGCTCGGCGACGCGGTGCCCCGCCCCGTGTCCACGATGACCACCCCCCGGATCACGGTGGATCCGATGATGAACGCCGCCGCCATGGAGCCCGCGCCGGAGCCACCGGAGCCAGCAGCCAAGCCTGTGGCGCAGCCTGCGGCAGAGCCCGCTCGGGCCATCAAGACCCGTGGTGGCTCGGGGCCGGTAGCCGTCCAGCCCCCGCGCCCCGCGAGCGACGCGGCGGCTGGCTCCGGCAGGGTCGCCACGGCGCGCATGGCCAGCGAGACCCCGCGTCGTGGGTCCGCAGTCCTACCCACCATCCCGGGCATCCCGTCGACCGAGCCGCCAGGACCCCGCAAGCCGCAGGCGCAGAGACGCTTGGAACGATCCGCGCCTCCGCCGACAGAAGCGTCGACCCGACAGCTCTGGATCGGAAACAGCACCAGCTTCGAGGCCGAGCCGATCCTGCTCGACCCCGGGTCGCTGCTGCGCCACGTCGCGATCGTCAGCGGCGCGGACGGCACGAGGCTCACGATGGCGCTGAACCTCGTCGAGCAGGCACTGGAGCGCGGCGTGCCGGCGATCCTGCTCGATCGAACCGGCGAGATGGCCGGCTATGCCCGGCCCGACTGGTGGCAGCACAGCGGAGATCCGGAACGCGCACGCCAGCTCGCGGAGCGGATCGATGTCCACCTGTTCACACCCGGGATCCGCGGCGGCCGGCCGCTCTCGGTCGCCGTGATGCCCGATCTATCGCGCATCCCGCAGGCCGAGCACGACCGCGCCATCCGGCTCGCCGCGGCGGCCGTCGCAGCGAGCCTGGGCGCTGACACCAGCAGCGATGGCGCTCGGCGGCTCGCCACGTTGACCGAGGCGATCGCCTTGCTCGCCAAGCGGCGCTCGTCCGCCGGGCTGCTCGAGCTGATCGCGCTGCTCGAGGCTGGAACGGACGAGCTGGCCGGCGCGGGCGGCAACGACCTGGTTCGCCAGAGCCTGGTCGAGGCGCTCGTGGCGCTGCTCGGCAATGCCGACGTGTTCGCGCCCGGCGCCGAACCGCTGACGGCGGCAACCCTGCTTCGACCGACCGCCACCGGGCGGGTTCCGCTCGCGATCATCCACACCGGCTTGCTCGGCGACGGGCCGCGGCTGCAGTCGTGGATGGCGCAGCTGATCGCAGCCGTGAATCGGGATCTCGCCGCGCTGGCGAGCACCACGCTCCATGCGTTGCTCGTCATCGATGACGCCGATCTGTTCCTGCCCGGCGACGCCGGCAAGGCCTCGTCGAAGGAGCCATTGCAGGAGCTGCTCGAGCGCGCCGGTGCGGCGGGTCTCGGGCTCGTGCTCACGTCGCGCCGTCCCGGAGAGCTCGACTACCGGCGCTGCGCGTCGATCGAGACCTGGTTCCTCGGCAAGGCCGACGAGCAGACGCTCGCCAAGATGAAGCCGCTGTTCGAGCAGCGCCCGCTCGGCCGCCGCACCCCGAGCCGGCTCGAGCCCGGGCGCTTCGTGATGCTGCACGGCGGCGGCGCTCGCGATGTGGAGCGCGTCGCCCCGCTGATCCAGAGCCAGCCGCTCGAAGCAGCCGAGCTGAAGCTGCTCGCCGCCCAGACCCACCCGCGCGCTCGAGACACATCGCCGCCCCGAAGACCGGAGACGTCCAGCAGCGAGCTTTCCCCGCCGCCCCCTCAACCACGGTAGCGTCGCTGGACCGTGTCACGGGCGAACGACCGCTGGTTCGTCCGAGTCCGCTGCAATCGGCTTGTCGCGATGACCGGCAGCGCCGGTCGTCGATGTCAGGGTCGCGTGATATAGGTCGAGCTGGAGCTGCTCACGGCATGCGGGTCGCCATGTATCGGAACTTCCATCAGGAGGCGTTCAGCCGCGCGTACATCCACGCGGTCGCGGCAGCCGCAGGGTTCAAGTACAGCGATGGCCCTGCGCCCGATGATGATCACGTTGACGCGACGGTCACCTCGCGCGGGCCGATGGGGGTGGTCCGGTCGCCGAAGCTCGACATCCAGGTGAAGTGCAAGCTGGGATCTCCGGAAGGCGACCCGATCTCCTACGCGCTGGATGTCGACGATTACGAAGGTCTGCGGCACGTCGACTACGGATCCCCCCGGATCCTCGTGGTCGTGTTCGTACCGCGTGACGTCGCCCTGTGGACGGAGCATGCGGAGGACGGATTGATGCTCCGGTACTGCGGTTA
Organism: Kofleriaceae bacterium; assembly: GCA_041495365.1. Classification (GTDB taxonomy): domain Bacteria; phylum Myxococcota_A; class Polyangia; order Haliangiales; family Haliangiaceae; genus JABFXX01. The sequence goes on along the minus strand of JBGQCL010000344.1, from coordinate 6,202 downwards.
CTGGGTCAGCCTGCGTGGCTGTCCGGAGACCAGCAACCAGAGCACAGTCACGGTCCACCTCCCGCGCAAGAACACGTTCGGGGTCGCAGGGCTCACCGAGCTCATGGCGCGCGTCGGGCGGAAGGAGGCGCCATGAAGGTGGTCATCACCGACGTCAAGGCGATCTCCGCGCTGTCGCCGACGGCGCTGACGGCATACCTTCGCGCGCGCGGCTGGATCGCGGTCGAGTCCGACGCCGCATTTGCGGTGTTCGAACGCCCTGGTGACGAAGACAAGGTCGGGCTCGATGTCCCGCTCCGGTCGTCGTCGGGTGACTATGCGCGCCGTGTGGCGGAGTTGCTCCACAACCTGGAGTTGCTCGAACGTCGCAGCCAGCTGGACATCTACCGCGACATCCTCCATGCGAACCAGGACGTGGTCCGCCTCTCGGTCGATGTACCGGAGGCTGGCCGGATGGGGCTCGACGAGGCCTCGACGCTGTTCTCGGCGACGCGGGACCTGGTCCTGGCGGCTGCCTGCTCCGTGCACGCGCGGCGGCCGTACTTCCCGCACCGGAAGCCGCCGCGCGCCATGGAGTACCTCCGCAAGGTCCGCCTGGCGGCCCCCGAGGCCGGCAGCTTCGTCGTCGTGCTCGAGTCTCCGGTTGCCCCGGCGCTGGCCGCGCCGGAGGGGAGCTCCGATCCGATGGCGGAGCCGTTCGAGCGAGCCGCGTGCGTCATGCTCGCCACTGCAGGGGCCCGCGTTCGCGAGTCGATCAGCGAGGCGACCGCCACGGGCTCGGTCGATGGATTTGCCCGGGCGGTCCAGGCCGGAGTCAACGCAAACTATTGTGACGCCCTGGTCCGCCTGCTGGAGGAAGACGACGGCCGCAACGTGGCGATGTCGTTTTCCTGGGCCTCGTCTCGACCCGTGCCGGATGCGGTGCCGAGCCGGATCACGTTCGCCCGCAGCGACGCGGAGATCTTGCGGGTCGCTGCGCACTATCTGAAGGAGCGCGTACCGATCTCCGGCTTCGAGCTCAGCGGTCCCATCGTTCGGCTCCAGAGCGCGGCTCCCACGAGCGGCGACGAGATCACGATCGCGAGCATCGTCGATGGCGGAATCCGGCAAGTGCTCGTGTCACTCGGAGGCGACGACTACCAGATGGCCGTGCAAGCGCATCACCAGCAACTCCCCGTGAGCGTCGAAGGCGAGCTGATGCGAGAGGGGCGCTCGTACCGGCTGGCCCAGCCGCGCCTGTTCGCGGTCATGGGCCCAGCCGCGAATGACTGAGCGTCCGGCGCTCAGGGCGCCGCGAGCCGGCGAGCCCGAATCAGCACGGCGATCGCGCCGGGCCGGCCGTTGACGTCACGGTGGATCGCCATCGCGTGCCGCACGCACGGACACGGCGCATGCCTTGTAGGCGGGCTGGCGCGACTCGGGATCGAACGCCGCGAACGTGAGCTGGTTGGTGCGGGCATAGTGCATCGGCACGAACAGCTGCCTGGGCTGCACGCCGTGGGTGACGAACGCGCGCGCCGCCATCTGGCCGCGGCGCGACTCGATGATCACGCGCTGTCCGGGCGCGATGCCGAGCGCCGCGGCGTCGATCGGGCTGATCTCGACGTACGGCGTGATCGCCCCGAGCTTGTCGAGCACGCGGGACTTGCCGGTGCGCGTGAGCGTGTGCCACTGGCTCGCGCTGCCGCGCCCGGTGAGCAGCGTGAACGGGTAGACCGCGTCGGTCGGCTCGGGCACGCGCTGGGGCTCGCCGAACACGAACCGCGCCCTGCCGTCGGGGTGGAAGAACCGGCCGTCGGCGAACAGCCGGCGCTCCTCGCGCGGTGCGCATGGCCGGCCGGCAGGTAGCGGCCACTGCACGCCGCGCGCCGCCTCGAGCTCGTCGTAGCCTGCGATCCCGGTGATGTCGCACGGCTGACCGCGCGTGAGCTCGGCCAGGATCCGGAACACCTCCTCGGGGGATGACCAGCGCCGGAACAGCTCGCCGCAGCCCCAGGCCTCGGCGATCAGCTTGAAGATGTAGAAGTCCGCGAGCGCCTGTCCCGGAGCGCGGGCCACGCGCTTGACCAGACCGATCCGGCGCTCGGAGTTGATGAACGTGCCGTCCTTCTCGCCCCACCCCGCCGCCGGGAGCACGAGGTGGGCGTAGCGCGCGGTCTCGGTGGTCGCGTACATGTCCTGCACGGCGAGGAAGTCGAGCCGGCCGAGCACCTCGTCGACGTTGGCCTGGTTGATCCACGAGTGGGCGGTGTTGGTCGCGACGATCCACAGCCCGCGGATCCGCCCGCGCACCACGCCCTCGAGGATCTGGTCGTAGGCGAGGCTCGGCCGCGCCGGGATCCGCGCCGGGTCGATCCCGAGACTCCCGGCCACCTTGGCGCAGTCGGCCGCGCTGGTGAAGTCGTGGCCGCCGAGCAGGTTGGTCGTGTTGGCAAACAGCCGCGAGCCCATCGCATTGCACTGCCCCGTGATCGAGTTGGCGCCGGTGCCCGGCCGGCCGATGTTGCCGGTCATCAGCGCGAGGTTGATCAGCGCCTGGGCGAGCCGCACGCCCTCGTGGCTCTGGTTGACGCCCATCGTCCACCAGAACGACACCCGCTTGCCGCCGTGGATCTGCTCGGCGAGCCGCTCGATCGCGCGCGCGGCGAGGCCGGTCGCCTGCACCACGCGGTCGAGCGGAAACGCCGCGACGTGGGCCGCGAACGCCTCGAACCCGGTGGTGTGGGCTGCGATGAACGCGTGGTCGATCCAGCCGCGCTGCACGAGCAAGTGGGCGAGCCCGTAGCACAGCACGAGATCCGACTTCGGGCGCACCGCGAGGTGGTCGGTCGCCGCCATCGCGGTCTCGGTCCGCCGCGGATCGATCACGACGATCGCAGGGTCATGCGGGTTCCTGCACACCCGCCCCCACAGGACCGGGTGTGCGACGCACGGGTTCGCGCCGACGAACAGCAGCACGTCGGACGCCTCGAGATCCGCGTAGGTGTACGGCGGCGCGTCGAACCCGAACGCTTGCTTGTACGCGACCACCGCGGTCGCCATGCACTGCCGGGTGTTGCCGTCGCCGTGGACCATCCCCATCCCGAACTTGGCGAGCGCGCCGAGCAGCGCGAGCTCCTCGGACGGCATCTGGCCGGTGCCCAGGAACGCCACCGCCTCGGCGCCGTGCCTGGCCTGGATCGCCTGGAACCGCGCGACGAACGTGGCGATCGCCGTGGTCCAGTCGGTCGGCTCCAGCGCGCCGCCGGCACCGCGCACCAGCGGCGTGGTCGCCCGGTCCTTCGCACCGAGCGGCGCGAGCGCCTCCCAGCCCTTGGGGCACGCCGCGCCGGCGTTCACCGGGTAGTCGGCCGTGGCCGACAGGTTCACCGCGCGCCCGTCGCGCACGTGCACGTCGAGCGAGCAGCCGATCGAGCAGAACCCACACACCATGCTGGTGACCGCGTCGGGTCGCAGCCGACGCGGCACCTGCCCCAGGCCGAACCCGCCGGGCGTGCGCGCGAGCTCGTCGCTCAGCGGGCCGTGGCGCTGGCGGACCAGCCGCGACACCAGGTCGCGCACGCCCATCAGCGCAGCGCTCCCGGCATGCCCGGCGAGCTCGACGCGGCGAAGAACAGCGTCCGCTCGGCGAGCTCGCCGAGCGCGAGCACCACGAGGCTGGCGATCGCGAGGCCGAGCGAGCCGCGCGAGGCGTTGGCCAGCGGCAGCGCGATGCCGCCGAGCGCGAGCGCGGCGAACCGCGCCACCGACCAGCCGCGCAGATCGTTCGCGGCGAGCAGCGCGCTGCGCTTGAGCGCGGTGTGGCGCTTGTCGCCGAGGTGGAGGAACAGCGTCGCCTCGCCGGCCGCCTTGAGCATGCTCACCAGGGCGACGGCGCACGACAGCGTGGCTGCCACGCCGGAGCGATCGCGGTGCGCCGAGCTGGTCACGATCGTCGTCGCGAGGCCGAGCACCGCGGCGGTCAGGAAGAACTTGAAGCCCGTGATCGACGCGGTCCACCACGCCCGCCGGGTCGCGTCGTAGATCGCCACCGAGCATGCGATCCCGACGACGCCGAGCGTGGCGACCGTCCAGCGCAGCGCCTCGTGCAAGCCGCGCTCGATCCCCGAGCCCGAGAACAAGGCCGCGGCGTACGCCACCGCCGCAGCCGCGAACAGCCCGAACGCAACGATCTCACGGCTCATCCAGGACGTGCGCAGGCCGAGCACCGCGCGAAATGCGTAGCGCGGCCGGCCGAGGTGGAACACGCTCGCTGCCAGCGCGGCCAGTCCGACCGCCAGCGCGACGATCGAGTGCGCCGGCTGCCGGGTCGCCAGCGAGTGCTCGGGGAGCGCGAGGCTGGCGATCGCGTCGGTCACGAACGCGCCGACCGATAGCTGGGTCAGCACGAGCATGACGACGAGCGGCGCGTGGTGGTGCGACGGCGCCACCCGGTAGAAGTCCGCGGGCAGCAGGTTGCGCGGCAGCGCGCGCTCGGTCTTGTAGACCGTGGTCGGGATCGTGATCCCCGGCGACGGCGCGCCGGGCAGGAACGCGTCGCCCTGGGCATCCTCCACCGCCTGCCGGGTCTCGATCACGGTGATCGCGATCGCCCCGCTGGGGCAGGCCTGCACGCAGGCCGGCGCCTCGCCTCCCGCGAGCCTCCCGCTGCACATATCGCACTTGCGTACGATCCCGCGCCGCGCGTTGTACTGCGGGACCTCGTACGGACAGGTGAACGTGCAGTACTGGCAGCCGATGCACTGATCATCGAGGTGCTCGACGATCCCGGTGACCGGGTGCTTGACGTACGCGCCGACCGGGCAGCCCGTCATGCACGCCGGATCGAGGCAGTGGTGGCACGCGGTCGTCACCCCCTGCAGCACCGGCGCCGCGACGCTGCCGCCGTGCAGCAGGCCCACCGAGCGCCAGGTCTCGCCGTCATCGAGGCCGTTGAGGTTGTGACACGCGGTCACGCACGCCTTGCAGCTGGTGCACGCGTCGAGGTCGACCTCGAACGCGTACTGCTGACCCGGCCCGGGCGGCCGCGCCGGAAGCAGATCGCGGTAGCGGCCGTGCTCGCCGGGCGCGTCATGGCGCCGCGCGAACCGCTCGACCGCGGTGAGCTCCTGCTGCTCGCGCAGGTAGTCGTCGAGCAGCGGCAGGCGCAGCCGCGGCGCAGGCTCGCGGACCGCATGACCGGGGCTGGTGGTGGTCGTCATCGCTGTCCTCGCACCCTCAGCTGGCCTGTGCCGCGCCGTGGCTGCACGCTGCGGCGCGCAGCTCGTCGGTGGGCGGCAGCTCGACGTAGACGTCGTCGCCTTCGACCCGGACCGCAAACGTCATGATGTCGGGCGCGTCGGCCGACAGGCACGCCCCCGAGCGCAGGTCGAACGTGCGCTTGTGGAGCGGACAGGCGATCTTCGGCGCGCCGTTGGCGTCGCCCACGATGCTGCGGCCGAGCACCATCTCGTGCGCGTGCGGGCACTCGTTCTGGGTCGCGTACCACTCGCGCGCGGCCCGGAAGATCGCGATCTGGGCGTCGCCGTAGCGCACCGCGATCCCTCCGTCGGCCGGCACGTCGTGCACCGAGGCCAGACGGACGAAGCTGCGCTGGAGGACCGGCAGCCGTCGGATCTTCGCGAGCGTGTCGGGAGGCCTGTCGCCGCCTGCCGGCCGCCGCTGGCCGCGCTCGACCACGCACGCGATCGCGTCATCGCCCCCGGGGTCGTTCGCGAACCGCCGGAACTGCGCGCGCTTGGCCGGATCATTCACCACGTCCTTCCACTCGCAGGCGTAGGTGTCGACCAGATATTGCATCCGGCGCTCCAGGTCGGCCGCGACCCCCAGCGAGTCGTTCACGATCACGTCGCGCAGGTGGGCGATGCCGCCGGCCATCTTGTCGAGCCACACCGACGTGCGGGTCAGCCGATCGGCGGTGGACACGTAGAACATGATGTAGCGGTCGATCAGCCGGATCGCGGTGTCCTCGTCGACGTCGGCCGCGAGCAGCTCGGCGTGCCGCGGCTTGGCGCCGCCGTTGCCACACACGTAGACGTTCCAGCCCCGCTCGGTGGCGATCAGCCCGAAGTCCTTGCTCTGCGCCTCGGCGCACTCGCGGATGCAGCCGCTGACCGCGCCCTTGAGCTTGTGCGGCGCGCGGATGCCCTTGTAGCGGTGCTCGACGCGGATCGCCAGCGCGGTCGAGTCCTGCACGCAGTAG
>JBGQCL010000343.1:0-12973 GCA_041495365.1 Kofleriaceae bacterium | reverse complement strand
GCGCGATCGTCCGCGCACGTGCTGATCACCGGCGAGAGCGGCGCCGGCAAGCGCAGCCTGGCGCGCTGGATCCACGCCTCCGGCGTGCGCCGCGCGGGCCCGCTGCTCGCGATCGGCAGCGCCGCGCTCGGCGACGCGCTGCTCGCCGGCAAGGCCGCCGCGCAGGCCCACGCGCTGTTCCGCGATGCCGCGGGTGGCACGCTGGTGATCGACGAGCTGTTCGAGCTGCCGTTCGAGGCCCAGGCGGCGCTGGTCCACCTGCTCGACGCGCCCGAGCTGCGGCCGGCCGGCGCGGACGGCACGCGGGTGATCGCGACGACCCGGCACACCGCGCGCGGCCGGCTGCGACCCGACCTGTTCTACGCGATCGCGGTGATCGCGATCGCCGTGCCGCCGCTGCGCGAGCGCGCCGAGGACATCCCGGCGCTGGTCGCCCGGTTCGTCGCGCGCTCGCCGCGCCGCACCGCGCTCACCGACGCGGCGCTCGCCTGGCTGTCCGCCGCGCCGTGGCCGGGCAACGTGCGCGAGCTCGAGGCCGCGATCGAGCGCGCGGTCGCGCTGTCCGACGACGGCCGGGACGATCACGTGATCGATGTGGCCCAGCTCGCCGGGGTCGCGCCCGGGCCCGCCGCGCCGGCTACATCGCCAGACCACCGTGGACGTCGATCGTTTCCCCGCTGAAGTAGTCGCACTCGAGCACGAACTTGACCGCGAGCCAGATGTCCTCGGGCGCGCCGATCCGGCCGACCGGGATCGCGGCGATCAGCGCGTCGCGCGCCTTCTGGTTCATGCCCTGGGTCATCGGGGTCTCGATCATGCCGGGCGCGACGCCGCCGACCCGGACGCCGAACGGCGCGAACTCGCGCGCCCAGGTCACCGTGTTGGCCGCGAGCGCCGCCTTGGCCGACACGTAGTTCGACTGGCCGCGGTTGCCGTGGCGCGCGATCGACGACATGTTGACGATCACGCCGGGCCGCTGATCGGTCGCCGCCATCTTCGCGACGGTGTCGCGCACCATGAACGTCGCGCCGGTCAGGTTGACGCCGATCACCGCGTCCCACTGCTCGCGGGTCAGCTTGCTGACCTGGCCGGTGGTGCGGTCCTTCTTGACCAGCAGGCCATCGCGCAGGATCCCGGCGTTGTTGATCAGGGCGTTGAGCCCGCCCATCGCGCCGGCCGCCCAGTCGACGAACTCGCCGACCTCGGCCTCGCTGGCGACGTCGAGCTTGCGGGTGTGGACCTTGCCGGCCAGCCCGCGGGTCGACTCCGCGAGCGCGGCCAGGCCGTCCTCCTTGACGTCGCCGGCGGCGACCTGTGCGCCGGCCTCGGCGAGCCGGCGCGCGAAGTGGGCGCCCATGCCCTGGGCGGCCCCGGTGACGATGACCTTCAGCGAAGAGAGCTGCATGGCGGCGTTCTTACCACCGCCGCCGTGCAGCTGACCACGCCGTGCGCCGCGCCTACTGGCACTGGTGGGTCGTGGGGTTGCATACCCCCGACTTGCAGTCGTCCGCGAACACGCAGCCGGTGCCCGTCACACAGTCTCCGGCGAGGCCCCCGGCCATCCTGGGCGGCGAGGCGCTGAACGTGAAGCCGGTGGCGGTCCCGATCAGGCCGGTGACCGTGATCGGCGTGTTGCCGAACAAGCTCTTGCGGCTGTGGGTCAGGGTCACGGTGGTGCCGCCCATCGGCACGCTGGCCGTGATGAGGAAGCCGACCGGGGCCTTGGTGTTGATCGCGTCGACCATGCGGCTCGCGATCGTCGCGGCGTCGGTCGCGGGTGCCTGGGCGAACGAGACGGGGACGCTGTTCTGGTCCTGCAGCCCGCCGAGGTCGAACTCCAACATGATCGTCTTGCCGAATCCATCGTCGAGCTTGAGGGTGTCGAGGTCCCCGATCAGGTCGCCGGTGGTGGTGATGATCGTGCTCGTCGCTTGCGTGGGCGTGATCGGCGTCGCGCCGCGGCAGTCGGTGGCGGTGATCGAGGGGCACGTCCCGCACGCGCTCAGGTTCCCGTCGTCGCAGGTCTCGAGGGCGACGGCGTTGAGGTGGCCGTCGCCGCAGGTCACCGGCGTGCAATCGATGTCACAGGTCGCCGAGTCGGCCCTTGCCAGCGGCGACGGCAGGGTCAGGGCCGGTCCGGTCGTCGGATCGCACTGCTCACCGGTCTGCTGGAGCCCGTCGCCGCAGAACGGGCCGCCCGGGTTGACGTCGCCGGTGCACGTCGCGTTGCAGCGCGTGCAGTTCGGATCGCCGTAGTCACACGGCACCCCGTTGAGCGGGGCACCGGTGTTCAGATCGAGCTTGTCGCAGACCTCCACGTGCACACCGTCGGGCTTGAACTGGGGATTGACCTTGCCGTCGCCGCACCGCGCGAACGTGCAGTCGGCGTTGCACCGGGCGCTGTTGGTCTGGACGCCATTGACGCCGTCGTCGCATTCCTCGCCGACGTCGATCACGCCGTTGCCGCACGCGATCGACTTGCATTGCCGGTTGCAGTGACCCGGCTCCCCGTTATGGACGCCGTCGTCGCACTGCTCGCCGGCGAGGGTGTTGGGCACTCCGTCACCGCACACCGGCAGCGTGCAGTCGCGGTCGCACGCGGGAGTGTCCTTCGGGTTGCCCTGGGCGTCGTGCCCGGGGTCGCATGCCTCGACGCCCTCCAGCTTGTCGCTGTCGCCGCACACGTTGAACTGGCACGTGGCGTTGCAGCGGGCGCCGGCATGGTTGTTGTTGGTCCCACTGGTGGTGCCGTCGTCGCACTGCTCGCCCGGCTCCAGGATGCCGTCGCCGCAGGAGTTGAACTGGCAGAACTGGTTGCAGTGGGTGGGGCCGGCGAGGGTGCCGTTGGCGGCGCCTTCGTCGCAGGCCTCGCCGGCGACCGGGTTGGTGAAGTTGTCGCCGCACGTCGCGAACGTGCAGTTGCTGTCGCAGGCCGCGCTGTTGGTCTTCACTCCGTTGCTGCCGGCGTCGCAGTCCTCGCCCGGATCGAGGACGCCGTTGCCGCACGTGTTGATCTGGCAGAACTGGTTGCAGTGGTTGGGGCTGGCGGCGGTGCCGTTCTTGACGCCATCGTCGCAGGCCTCACCGGCCTTGTCGTTGACGATGCCGTCGCCGCACACCGGGAGCGTGCAGTCGTGATCACACGCGGAGGTGTCCTGCACGTGGCCGAGGGCATCCTTCCCGGGGTCGCACTGCTCGACGCCCGCGAGGACGTTATTGTCCCCACACACGTTGACTTGGCACTTCGAGGTGCACGCGGCGCTGTCCTGGTTCTGGTTGACGTTGTTGACCGTGCCGTTGTCGCACTGCTCGGGGCCAGGGGCGCCCGTCGGCACGAACGCCGCATTGACCAGGCCATCGCCGCACGTCGGCTTGGTGCAGTTCGCGTTGCAGTTGTTGGTGTTGACGCCGCCGTCGTCGCACGCCTCGATGCCGGCCCACGGGTGCCCGTCGCCGCACACGTTGAGCTGGCACGTACTGGTGCACACCGCGGTGTCCTGGTTCTGGTTGACCCCGTTGACCTTGCCGCTGTCGCACTGCTCGGTGTGCGTCCCATCGGGCTTGAAGTGGCGGTTGACGTTGCCGTCGCCGCAGCTCGGCGCCGTGCAGTCGATGTTGCAGTCCGGGGCCTCGGTGGGAACCGGGACCAGCTGGTGGAAGCTGTCCTCCGTGAGGTGGCCGGCATCGCACTCCTCGTGGCGCTGTCCGGACTGCTTGTCCTCGAGGCCGTCACCGCACTGGTTGAACTGGCAATCGGCGCGACAGTCATTCGCGTTGTCGTTGCCCGTCGGATTCCCGTCGCCGAGCTTGCCGTGGTCGCACTCCTCTCCCGGATCCACGATCCCGTTGTTGCAGCTCAGGTTCGAGCGGCAGTTCGCGCTGCACGGGTCGTTTGGCGTGCCGTTCTTGTCACCGTCGTCGCAGACCTCGCCGGCCTCCTTGTCGATGTGTCCGTTGCCGCAGAACTCGTTCTGACAGGTCGACGAGCAGCCGTCGCCGGACATGACGTTGCTGTCGTCGCATTGCTCACCTTGCTCGACGACGCCGTTGCCGCATTTCACCAGCTGACAGGTCGCCGAGCACGAGCTGCCGATCTGTCCGTTGTTGGGGCCATCGTCGCACTGCTCGGGCACCTTGGCGCCGATGTCGACGATCTTGTTGCCACAGCTGAGGTCGGACTTGCAGTCCTTCGAGCAGGTGTCGCCGTCCTGGGTGTTGCCGTCGTCGCACACCTCGCCCGGATCCGTTTTCCCGTCGCCGCACAGGTTGCTGTCCTGAATGCAGACCGCCTCGATGCCGGCGCAGTGCGTGCCGGACGGGCACAGGATGCCGGCCTTCTCGCACAGCGTGACGTCGTTCGAGGGACACGCGGTGAGCGCCGCCGCGAGCGCGCCGAGGCACAGCAGTCCGAATTGTCGGGTAATAAAGTCCATGGTTGAAGTCTCCTAGAAGTGTCCCTGAACCAGCGCGCCCGTCATCCCGGGAGACACCACCGGTGTGAACGAAATCGCAGACGCCTTGTCCTGCCGCTTGATCTCTTCCTCGTCGCGGTCCTCGGGGCGGATCTGGTACGGCGTGCGGCGGTTGAGGAACGCCAGCAACGCCCCGGTCGCGATCGCGGCCCCGGCGACGCCGTAGCCGACGTAGCCGAGCGTTCGCTTGGTGTCGCCGCTGTTGCGCATGTCGACCAGGTTCTGGTTGTCCTTCACGGTGCAGCCCTGCGTGGGCGCGTTGCACTTGGCGACCGAGGTGTTGAGGTCCTTGTAGGTCGAGCTCGCCGACAGCTCCAGCCCGCCGCCGATCAGTCCGACCAGCGCGCCGGCGCCGATCACGGTGTACGGCATCCAGGTCTTGTCCCACCGCCGGCGGTACCGGGTCAGCTCCTCGGCGGTGTACAGCTTGAGCTCGATCCGGAAGGTCTCACCGGGGCCGATGAACGGCGCGGTGACCCGGGCGTTGTAGCCCTCCTTCTCGCCGTAGAACGTGTGCTTGCCGACCCGGACCTTGGCCTTGTAGCTGCCCGGCGCGACGAACACGTCCTTGCCGTCGACCGCGACCTTGGCGCCGGGCTTCTCGCATGACACCTCGATGTCGGCGAGCTGCCCGGCGACCAGCTTGAGGTACTCCTTGGCATGGTCGAACTTGTCCTGGTTGGTGAGCGGCTCGGCGCCGAACATGACCGCCTTGTTGAGCTCCTCGTAGACGCCGACCGGCTGGTCGAGGTTGATCAGCGCGAGCGCGAGGTTGTAGTGGATGCCGGGGTGGTCCCAGCACTTGAGCGCTTCGCGGTAGCGCTGGACCGCCTGGAGGAACAGGCCGTTGTTGTAGAGGTCGATGCCGGCGTGGAACGCCCGCAGCGCGCAGTCCTCGTCGGACTTCGACACCGTCTTGTAGGCGGCGTGGCGCTGCAGCGCCTCGTTGGCGGCGGCCTTCTCGTCGGTCTTCATCGGCGCCGGCTTGGTGCGTCCGCCGGCGGCACCGGCGGGTGACGGCACGGCCGGCGCGGCGGGGCTCGGCGGGGCCGCCGCGGGCGTCGGCGCCGGCGCGGGTGCCACCGGCGCGGTGGTCGGCGAGCCCGAGCTGCCGTTCGCCGGCCTGGGGTCGGGGGTCGCAGGCGTCGCGGCCGGCTGTGGATCGGTATTCGGGGCCGCCGCCGGCGGCTTGCGCTTGGGAGCGCGTTTCGGTTGCGCGTGCACAACTCCGGCGCCCAGCACGAGGCCGAGCCCAACAGCGAGGGCCTTGATCACGGTCGCTCCTATTTGGGGAGGGTGGGAACGGGCTTGCTGCCCGACTGGTTCTCGAGGTCTTCGATGCGCTTGCGCTCCTTGTCGAGCGCCTCCTGCAGCCGGCGATTGGCGCGCATGCTCTCGTCGCGCGCCCCGAGGGCGTCTTCCTCGGCCTTCTTGGCCTTGCGCTCGTTGGTCTCGGCAAGGCCCCGCGCGTGGTCGGCGAGCGTCGCGTTGTCATTGGCGCGATCGCGCTCGTCGGTGAGCTGGATGTTGTTCTGCCGCAGCTCCTCCTCAGACTCACCGAGCTTGACGTTCGCCACGCCCTCGCGCTTCTCGGCGGCGGTCCTGGCGGTCTCGGCCTTGGCCTTCTCCTGGTCGGCCTTGATCTTCTCGTTGAGCCGGTCCTCGGCGGTCGACTTGGCGACGATCGCCTCGGCCTCCTTCTCCTTGGCCGCGGTGCGCGACTTCTGGACCACGACGAGCAGGATCATCATCGCGACCACCACCGCCGACAGCGTGCTGAACCCGGCGATGATCGCGGTGCGCCGGCGGCGGGTCTGCGCGGCGTCGTAGTGGATCACGGCATCGAGGAAGCCGCGCTCGACGTCGGACAGCGGGCCCTTGTAGCGGGCGCGGAACTTGCGCGCCTCGGCCGCCGAGTCGCCGCGCCACAGCAGGCCGACGTCGAACTTCTTGACCTGCCACTGGCGGGCGGCGACCCGCAGCTGGTCGACCAGCGCGGCGTCATCCTGGTTCTCGTCGAGCCAGCGCCGCAGCGACGGCCAGCCGGAGACCAGCGATTCGTGGACGATCTCGACGGTCGAGCCCTTGCCGCCCTCGAGGTTCTGGACGACGAGCAGGCGGGCGTCGACCATCTGATCGATCAGCCGCTGGACCTCGCCGACCTCGCGCGACAGCTCGCGCAGCTCGGCGACCGGGACGATCGCGCGGGTGCGCTCGGCGGTGACCAGCCGGAGCAGCAGGGCACGGACCAGCGGGGTCTTCTGCGGGCCGATGTCCACGACCACGCGGTCGGCGTGGCTGGCGAGCGCGCCGGCGACCCCGCCCATCGCGGTGTAGCTCTGGTAGGTCAGCAGCCGGCGCGCGACGTCGCGGGTCTCCCACAGCCGGGCGGCGGTGAACTGGAGCAGCGGCAGCGCGCCGGGTGTGGTCTCGAGGTGGTTGAGCATGTCCTCGACGACGTCGCCGCGCTCGAACCGGAACCCGGCCATCTCCGCGGGCTGGGTGATCGCGTCGCGCAGGCCCTCGCGGCTGGGCGCGCCGAGGAAGAACAGGCCCTGCGACAGCTCGCTGACGAACTGCTGGTCCTCGGCGACGCGATCGAGGAAGTCGCTGCGGATCGACAGCACGACGCGCAGCGGGCTGGTCGCGTCGTCGGCGACCGCCGACAAGCACGCGGTGAACGCGGCGCGCTCGGCCGGATCGGGGCACAGCGTGTAGAGCTCCTCGAACTGGTCGACGAACACCAGCAGGTGGCGGTTGTCGCGCCGGGCGCGCAGCCGGAGCACGTGGCCGAGGTGGCCGGGCTCGCGGCCGAGCGTGTCGACCAGCTTCTTCTGCTCGTCGAGTTCGTCGGCGAGGTTGGCCGCGGTCGAGACCATCGGCGCGATCGTGGCGGCGAGCGCCTCGAGCGGCTTGCGGCCGGGGCGGATCACCAGGGTCTCCCAGGTCTCGCCGGAGCGCTTGAGCGCGGGGACCAGGCCGGCGCGGACGAACGACGACTTGCCGACGCCCGAGCTGCCGACCACCGCCATCAGCGGCCGGTCGCGGATCCGGGTCACCATCGCCGCGATCTCGCGGTCGCGGCCGAAGAACGTGTCGGCGTTGCCTTCCTGGAACGACGACAGCCCGACGTACGGGCTCTGGTCGATCTTGATCGCCCCGGTGCGGCGGCCGGGCTGGAACATCTCGAGCGCCGACAGCAGATCGGCCGCCGACTGCCAGCGCTGCTCCTTGTTCTTGAGCAGGCAGCGGTCGACGATCTGGATCAGCTCGCGCGGGACGTCGCTCGGCGCGGCCTCGGCCATCGACGGCATCGGCAGCTCGAGCATCGCGGTGACCACGAGCTGGTTGCCGTCGAGCGGGTGCAGCGGGTGGCGCCCGCAGATCATGCGGTGCAGGAGGATGCCGCACGCCCAGACGTCGGTGAGGTGATCGATCTCGACCCCGATGCCCCACTGCTCGGGCGACATGTACTTCAGCGTGCCCATGATCGTGCCGACCCGGGTCAGGCTGGTGTTGGTACCGGTCGCGAGCTCGAGCGGGCTCGGCATCCGGACCTGGCCGGGCTTCTCGGCGCCGGCGTCCTGCTGCGACTGCTGCATCACCTTCGCGATGCCGAAGTCGAGCACCTTGATCGTGCCGGCCTCGGTGATGAAGATGTTGTCGGGCTTGAGGTCGCGGTGGACGATGCCGTGCTCGTGGGCGCACTGCAGCGCGCGCAGCACCGAGGCCATGATCTCGACCGCCCGCGTGTACGGCAGCTTCTGGCCGTTCTCGGTCAGGTGGGTCAGCGGCTTGCCGCTCAGGAACTCGAGCACGATGTACGGCGCGCCGTTGTGCTCGCCGACCTCGTAGATCACGACGATGTTGTCGTGCTGGCAGCGCGCGGTGGTGCGCGCCTCGACCAGGAACCGCTGGGTCAGCTCGGGCTGGTTGGACTGCAGGAACTTGATCGCGACGCGGCGGCCGAGCCGGAGATCGCGGGCGAGGAACACGCTGCCCATCCCGCCCTCGCCGATCATCTTGATCATCTCGTACTGATTGATCCGGACGCCCGGGTGCGGCGCGGCGCTGCTGGCGTGTACCCCGGTCGTGCCCGAGGTATCGAACCCCGCGCTGTCGAACGTGTCCCACGCCGACTGCCGCACCGACGGTGCGCTCGACGTGGTCCGCGGCCGGGGCCGGGCGTGCGTCGTGCTGGCCGCCGGCGGCGCCACGGTCTGTAGCTGCAGCACGGCGGGCGTCGAGCCGGGCGGCGGCGTGCCCGCGGCCGTCGAGGTCGGCGGCCTGGGCTGCTCGCGCGGGGTCAGGCCGAACTGGCTGGCCGCCACGCCGACGATCGTGCGTCCCTTCAACGGCGGCTGCGCCATGCCGCCCGTCCCCGATGCGACCACGGTCTGATCGCCGGGCCGACTGACGACTTCGGGGGATTTCGGAGCGCCGCCGCCGTTGCTGCCGGCGGCCGGTGGCGGACCTGGCGGTCCCCCACCCGCACGAGTCTTGTCCTGATCACTCATAAGCGATGTTTGCCTCCGCGGAAGCTCTGCAGACTTGCGTCCCCTGCAACGACATGTTGTCGAGTCCCCAGACGGGCCCATAGTACATGAGGCAACCGTCAGATCGGCGAGCGACGCGCGTCGTGCCGACAATTCCTGCGCCGCCGCCGCGGCGCCCGCGGCCGGCGCACGCGCGTACCTGCGTATAACCCAGCGCAAGCTATCGAGATCGGCGGATCGGGTGCCGTGATCGCCCGCAGCGAATTGCGCCATGCCCACGCGGCCGCCCGGGCGCTGATTTCCCCATGGGAAGGCGTCCGGCGCGCCCGCGGGCCCGCGGGCCCGGACCCGGACCCGGAGCAATCGACGACCCCGCGCGTCTGCTTGCTGCCTGCCTGCCTGCCTGGGATCAGATCGAGATCGACAGCGACATCGAGATCGACATCACAGGAACCAGAGCGGCTTGGCGCCGGCGAACAGCACGGTCTCGCTCGCGCCCCACTCGGTGACGTCGACCTCCAGCATCACGCCGCGGTGGATGCTCTCGTCGTGCGGGTGGATGTCCTGGACCTCGCCGTCGAGCACGGCCTTCACGGTGCCGACCTTGTGGCACCACACCAGGCCCCAGATGCAGCCGTACAGCGGCGTGCCGAGCTTGATGTTGCGCAGGTTCTGGTTGGCGACGAACGCGAGCGTGACCTTGTTCTCGATCGCCTTGAGGTACGGCGACTGGGCGAGCCGGTTGACCACCGCGTCCTGATCCGTGATCAGGTGCTTCTGCTGCTCGATCTGCAGGCCGACCGGCGCGCGCAGACCGACCTTGTTGTCCTTGTCGAGCCGGGCCTTCTCGACCTCGCGGCGGAGCAGCCACTGCTCGGCCGTCTTCGGCGCATCGGCCGCGCTGCCGATCTCGGCGAGGAACCGCTCGTCATCGGTGAGCGTGCGCTCGTTGGAGGCGAGCGACTCCTCGAGCGTGCCGAGCTCGCCGGACAGCCGGCTCGCCCGGGTCTTGGCGTCGGCGAGCTGGTTCGACGCCTCGACGACCTTCTGGTGGTTGGGCGACAGCACGACCGGGCGGACCCAGGTGTGATCGAAGAAGTAGAAGATGTTCACGATCAGGAACCCGACCAGCCCGACGAGGATCGCGGTCAGCGCGACCAGGCCCGCTGCCTTGTACACCCGGACGATCGACGGCTGCAGCGCGATCCACAACCGGGGGGCGCGACTCGATCGAGGTTGCATTTCCATGGTTCCTTACCACGCGCGGGTCAGGCTGCAGGCAGCTGGGCGTGCGATCGAGCACGCGCCACCGCGGGCGCGGGTTCACCCACGCGGATCTCGGCGGTGATCGCGTCGCGGGCCGGCTCGACCGGCTCGAGCGCGGTCTCCTCGTGGTTGCGGGTCTCCCAGCTCGCGGTGTCGAGCGTGAACAGCGCGAGCGGCGTCAGCAGCGCGTAGGTCACCGGCATCAGCAGCGACAGCGGGATGAACGCGAGCGGACCGACCCGCTCGGCGCGGGGCAGCTTGCGGTTGCGCCAGCGGTACAGCATGCCGAAGAACACCACCGCCTCGGTGTGGAGCACCAGCGCGGGGAAGAACTTGTGGGCCGCCAGCGCGCGCACCACCGCGATCGGGTAGACCAGCAGCAGGGCGAACAGCGAGAAGAAGTGGATCGCGAGCACCGGGTTGAGCCGCCACACGTGGCTGAACCCGCCGGTGTAGTCGATGATGTTCGACCGCCGCCAGCGCAGCTGCTGCGAGAAGTAGGCCGACAGCGTCGACGGCACGAACGTGCAGCAGCGCGCCTCGAGCGTCATCGTCGTGAGGTAGCCCGCCTTGACGATCTGGCGGGTCAGGAAGCGGTCCTCGCCGTACTTGATCGGCACGCCGAGCACCGAGCGGTGCTCCAGCACGGGCTCGAGCTCGACCAGCACGCGCCGGCGGTACGCGGTGAGGCAGCCCGACAGGCACATCACGCGGCGGAACCCCCACTCGAGGTTCTTGAGGAAGAAGTACGAGTACCAGTACTTCACCACCTGCATGCGGGTCAGCCAGTTGTCCTGCTTGTTGCGGACGTCGACCCAGCCGCCGACCGCGGCGATCCGCTCGTCGGTGAACCGGCGCACGAGCTGGTGCACGGCATCCGGATCGACCACGACGTCGGAGTCGACCGAGACGATGATCTCGCTGTCGGCCTCGCGGGTCGCCCGGATGATCGACCGGCGCTTGCCGAGGTTGGTTCGGTTCCGGAGCACCTTCAGCCGGCCGCCCGACTTCTTGGCGACCTGGCGCGCATGCTCGTAGCTGTCGTCGGAGGAACAGTCGTCGACGCAGATCACGTTGAGCTTGCTCGCCGGGTAGACCGAGTCGATCACGCTCTGCAGGGTCTCCTTGATCGCCGACCCCTCGTTGAACATCGGGATCACGGCGGTGACGGTCGGCTCGTAGTCGTCCCGCGTCTCATCCCAGTTCTTGCCCCGGGACAGCCGCAGGATGATGCCGGCGATGTACCGGTTCACGAACACCACCACGGCCAGTGAGTGGACGATCACCCAGAGAACGTGGACCGTCATCCTTGCACCCCAGGTGCGAGGCCCGCGCCAAAAATTGCCTGACAGTCGAGTCGAGTTTTCACGGAAGGCTATCGATGTGGCTAAGAGACCTGGGGCACCGCGGGACACAACCAAAAATTAACCGCGATGGTCCAAGGCCTAGTAATCGACGCAAACTATTATGCTTCGCGGCCTAACTCAAGTTGGTTGACGCACGTTGCCACCTGGAGCGTGACCGAAAATACCCCCCCTCAGTATATTGAGGACCTGGACCTTGTCTTCACCCAGCCCCTATGACATGAGGCGTCCCGTGCGCGGGTTCGCGGCAGCGGCGTTGCTGATCGCGTGGTTGCAGCGGCCCGTGGCCGCACAGCCGGCCACTCCGGATCCGCACTATGATCCGGCTGCCGCACCCACGCCCTGGGTGGATCAGGGTACCTCGCCGATCACGGATCGCAGTGAACCCGCGAACGAGGCCGCGAACCCGGCCGTGAAAGGGCCCGCGAACGATCCCGCGAACGATCCCGCGAACGATCCCGCGATCGATGCCCCGTCCGGCGATCACAAGATCGCCGCGGCGCTGACGCTCGGCGGGATCTACGTCGGCTTCACGACGTGGACCTATTTCGCGTGGTACCGCAAGCACAGGCCGCTGAACCAGTTCAAGTGGGGCGGCGACGGGTGGCTCGGGCTGGAGACCTACGCCGGTGGCGCCGACAAGTTCGGGCACGCGTGGGCGACGATGAGCCTGGCTCGCGCCGGCACCGAGCTGCTGAACCAGTGGGGCGGTTACGACCGCGTGTCGTCGACGCTCGCGGCAACCGCGCTCAGCGAGCTACTGTTCCTCGGCGTCGAGGTCAAGGACGGCTACTTCTACGAGTTCTCGTTCAGCGACGCCACCGGCGACACGCTCGGCGCGCTGGCCGCGGCCGCGTTCTCGCTGTGGCCGCGGCTCGACGAGCTGTTCGACTACCGGGTCGAGTACTGGCCGAGCGTCGAGTACCGCAGGCAGCTCGACGGCGGCAACGTCAACATCGCCGAGGACTACTCGGGCGAGACCTACCTGCTCGCGCTCCACCTCGGCGCGATCCGCGCGCTGCGCGACCAGTCGTGGGGCGGCTGGACCCGGTTCGTCGACGTCGCCGCGGGGTTCGGGACGCGCGGCTACAAGCCCGATCCGCCGTCGCGCATGCTGCCCGACTACCAGCACCACCAGAACCTCTACCTCGGCGTGTCGCTCAACGCCCAGGGCCTGTTCGACTGGCTGCTCGGCGGCCGCTCCGAGCCGGCGCGCAAGATCACCCACGGGCTGTTCGAGGTGTTCAACGCGCCGTTCACGTTCGTGCCGGTGCTGCAGGACTCGCGGTCGCCGACCGGCACGGTGATGCAGGGCGGCGCCTGAGCGCGTCTCCTGAGCGCGTCTCCTGAGCGCGTCTCCTGTGCGCGTAGCGCT
>JBGQCL010000342.1:0-13001 GCA_041495365.1 Kofleriaceae bacterium | reverse complement strand
CGGCGGGGCGGCCGAGCGCGATGCAGCCGGCGGCGGGGCGGCCGAGCGCGATGCAGCCGGCGGCGGGGCGACCGAGCGCGATGCAGCCGGCGGCGGGCCGGCCGGGTAAGCCCCCGCTGCCGCGGCCGAGCATGATCCAGGCCACGCCCGACGAGCCGACCCGGCTGTCCCATGTCGGTTCGGTCGCCCCGGGCGACGGACACGATCCCGACCTCGCGCTCGACCGCGAGATCGACCACGCGCTCGACCACGAGATCGACCGCGGGATCGACGAGATGACCCGGCCCCTCGACGACTTTCCGCCGCGGTTCCTGGCGGCCGCGCCGACCACCGAGCCGGGCACCGACGCGCTGTTCGAGGACCACCGGGATTCCGACGAGGCGACCCGGCTGTCCCGCATCGCGGGCGGCGCCGCGATGGATCGCACTCGCCACCACGGCCCGTCGCACGACGAGCGGACCCGCGCGGTCAACATCCGCGACGATCCCAGCATCTCGGACATCGACTGGGACATCGACTAGTCCCGGCCTGGTCCCGTATCATGGCCGCGCCACCGACAGAGCCAGGCCGCGTCGCCCCGCAGGTTCGCGCCGCGATGGGGTGTAGCGCGATGGGGTGTAGCGCGATGGGGTGTAGCGCGATGGGGTGTAGCGCGATGGAGGACACGGTCGCCGCCGAGCCGTCGGTCGATCCACCGGACAGCGCGCCGGTTGCAACCCACGGGGTACCGATCGAGCGCTACCGGCTGGGCGCCGAGCTCGGCCGCGGCGGGATGGGGCGCGTCGTCGAGGCGTTCGACGTCCACCTCGGCCGCACGGTCGCGCTCAAGGAGGTCCTGCCGCACGGCGAGCCCGGCATCGCGCGGCGGTTCACGCGCGAGGTCCAGCTGACCGCGCGGCTGGAGCATCCGTCGATCGTCCCGCTGTACGACGCGGGCGTCACCGCCGACGGCCGGCCGTTCTACGTGATGCGGCGGGTGTCGGGCCGGCCGCTCGACCAGCTGATGGCGCGCGCCACCGGGCTCGGCGAGCGGCTCACCCTGCTGCCCGCCGTGCTGTCGGCGATCGACGCGATCGCCCACGCCCATCGCCGCGGCGTGATCCACCGCGACCTCAAGCCGTCGAACATCCTGCTCGGCGATCTCGGCGAGACCGTCGTGATCGACTGGGGCCTCGCCAAGGTGATCGGCGAGGACGACGACGCGACCGGCACGGCGCCCCCGATCGCGAGCGACAGCCTGCACACCCAGATCGGCTCGGTGTTCGGGACGCCGGGGTTCATGGCGCCCGAGCAGGCGCGCGGCGAGGCGCTCGATCCGCGCGGCGACGTCTACGCGCTCGGCGCGACGCTGTACCAGCTGCTCGCCGGCGCGCCGCCGCACTCGGGGAACAGCGCCACCGAGGTGATCGCCAGGACCGGCAGCAAGGCGGTCACGCCGGTCGACGCCGTCGCGCCCGGCGCGCCGCCCGAGCTGGTCGCGATCGTCGGCAAGGCGCTGGCGTTCGATCCGGCGGGGCGCTACCCCGACGCCGGCGCGCTCGGCGAGGACGTCCGGCGGTTCCTGTCCGGTCAGCTGGTCGCCGCCCACCGCTACACGCCGGCCCAGCGGTTCGCCCGGTTCGCGCGCCGTCACCGCGGGTCGCTCGGCGTCGCCGCCCTGGCGCTCGCCGCGGTCGCCGTCGTCGCGTGGATCGCCGTGCACCGCATCGTCCAGGAGCGCGACATCGCCGACGCCGCGCGGATCGCCGCCGCCGCCGGCCAGCGCGCCGCAGAGACCGCCCGCGACGACGCCGCCCGCCGCGCCGATCAGCTGGTCGTGATGCACGCGCGGGGCGTGCTCGAGGCTGACCCGACCCACGCGCTCGCCGTGCTCAAGCAGCTGCCCGCCGGCTCGAGCCGGCTCGGCGAGGCGCGTGCCGTGGCCCAGGCCGCCGTGATGCGCGGCGCGGCATGGGCGATCCCGAGCAGCCGCGCGCCGACGATGATCGCCGAGCTGTCGGCCGACGCGCGGTTCCTGCTCCAGGTCTCGCTCGACGGGTTGGTCCAGGTCTGGGACGTCGAGCGCCGGCGGCAGGTGGCGACCCGGCGCTGCGAGCGCGGCGTGCGGGCGCTGTGGGCCGGCAAGGCGGTGCTGGTCATGCCCGGCTCGGCGGCTCCCGAGCTGTTCGATCCGTTCACCGGGGCGGTCCAGCCGATCGCCGTCGAGCCGATCCGGTTCGCCGTCGCGACCGCGGCCGGCGACCGCGTGGTGTTCCACGACGCCCGCGGCGCGGTCGGCCTGCTCGACATCGCGAGCCGCACCGCGCGGCCGCTGTGGCCGGGCCACGCCGCCGACGAGCTGCAGATCGCCGGCGACGGCAGCTGGATCGCGGCCGGCGACAAGCAGGGCGTCGCCGTGCTCGACCCCGACGGCCGCGAGCTGACCCGCCACCCCGGCCGCGCGACGTCGCTGATCGGATCGCGGTCCGGTCAGCTCGGCGTGCTCACCGCCGACCAGATCGCGGTCTGCACGCTGTCTCCGCAGCCGGTGTGGACCGAGCTCGACCTCAAGCCGTACCTGCCGCAGCGCGCGGTCGGCATCGCGTTCCGCGGCCGCGAGCTCGACGCCTACATCACGTCCGGCAAGATCCTGGCGTGGAACGGCAAGCGGCCATGGGAGCGGCTCGCGCTGCCCAGCTTCACCGTGTGGATGGTCGAGGCCGGCCCCGACCTGCTCGTCATCCCCGGCAACGACGGCATGCTGCACTTCTTCGGCGACGCGATCGCCGGCGAGCTCCACCTGCCGACCCCGCTGCGCGACCTGCGGATCGCCGCGCGGCCCGGCGCGTCGCGCATCGTCGCGGTCGGCGCCGGGATGATCGTCGGCTTCGAGCTCGCCGACGGCCTCCCCGCGGTGGTCCCCGTCACGTCCGGCACGCCGGTGGCGTTCGTCGACGACGACACCCTGCTGATCTGGCCCCAGTACAGCCCGGCGTGGCAGTGGTACGACGTCCGCACCGGCGCAACGACGCCGCTGTCGTACGACGCGCACGGCATACCCCTGGTCGTCGACCTCGACCCCGACGACGGCCGCGTGCTCGTGCTCGATCGCGCCCAGGACAGCTCGCTCGCGCTGCTGCGCAAGAACACCGCCGGCATCCAGCGCCTCGCGCGCGGGCCGATCGTCACGGCGCGCCTGCTGGCCCACGACGTCGTGCTGATCGCCACCGAGACCCGGCTGTTCACGGTCACCGGCACCGAGCCGCCGCGCGAGCTGCTCAAGCTCGACGGCGGGGTCCAGGGTGCGGTCCGGCTCGGCGCGACCGGCTTCGCGGCGCTGTCCGAGCGCGGCGAGCTCGTGCGGGGCGACGTCGCCACCGGCGCGCTGGCCCGGACCCGCGTCACGCTCGGCGCCAGCTGGGGCCTCGCCGGCGATCGCGCCGGCCGCGTCGTCCTCGCGATCGACGATCGGCTGCTGCTCTGGGACCCGACCGGGATCGGCGACAGCCCCCGGCCCGCCGGGGCCGCGCCGACCGCCGGCTCCGCCAGCGCCGCCCTCGCCGGCTCCGGGTCCGCCGCCGGCGGGTCAGGCGGGGCGAGCGCGGCGGCCGGCGCGGTCGAGATCGCCCGCGCCCGCCAGCGCATCGTCGGGATCGAGCCGTGTGACGGCGGTGCGCTGCTCGAGCTCGCCGATCACGCCGTGGTGCACAGCTCGCTCGTCCCCGGCGCGCCGGTCACGCCGCTGCTGCCGCCGTCGAGCCGGTCGCCCCAGGTCAGCCGCGACGGGAGCCTGATCATCGGCGAGTCGGTCAACAAGCACCTCGCCGCGGTCGAGACCGCGACCGGCGCGCGCTGGGAGCTGCCGGATCACGCCACCGCGCAGGACCTCCAGGCGATCTCGCCGACCGCCCGCCGGTTCGCCCAGTCCGGCCCGCGCTTCCTCGCGCTGTGGACCCTGCCCCTGGCCCCGCCCGACCTGCCGCGCTGGCTCGATGAGCGGACCAACGCCGCGACCGACGGCGACGATGTCCTCACCTGGGTGTGGCAGCCGCCGCCGCCGCCGTAGCCGCCGGCGTGGGCCGATCCATCAGTCGTGGGGTTTCCCCACGCTCCGCGTGTGGGTGCGCCGAGGTAGGTGTCGCCCCACCCCTTGCATCCCGGCGACACCCCTCGCGATCCGCCGGCGCACCCCCTGGTCCACGGCTTGCTGTGCCAGGGTGCGAGGTATCCCATGAACCGCATCACCTTGCTTCCCCTGGTCCTGTCCTTCGCCGCGTGCTCGTCGTCGAGCCCCCCGACCCGCGCGCAGTACGACGACACCGCGCAGGCCATCGCCTCGACCACCGCCACCGGCGGCGGAGGCGGCGACGTCGGCTCGATGGCCGACAGCGTGACCATCGCGCAGGGCGCCATGCCGGCCGGCTTCACCGTCATGGGCGACGGCCACTTCCACGGCACCCGGCTCGGCGTCGACTACAGCTACGCCATCGTGTGCAAGACCGTCGCGGGTGCGGTCGGCGCGTGCGGCCCCCTCACCGATCAGGCCAGCGTCGACGTCGCGTGGTCCGGCGACCTCACCACCGCCGCGGTCGACGCCAGCGTGTCGCGCAACGGCTCGTGGTCGATCACCGGCCTGCAATCGGCCACCGCCACGTTCTCCGGCACCAGCACGTTCTCGTTCGACGCCACGATCCGCTCGATCTTCCGCCCGGGCGCGACGGCGACCTACGCGTTCGACGCCAGCGCCGCGTACAACGCGATCCGGATCGCCACCCAGCAGCGCCAGATCATCGACGGCTCGGCGAGCTTCGACCTGTCCGCCCACGCCCAGGTGTCCGGCACCCACCACGACTCCGAGGCGACGTTCGACATCCACGCCCAGATCACGTTCCACGCCGACCACACCGCCGACCTCGTGCTCGACGGCAGCCAGCACTACTCGCTCGACCTGACCACCGGCGGCGTCGTCCGCGTCGGCGCGTAGCCGCCCGCGAGACGATGGCGATTCGCTCACTGCCCATGTCGAGCGCATCGCCAGTGCCGATCTTGCTACGTAGTAGCCGTCAGCTGGTTGTCGGCCGCGATGGGGATCAGCGTCCACACGCTCCGCAACTGGGAGCAGGGCCGAAGGCAGCCGGATGGTCCTGCGATCGCGCGGCTGCGCATCGCTGCTCGCCATCCGCGGATCATTCGCGAGAACGTCAAGTCCGCGGCATGAGCCGTCGACCGGGGACGATGTCGGCTACCGGGCGGCGAAGGCGGTGCGCAGGATCGCCTCGGCGGCCTTGAGGGCGGTGACGCGGGTGGCGGGGTCGGCGGGGAGGCGGGCGACGAGATCGCCGAGGGACCGGCGCGGCTTGCGGTTGTCGAGACAGGCCTGGGCGAGCGAGCGGACGATGCCGCCGGGGTCGGCGCCGGGCAGCTCGATCGGGCCGGGCTGGAGGGCCGGGGGCTCGGTCCAGCGCGCGACGGCGTGCATCAGCGGGGCCTGCTCGGACCACAGGGTGGTGAGCTCCTGGAGGCCGAGCGGGCGGCCGGCGAGCTGCTCGCCGAGCGCGGCGAAGCCAAGCCAGGCGAGCCACATGCGGGCGAGGACGGGAGGCATGCGGGGGCGCGGGGCGTACTGGCGCGGGCCGTAGAGCTCGTTGAAGCGGAGCGAGGGGGTGAGCCAGCCGGCAGCGGTGAGCGTGGGGAGCGAGGGCGGCTGCCAGGGGGTGCCGAGGACGGCGGTGAAGGCGGCGGAGGCCGCCTCGCGCTCGCGGTCGAGCGAAGCGAGATGGGGGGTGGGTACGGGGCCGGCTCCGCCGGCGGGGCGGGGGGCAAAGCCCCCCGTGGGATCGACGGCCGAGGGATCGGCCTGGGCGGCCCAGGCGGCGGCGAGGTCGCCGGGGGCGGCGAACACCGCGGCGGCGATCGGGCGCTCGGCGGTGACGAACGCGAGGCCCTCGGCGTCGGGGTCGCGGGCGGGGAGCGGGGTGGCGACGACAGCCGGGTCGGCGATCTGGGCGATCTCGGCGGCGACGTCGGCGTGGGGGATGCCGGCGCCGTCGTCGGCGACGCGCAGCGGGCAGATCACGCTGTTGTAGTCGACGATGGTGAAGGCGCCGAGCCGGAACACGCGGTTGAACGGGAACAGCCGGCACGACGCGGGCTTGGCGGCGCGGCCGTCCTCGACCTCGATCCGGCACAGGCCGCCGTCGTCGAGGAACCAGCAGCGGTCGCGCGGGTTGAACGCGGTGATCGCGTCGCCGCGGCGGCGCAGGAATGCCGCGAGCGCCGGGCGGCGGGCGAGCAGCTGGACGAGCTGGCCGCCGGCGACGTCGATGCCGATGCCGTGGCCCTTGCAGCACGCGGCGCAGCCGCGGCAGTCGTAGGCGAACCGCCGGTCGGGCCAGGTGAAGTAGATCGAGTCGTCCACGCCTCGTCTACTCCTTGTCTATTCCTCGTCCTCGTCGGTCTTGCCCCGGCGCTCGATGCCGGCGGCGCGCGCGAGCTCGCGGTGGATGCGGGCGACGCGCTCGACCTGGCCCTTGGCGGGGAACCGCTCGTAGAAGCCCTCGACGCGGAACTGCCGGGCGAGATCGGTCCACGGGGCGAGCCGGCGCGCCCAGCGCTTGACCCGGTCGCTGGGGTCGGCGTCCTCGCCGGCGAGGTCGGCGCACACGCGGAGCAGCGCCTTGAGCGTGACCGGCCGGGTCACCATGTACCCCGGGTGGCCCCACGCGTCGCCCCACGCCTTCTCGGCAGCGCGCAGGAAGTCGCGCACGATCTCGTAGAACCGCTCGGCCTCGCGCTGCAGATTCGACTTCTTCTGGAGCTTCTTCCAGTCGGCGGTGGCCCAGCGGTGGATCTCGTTGAACAGCTCGGCCTGGAGGATCCACTTCGCCTGCTTGCTGCGGCCGCCGAGCCGGTTGATCTTGTAGCGCAGCGGGCTGTCGTGCTCGCGGTAGAGCTGGTCGACCACGCGCGCCGCGAACTTCTTGTCGGGGGCGGCCCACGAGACCTTCTCGTAGAGGTCGACCAGGTGGCTCCTGTTGATCCGGGTCGGCGTCGAGTTGATGATCACGAACATCTCGGTCGCGAAGTCCTCGCTCTTGCCGTCGAAGATCACGCACGGGACGTGGATGGTGGCGGCGTCCTCGGGGTGCTGGCGGCGGTAGAAGTGCAGCGCGGCGAGCCGGTGCTGGCCGTCGATGATCAGGTACTTGCCGTCGGGCTCGGTCAGGTTGCCGACGTTGGTGAACGGCTTGACCGGGTCGAACTGCAGCCGCTCCTCGGTGAACAGCAGCACGGTGCCGGGGATCGGCGGCTGGCTCGCCGCGGTCTCGTAGAAGTTCTTGATGGTGGTGACCTTGGCGCGCGACAGCTGGCGCTGGAACGCGGCGTCGGTGGCCTCGATCCGGGAGATGAACGCGGCGACCTCGTCGCCCTCCTCGACGGCCTCGCCGGCGAGGCTGGGCTCGCCCTCGGCGTAGAACCGGCTGATGAAGCGGACCTTGTCGAGGATGTCCTCCGCCGGATAGGCACAGAAGTAGAAGACGCTGTCTTTCTGCCGGATCTGGGTCGCGAGCACGAGGCGAAAACTATACCGCTACCAGATGACACACTGCTGCGCGGGGACCATCTTCGAGCCGGCCTTGCAGCGGAATGCCTTGGCAAATTCGGGGGTGGCCGACAGCGCGCCGTTGACCCGCCAGCGCGGCGGCGCATGGACGTCGACCATCGCGAGCAGCCGCTCGTAGTCGGGCCGCGCCTTGGCGCACCACGCCTGGCCGAACCCGAGGAAGAACTGCTGGTCCTCGGTGAAGCCGCCGGCGACCACGGTGTCGGGCGCCGCGCTGCGCAGCTGGTGGAGCGCCGCGAGCGCGAGCTTGACGCCGCCGATGTCGGCGATGTTCTCCCCGACCGTGTTGGCGCCGCTCAGGTGCGTGCCGCCGCTGACCTCGTAGCCGCTGTACTGGTCGATCACGCACCGGGTGCGCTGCTGGAACTGGTGCTCGGTGTCGGGCTGCCACCAGTTGACCAGGTTGCCGGCGGCGTCGTACTGCGCGCCCTGGTCGTCGAACCCGTGGGTCAGCTCGTGGCCGACCACGACGCCGATCCCGCCGAGGTTGACCGGCAGCGACGCGCGCAGGCTGTAGAACGGCGGCTGGAGGATGCCTGCGGGGAACACCATGCCGTTGAGCTGCGGGTCGTAGTACGCGTTGACCTGCGGCGCGGCCATCTCCCAGTCGCCGCGGTCGACCGGCTTGTCGATCTTGGCGAGCTGGCGGGTGCGCTCGGCGCGGCGGGCGGCGAGCGCGTTGGCGGCCCAGGTCCTGGCGTCGAGCTTGAACCCGTAGGTCCGCCAGCGATCCGGGTAGCCGATCTGGTAGGTCATCGCGTAGAGCTTGTCGCGGGCGCGGGCGCGGGTGGTGCCGTCCATCCACGGCACGGCGTCGAGGTTGGCCATCATCGCGGTGACGATCGCGAACACCTGGTCCTCGGCGGCGCCCCGGGCGTCGGCGCCGAACCGCTCGCGCACGAACACCTGGCCGACCAGGTCGCCGAGCGCGCCGACGGTCTGGTTGACACACCGCTTCCAGCGCGGCGACTGCTCGGGCTGGCCGGTCAGCGCCGAGGTGAACTTGAACCGCAGGTCCTCGAGCGGTCGGGTCAGCAGCGGTGCAGCGTCGTCGGCGACGTGGAACGCCAGGTACGACCGCCAGACCTCGGGGCGGGTCGCGCCGAGCAGGCGGTCGAGGCCGGCGAGCAGGTCGGGCGAGGTCACCGTGACGCTCCGGACGTCGCGCAGCCCGACCGCCGCCCAGAACGCGTCCCAGTCCAGCCGCGGCATCGCGCGGGCCACGCCGGCGCGATCGATCTTGTGGTAGCTGGCCCTGGGATCGCGGCGGGCGACCTTGTCGCGCGAGATCCGGGCGATCTCGGTCTCCAGCGCGACGACGTCGGCCGCCTCCTGGCGCGCCAGCTTGTGACCGAGCGCGGCGAGCACGCCCTCGACATAGCTCTGGTACGCGGTGAGCACGCTGCGGGTCTGGTCGTCGGCGCTGAGGTAGTAGTCGCGGTCGGGCAGGCCGAGGCCGCCCTGGTCGATGCCGGCGATCACGGTGCGGGCGCTGGCGGCGTCCTGGACCGGCGCCAGCACGAACAGCCCGGAGAACCCGGCGGCGTCGAGCGCGGAGAGCGCGCCGGTCAGCGAGCGGACGTCCTTGATCCGGTCGATCGCGGCGAGCAGCGGGTGGAGCGGGGCGAGGCCGGCGCGGGCGATCGTCTCCTCGTCCATGCACGAGCCGTAGAACGTGCCGAGCTGCTGGGCGGCCGGGTCGGCGCCGGCGCGGGTGCGCGCCTGCTCCAGCAGGGCGTGCTCGTACTGCAGGTTGCGGTCCTCGATCTCGACGAAGCTGCGATCCGCGTCCGGCTTGTCGGCGGCGATCTCGGTGCGCTCGATCCAGCCGCCGCACGCGAACTGGTAGAAGTCGTCGCACGGGTCGACGGTGACATCGAGCGCCTCGGGATCGAGGCCGATCCCGGCGAGCGAGCGCGCGGTCACCGGCTTGCCCGCGCGGGGCTCCATCAGGACCGCGCCCACCGTGGGCAGCGACGCCGGCAGACCACCGGCGCGCGGCGCGGGCTCCGGGGTCGGGGCGACCGGCCGGTGGGGCGCGCACGCGACGAGGGCGAGGCCGAGGGCGAGGCCGGGGGCGAGGCCGGGGGCGAGGCCGGGGGCGAGGAAGATAGGCAGGGTCGCTCGCATGGGGCCGACTTCGATGGGGCGACGCTTCCGTAGCATGGGCGATCCGGCGTTGCTACCACACGGTCGGTGTCGAGATGCCGCGTGCACGCATCGCGAACGGTCTCACGGCGTCGCACGCTGTACCGCGCATCACCGAGCCGAACCGGTGTGTGCAGCGTTTTGCTACTGGCGCTTGACGACCACGTGATCGACGTCGATCTGCGCGGGCCGCATCGGGTCGAGCGGGCGGTCAGCGCGGCACGAGCTGGCGCAGCTGCCAGGCCTGGAGGTGGAGGTGGCGGTGGGCCGCCCGCGCGCGGGTCCGCATCGAGTGGGCCATCCAGCAGGTGCCGATGATCAGGCCCGCGGTGTACAGCGCGGCGACCAGCAGCGTGGGGCCCTCGGCGCCGCCGATCGCGGGGCGTGGAGGTGGACGCCGGCGGGATCGATCGAGATCGTGTGGCGGATCGCGCCGAGCCGCTCGAGGATCAGCGGGGCGATCGCGCCGGTGACGAACAGCGCGCCGATCGACGGCGCCGAGCCGAGCACCGAGAGCCGCGGGGTGACGACCATCGCCAGCGCGAGCACCGCGGCGACGCCGGGCGCGACCAGGATCGGCGAGAACATCCGGGCGATGGTCGCGATCATCACGACGTTGCCGACGATGACCAGGCCGGGGCGCGGCCGCGAGCCGTGGTAGGCGACCAGGTAGATCGCGATCTCGAGCACCAGCACGCCGAGGAACGCGATCAGCGCGTGCGCGCCGGGCGGCGTGATCCACCACAGCAGCGGCGCGAACGCGAAGCACGCGATCAGCGCCCACATGCCGGCGCGCGCGTCGGCCTGGGCGGTGCCGACCTCGTCGGCGGCGATCGCCTCGTCGACCTCGCGCGGCGTGGTGCGCGGCGGGTCGAGCATCAGGCGACCGACCAGCGCGGCGGCGCCGTCGAGCGCCGGGTCGAGCGCCAGCGCGGCGGCGGCCTCGCGCATGGCGGCGCGGCGCAGGTCCTCGGTGTCGCCGCCGCCGAACGCCGCCTGGGCGCGGGCGAGGTGATCGCGCGCGAGGTCGCGCCGGCGCGCGAGATCGCGATCGCCGTCGAGGAAGCGCTGCACGCGGTCGCCGAGCTCGCGCGCGGTCGCGATCCGCAGGGCCCGCTCGGGTGCGGTCGCCGCGGCGCACAGCGCGTCGAGCTCGGGCGGGATGCCGCGGGCCGCGGCGCGCGGCGACGGCTGCGGGTCGAGCTCGGCGGTGGTTTGCTGCGTGGTGTCGCCGGGCACGGCGGGGTGTGGATGCAGCGGCTCGCCGGTCAGGATCTCGAACAGCACGCAGCCGAGCGCGTAGATGTCGGCGCGGCCGTCGACATCGGGTAGCCCGTGCGCCTGCTCGGGCGCCATGTACCCGGGCGTCCCGATCGCCGTGCCGGCCCGGGTCGCGTGGTGGTCGCCGCTGTGCAGGTCGGCGAGCTCGCCGCGGTCATTCTCGCCGAGGATCTTGGCGACGCCCCAGTCGAGGATGTAGACCTCGCCGAAGTCGCCGAGCAGGATGTTGTCGGGCTTGAGATCGCGGTGGACGATGCCGCGGACGTGAGCGAGCTCGATCGCGAGGCAGACCTCGACGAACGCGCGCAGGATGCGCTGCAGCCCGATCCGGGTGCGGGTCGCCGGGTCGGCGAGGATCTTGCCGAGCGTGATGCCCGACAGCTTCTTCATCACGAAGAACGGCAGGCCGTCGTCGTCGCTGCCGAGCTCGTGGACCGGGACGATCGCGGGGTGCTCCAGGCGGCCCTGGATCGACGCCTCGCGCAGGAACCGCCGGATCGCCCGCTCGCCCGGTGCGGCGGCTCGCATCCGCTTGATCGCGACGTCGCGGCCGACCTGCTCGTCGCGCGCGGCGATCACCTCGCCCATGCCGCCCTTGCCGATCCGGCGGCCGAGCCGGTAGCGGCCCGCCAGCACCGCGGGCATCGCGCGGGGCGGCCGGGACCCGGGAGCGGCCTCGTCGGGGGTCGATGGGGGCGCCACCACGGTGGTCTCGGGGATCTCCCCGGGGCCTCTGCCGCCCGCCCCGCTGGCGGAGCCGTCGGGGTCCCCATCCCCCGTCTCGCTACGCTGGATGGCCATGCCGCACGTTACCCCGGCCCTCCCCGTGCGCGGGCGCGGGAATGCCCGCGCCGCGTGAGCCGGTACAAGCTCAACGCCGTGGCCTACCGCGATCGCCCCCCGGCCTGTCCGCACTGCGGCGTCGAGCTGTTGCGCCGCGGCCGGCGCGACATCTGGCGCTGCCCGCGGTGCGCCGGGGTGCAGCTCGCGGCCGGCGAGCTCGAGCGCCGGCTGCGCGTGCTCGCACCGGATATCTCCGACGAGGTGATCCGCGACGTGATGACCGCCCGGCGGTCGCGCGCCGCCGCGGTCCGCCGGTCCCGGCCCGCGGTGATGACCTGCCCGACGTGCCGGCGGCCGATGCACCCGGTCGCGATGGGCGGCGCTCGTGTCGCGCGGTGCGACGCCGACGACCAGATCTGGCTCGACCGCGCGGAGCTCGAGCGTCTCGTCGATCAGACCGGGGCGCGCCACCAGTCGCAGCGGTCGTGGCTCGCGCGGCTGTTCTCGCACCTGTTCGCGACGTGAAGCCCGAGCGTTCACTGGATCTGGCACTGCCGCGCGGCGCGCCGGCCGATCGCCGCCGGTTCCTCGACCGCGGGGTGTTCAACCCGCGGCTGGACTATCTCGCCACCGCGCAGGGACTGAGGACCCGCAACACCGTGCTGCGCCAGGCCGGCGATGGCGCGATCCTCGCGCGCACCTGCGATCGGATGGACTCCGCGAGCGGTCGCATGGCCGCGGCCGCGCGCTGGGTCGGCAGCGGACCGGAGCCGGATGCAGCGAGTCCGCCGCCGGCACCGCGGCGCCAACGGCTCGGCGTGCGGCGTCGGCGGGCGCCTTCGGCGTGCGGCCTCGGCGGGGCGGTGAGCGGCGTGCGGCCTCGGCGGGGCGGTGAGCGGCGTCGGCGGGCGGCCTTCGGCGTGCGGCGTCGGCGGGGCGGCCTTCGGCGTGCGGCGTCGGCGGGGCGGGCCTTCGGCGTGCGGCGTCGGCGGTGCGGCCTTCGGCGTGCGGCGTCGGCGTGCGGCGTCGGCGGTGCGGCGTGCGGCGTCGGCGGTGCGGCGTGCGGCGTCGGCGTGCGGCGTCGGCGGGGGCGGTGAGCGGCGTGCGGCGTCGGCGTGCGGCCTCGGCGGCGTCGGCGGTGCGGCGTGCGGCGTCGGCGGTGCGGCGTGCGGCGTCGGCGTCGGCG
>JBGQCL010000341.1:0-13011 GCA_041495365.1 Kofleriaceae bacterium | reverse complement strand
GGAGAAGGCCGGGACGACCAGCATCGGGAACCCCGCCGGAAATTCGGTCGTGTTGCTCCAGCTGAACGCCGGACG
This sequence comes from Kofleriaceae bacterium, assembly GCA_041495365.1. Taxonomy (GTDB): domain Bacteria; phylum Myxococcota_A; class Polyangia; order Haliangiales; family Haliangiaceae; genus JABFXX01. Next base: position 12,936 of record JBGQCL010000341.1, on the reverse strand, counting down.
GTCCGGCGTCACGAGCCGCGCACTGATCTCGCATATCGTGCGCATCACGGGCGGGTCGGCGGCTCCTCGCTACTTCGGACAGGGCGCGCCGGCGTTGGCCCACGTGGTCCAGGCGTCGAGGAACGCCTGGCGCGACACCGGGGGCGGCTTGCGGCCGACGCCGGGGTTCCACGCCCAGGTGACGAGCGGATCGTCGAGGTGCTCGCGCAGCGCGGCCATGTTCTTGCCGCCGTTGCGCGCCGGGTCCTTGACCTGCTCGCACAGCGCGCCCGGGGCGACGCCGACGAACACGAGGCGCTGCTCGGGCTTGGGCATCCGCCAGCCGGTCGCCACGCCGGGCGGGGTGTGCTCGCCGTAGCTGTCGGGCGGGTTCATCGGGCCGTGGCAGGTGGTGCAGCGCTCGCCGACCATGCCGTGGCCGTCGGGGCCGCGCAGGACGTTCTGGTTGTGGGGGCGGCCGTCGTCGCCTTGCAGCGGCGTGTCGCCGCGCGGGTGGCAGTTCTGACAGCGCGCATGCTGCAGCACGCTGCGCACGGTCTCGAACGCCGCGAGCCCGGTCTCGGCGTTCGGGCCGGTGCCGGAGCCGGAGGCCGTCGACGGCGAGCGCGCACCGCACGCCCACAGCACGGCGGGCAGGACGAGGAGACAGAGAGCTGATCGCTTCATGGAACCTTGATCCTTGTCTCGGACCTTGTCTCGGACTAGGCGAGCTTGAGCGGCAGCGTGCGCAGCCGCTGCCTGGTCAGCGCGAACACGGCGTTGGCGACGGCCGGCGCGATCGGCGCGGTCGCCGGCTCGCCGATGCCGCCCATCGTCGCCTTGCTCGGCATGATGTGGACCTCGACCTCGGGCATGTCGTACATGCGGACGACGGGGTAGTCGTGGAAGTTGCTCTCCTGGACCGCGCCGCCGGCAAATGTGAGCTTGCCGTAGAGCGCCGCGGACAGGCCGTAGGCGACCGAGCCCTGGACCTGGGCCTCGACGGCGAGCGGGTTGACCGCGAGGCCGCAGTCGACCGCGGCGGTGACGCGGTGGACCCGGATCCGGCCCTGATCGACCGAGACCTCGGCGATCTGGGCGACGATGCTGCCGAACGACTCGTGGACGGCCATGCCGCGTGCGCGCCCGGCGGGCGGCGGGCTGCTCCACCCGGCCTTGTCGGCGGCGAGCTGCAGCAGGGCGGCGTGTCGCGGCTTCTCCTTGAGCAGCCCGAGGCGATAGGCCAGGGGATCCTGACCCGAGGCATGGGCGGCCTCGTCGATCATGCACTCCATCGCGAACGCGGTGTGGGTGTTGCCGACCGAGCGCCACCACAGGACCGGGATCGGGGTCTTGGGCGTGTGCAGCGTGACGCGCAGCGCGCCGGTGCTCTCGAGGTACGGCGACTCGGCCAGGCCCTCGACCGAGGTCGGATCGACACCGTGCTTGACCATCATGGGCTCGAACGGCGTGCCGGCCATGATCGACTGGCCGACCACGACGTGGTCCCACGCGACGGGGCGGCCCTTGTCGTCGAGGCCGACCTGGATGCGGTGGACGTACGCCGGACGGTAGTAGCCGCCGTGCATGTCGTCCTCGCGGGTCCACACGACCTTGACCGGGACCCCGGCGGCCTTGGCGACGATCACTGCCTCGGCCACGAAGTCGGAGTGCGAGCTGGCGCGCCGGCCGAAGCCGCCGCCGAGGAACATGGTGTGGATCGTGACCTTCTCCGCGGCCTTCTCCGGCGGGATGCCCAGGATGTGGGCCGCCGCCATCTGGTCGCCGAACTGGAACTGCGTGCCGGTCCAGATCTCGACCCGGTCGCCGTCGATCTTCACCGCGCAGTTGAGCGGCTCCATCGCCGCGTGGGCGAGGTACGGGAACTCGTAGTCCGCGACCAGCTTGGTCCTGGCCGCGGCGAGCGCGGCGTCGATCTGCCCGCGCTGGCCCTTCTCGACGACGTCGCCGGGGTTCCGGGCCAGGGCGTGGAACTCGGCCATCTGCTTGACGGTGTCGACGCCGCCGCCCTCGGGCGGGGTCCACTCGATGTGGAGCGCGTCGCGGCCGAGCCTGGCGGCCCAGAAGTGGTTGGCGACCACCGCCACGCCGTTGCCGGTCGGCACGACCTTCTCGACGCCAGGCACCTTGAGCGCGGCGCTCGGGTCGAACTTCGCGAGCTTGGCGCCGAACGCCGGCGGACGAGCGACCACGGCGGTGCGCAGCCCCGGGAACTGGACGTCGATCCCGAACTGGGCCTTGCCGGTGATCTTCTCGGGGGTGTCGAGCCGGTGGACCTTGGTGCCGATCAGCTTCCAGTCCCTGGGATCCTTGAGCTGGACGGCCTTGGGCGGCGCGAGCTTCATCGCGTCCTGGGCGACCTTGCCAAACGACAGCTGGTCCTTGCCGTGGATCAGCACGCCGCTGGCGACGCGGATGGTCGACGCCGGCACCTTCCAGCGCGCCGCGGCGGCGCGGACCAGCATGTCCCTGGCGGTGGCGCCGACCGTGCGGTAGCGCACGAATTCGCTGTTGGTCGTCGATGAACCACCGGTCATCTGGACGCCGAACCCGGGGTGGGCGTAGACCGGCGCGTTGGGCGCGTGCTCGCAGCGGACCTTCGACCAGTCGCAGTCGAGCTCCTCGGCGACCATCAGCGCCAGGCCGGTCCAGCTGCCCTGGCCCATCTCCGAGTGCGCGAGCAGGACGGTCACCGAGTCGTCGGTGCCGATCCGGAGGAACGCGCTGGCCGGCGGCAGCGCGGGCGCGGCCGGGGCCCCAGCCGGGGCCGCGTGCACGGCGCGCAGGCCGCGCGGCACGTGGAACGCGATGACCAGGCCCGCCGCCGACGCGGCGCTGGTGCGGAGCAGGTCTCGCCGGGTGAGCGTCACCTGGCACCTCCGCGCTGGAGCCTGGCGGCCAGGTGCACGGCCTCGCGGATCCGGACGTACGTGCCGCAGCGACAGATGTTGCCCGACAGCGCGGCGTCGATGTCCGCGTCGGACGGATCGGGCACCTGCTCGAGCAGCGCGACCGCGGACATGATCTGGCCGGACTGGCAGTAGCCGCACTGCACGACGTCGGCCTGGGCCCACGCGCGCTGGACCGGGTGCGAGCCGTCCGGCGAGATGCCCTCAATGGTCCGGACCTTTCTGGCTCCGACCGTCGAGACCGGGGTCACGCACGACCTCACCGGCTGGCCGTCGAGGTGCACGGTGCAGGCGCCGCACTGGGCCATGCCGCAGCCGAACTTGGTCCCGGTGAACCCGAGCAGGTCGCGGATCACCCACAGGAGCGGCATCTCCGGGGGCGCATCGACCTCTCGAACCGTGCCGTTGATGTCGAGCTTCATGTTGTTACCCTTCTGAGATCGCACCTACGTTCCGCCCTGACCGGCCAATCGGTCAAGCATGCGTTGCCTGTCAGATCAGGCGGGCCGGGAGCTGCCGGCCGGCTCACACTGGCTGACATGTTAACGGCCATTACGAGATGGCCACAGGGGAGCTAGGCCTCGATGCCGAGCAGGCGCCGCGCGGTGGCGGGATCGCGGCGGAACGCCGCCGTGTCGCTCCGGTGGACGATCGCGCCCTTGGCCATCACCGCGATCTGCTCGGCGACGCCGAACGCCAGGTGGAGGTCCTGCTCGACCAGCAGCACCGCGACGCCGCCGCCGGCGATCGCCGCGATCATCTCGCCGATCTGGTCGACGACGCGCGGCGCGAGGCCCTCCGACGGCTCGTCGAGCAGCACGACCGACGGGCCGGTGACCAGCGCGCGGGCGATCGCGAGCATCTGCTGCTCGCCGCCCGACATCTGGCCGGCGAGCTGGTGGCGGCGCTCGGCGAGCCGCGGCAGCTGCTGGTAGAGCTCGTCGGGGCTGCGCGCGCGGCCGGTCCGGCGGGCGTGGCGGCCGGCCAGATCGAGGTGCTCGTGCACGGTGAGCGTCGGCCAGATCCGCCGGCCCTGCGGGACGAGGGCGATCCCGGCGCGGGCGATCTCGTCGGGCCGCCGGCCGGCCAGATCGCGGCCGTCGAGCTCGACCCGGCCGCGGCTCGGCGGCACCAGGCCCATGATCGTCATCACCAGCGTGGTCTTGCCGACGCCGTTGCGCCCGAGCAGCGCGAGGATCCGGCCGCGCGGCACGGCGAGGTCGACCCCGTGCAGCACGGTGCCCTGCCAGTAGCCCGAGCGCAGGCCGTGGACCTCCAGCGCGCCGGTCGTCGCCGTCATGCCTTCCCCGCGCGGGCGTCGCGCCGATCGTCGGAACGGGCCGGCCTCGCCGGGATCGGTGAGGAACAGGTCCTCGCGCCGGCCCGTGCCCAGGTACGCCTCCTGGACCGCGGGGCTCTGGCGCACCTCCTCCGGCGCACCGGACAGCAGCACCTTGCCGAGGTGGAGCACGGTGACCCGGGTCGCGAGCCGGAACACCAGGTCGAGGTCGTGCTCGACGAACAGGATCGCGAGCTCGGCGGGCAGCCGGTGGACCAGCGCGGCGAACCGCTCGCTCTCGGCCGGCGACATCCCGGCGGCCGGCTCGTCGAGCAGCAGCACGCACGGCGCGGTGGCGAGCGCGACCGCGAGCTCGAGCTGCCGGCACTCGCCGTGCGACAGCGCCGCGACCGGCACGCCGCGGCGGTCGGCGAGGTCGACGTCGGCGAGCAGCTGCTCGACGCGGTCGCGCAGCGCCGGGCGCGGGCGAGGCCACGGCGACCACGGCCGGCCGACCACGCGCTCGGCGGCGAGCGCGACGTTCTCGGCCGCGGTCATCGACGGGAACAGGCTCGAGTGCTGGAAGGTCTGGCCGATCCCGAGCCGGGCCCGCCCGGCATCCGACACCCGGGTGACGTCGCGGCCGGCGAGCCACACCCGCCCGGCCGTGGGCGCCAGGCCGCCGGCGAGCAGCTGGAACAGCGTGCTCTTGCCCGCGCCGTTGGGGCCGATCAGCGCGTGCCGGGCGCCGACCGGCAGGGTGAGCTCGACGCCGTCGACCGCGCGCAGCGCGCCGAACGTGCGCACCAGGCCCGCGCACGACAGGATCGCCGGCGGGCTCGGCGCGGTCACGGCGGTCCTCCGGCGGCGCGGTCGGACGCCACGGTGATCCGGCCGGCGATGCGCGCCAGGCCGCCCGGCATCGCGAACACGACCACGACGAACACCGCGCCGAGCAACAGCGCGCCGTGGCCGCCCAGGCTCGGCCCGAGCACGTCGCGCAGCGCCACGACGATCGCGGCGCCCAGGCACGGCCCCCACGCGGTGGCCTCGCCGCCGATGATCACCGCGAGCAGCACCGGCGCCGACGCGGTGAACCCGAGGTCCGCCGGGGTGACCAGCCGCTGCTGCCCGGCGAACACCACGCCGGCGACGCCGGCCACGCTCCCTGCGATCACGAACGCGGCCAGCTTGTAGTGATAGGTCCGGTAGCCCAGCGCGCGCATCCGCGGCTCGTTGTCGCGGATCCCGCGCAACGCGGCGCCGAGCGGAGACCGGGCCACGCCGCGGAGCACCGCCATCCCGGCGACGAACACGGCGAGCGCGTACCAGCAGAACGCGCCGGCGTCGCTCAGCGTGAGGCCGGCGAGCCGGGTCGCCGGGATCCCGTACAGCCCATCGGAGCCGCCGGTCACGCTGTGCCAGCTCTGCGCCGCCTGCTCGACGATCTCGCCGATCGCCAGGGTCAGCATCAGGAAGAACACGCCGCGCGCGCGCACCGCGACGCTGCCGGCGATCACCGCGACGACCGCGCTCACGCCGGCCGCCGCGGCGAGCATCACCGGCGCGCTCGGCGCCACGTGGCGCGCGACCCAGCCCGCGGCGTATGCGCCGGCGCCGAAGTACGCGCTGTGGCCGAGCGTCGGCAGGCCGGTGGTCCCGACCAGCAGGTCGGCGCTGGCGGCGAGCAGCGCGAACGCCAGCAGCCGCGCCAGCGTGGCCGAGCCGTAGGTCCCGAGCACGAGCGGGGCCGCCGCGAGCGCGATCAGCGCGACCACGACCGCGCGGCGCGCGCCCCGGGGCGGCCGCTCGCCGGGCGCGGTCATGACCGGGCCCCGGTCGGCGCCGCGAACAGCCCGCGCGGCCGCACGATCAGCACGGCCGCGAGCGCGCCGAACAGCACGAACGACGCCAGGTCCGACAGCACGCCGCGGCCGAGCGACTCGATCTCGCCGATCACCAGCGCGCCGAGCAGCGCGCCGCGCACCGAGCCCAGCCCGCCGATCACCACCACGACGAGCGCGAGGATCAGCGCCGTGCCATCGAGCCGCGGCCCCGGGCTGAACACCGGGGCGCCGAGCACGCCGGCCACGGCCGCGAGCGCCGAGCCGGCCGCGAACACGCCGAGCTTGACCTTGCGGTCGTCGACGCCGACCGCGGCGACCATCTCGCGATCGCTGACGGTCGCGCGGATCAGCGCGCCCAGCGAGGTGCGCTCGACCACCAGGTGCAGCGCCGCGGCGAGCGCCGCGCCCAGGCCGATCAGGGCCAGGCGGTAGATCGGGTAGGGCTTGCCGAGCACCGCGACGCTGGCGGCGAGCCCGGGCGGCGGGTCGATCGCGTGGACGTCGTCGCCGAACGCGATCGACAGCGCGTCGGCGGCGATCAGCGCGATGCCGAGCGTGAGCAGCGCCTGGTCGAGGTGCGAGCGCCGCGCCAGCCGCTCCACTGCCAGCGCGAGCCCGCTGCCCGCCGCCGCGCCGGCCGCGCCGGCGACCCCCAGCGCGGCGAGGAACGCCGGCCAGCTCGGCGCCGCGCCGCCGATCCACCACAGGGCGTACGCCCCGGCGAGGAACAGCACCCCGTGCGCGAGGTTGAGCACGTCCATCATGCCGAAGATCAGCGACAGGCCGACCGCGAGGATGAACAGCAGCGCGCCCATCGCGAGCCCGTTGAGCAGGTCGATGAAGTGCGCGTCGAGCCAGGCGGGCATGGCTGGGTCAGGGTGCTGCCAGAGGCGAGATCGGCCGATCCGGGCTGCGAGCGCCGCGGGCACCGGCCGGCCCCGCGGGCACCCGCGGGCACCCGCGATCAGGCCACCGGGGGCGTCTCTCCGAGGTCGGCGACCACGACGTTGACGTAGTCCGCGCCGCGCTTCTCGACCTTGCGCAGGTACATCTTCTGCTTCGGCGACTGGCCGTCGAAGCTCCACGGCCCGCGCGGGCTGTCCTCGATCGTGCCGACCGACCCCATCGCCTTGGACAGGCTGTCGCCGTCGAGCGCGGTGGTCACCGCGAGCGCGCGGTTCAGCACGCTCGCCGCGTCCCAGCCCTGGACCGCGTACACCGCCGGGGCGTCGTGGAACTTCGCCTTCCACGCGGCGACGAACTCCTTGTTCGCCGGGTTGTCGAGCTCGGACGTGTAATGCAGCGTGGTCTGGATGCCGACCGATGCGTCGCCCTGCGCGGCGAGCACGGCGCTGCCCTCGGTCAGGAACCCCGAGCCGTAGAGCGGGATCGACGACGCCAGGCCGAACTGGGCGTACTGCTTGACGAACGCGATCGCCTCGGCGCCCGCGAAGAAGCAGAACGTGGCCTTGGCGCCCGCCGCCTGGATCCCGCTGAGGAACGGCTGGTAGTCCTGGGTCTTGCCGAACGCCGGCTTGGCCTCACCGGCGATCTTGCCCCCGCCGGCCTCGAACGCGGTCTTGAAGCCGCGGATCACCTCGGCGCCGGCCGCGTAGTCCGGTGCGAGCAGGTAGACCGGGCCGACGTCGGCCTGGCCGGCGAGGTGCTTGCCCATCACCGAGGCGACCTGCGCATTGGTGAACGACGTCCGCCAGATGTACGGGCTCCTGGCCGCGCCGGTGATCGCGCCCGCGCCGGCGTTGGCGACGATCATCAGCTTCTTGGCCTCGGCGACGATGTCCTTGGCGCCGAGCGCGATCGCCGAGTTGATGATGCCGACGATCGCGTCGACCTGATCGCTCTGCAGCAGCTTCTGGACCGCCGGCACGCCGGTCTGCGGGGCCTCGCCCTCGTCGGCGACCACCGTGGTGACCTCGCGGTTGCCGAGCTTGCCGCCGTGGCGCTCGAGCCACAGCTCCCAGCCGTGCTTCACCTCGTTGCCGACCGTGGCGTAGACCCCCGACTGGGGCACGACCAGGCCGATCTTCACCGCCCCGGCCCCGGGCCCTCCGCCGCCGGCATCGCCGCTGCGGCGCTTGCACGCTGGCAACACGGCCAGGGCACCGGCCGCTCCCATCGCGCCGAGCAGGCGGCGCCGCGTGATCCGCGCATGACTCATGTGGTCCCTCCGGTCGACGGGTCTCGAACGTCGGTATCGACGTCGACCGGCGCATAGTTGTCGGGCGGGCGCTGGGTGTCAAGTCCTCTTCCCCGTCTCGTCCCGTCTCGTTCCGTCTCGTTCCCACGTCGTTTTCGCCTGTGGCGGTCTGCATTATATTGCGGATACCGTGCTTCTCCGGCCGGCGGGGCAGGGGCGGGCGCGTGCGCCGGGCGCCTGTTACAGTCATCGCGTGAGCCGGCTCGACAACATCATCGCGCGCAACCAGCGGCCGAACCGGCTGCACGAGCGCCTGATCGTGTCGCTGGTGATGGGGGTGATCATCATCTTGATCCTCGCGCTCGCGGTGTTCACCGATCTCGGCGTGCCGCCGGAGGCGCGCGATGCAGGCGGGCGGACGGGTGAGCCCGGCGGGCAGGCCGGATCCGGGGCGCACGGTACCCCGGGCGCCCCGGCCGCAGATCGCGGGAAGCGGGTCGACGGCGTCCTGCTGCGTGTGCCGCCCGCGAAGCCGGCACGGCACTGACTCGCGGCGCCGGCCGGGCGCCGTCGCGGACCTCGCGTCGCCTCCCGTTCGACTCGTCGGTCGCGAGCCGTCCCGGTGGCGGCGCTCGGGGCATGCGCGTTGCAACCCGCAAAGGGGAGGATCATGACGCGACACACCTCGATCTCGTGGCTACGGGGCGGCGCCGTGCTCGGCGCCGCGTCGATGTACTTCCTGGATCCGGATCGCGGAAAGCGCCGGCGCCATCAGACCGTCGATCGCGCGCGCGGCGCGCTGAGCGACGTCGAGGAGCTCGCCGGCAAGGCCGAGCGCGATCTCGAGCACCGCGGCCGCGGGCTCGCCGCCCGGGCCCGCGGCGCCCCGTCCCACCGCGGCCGCGGGCTCCGGATGCTGATCGACGGGACACCGGAACAGCGCCTGCTGCAGGGCGTCGCCGGCGGGGCGCTTGCGACCTGGGGGCTCGCGCGGCGGGGGATCGTCGGAGCGGGCGCCGTGGTCGCGGGCGCGTCGCTGATCGCGAGCGCGGCGGTCGCGCGCCAGGACGGCATGATCCGCGTGCAGAAGACGATCACGATCGATGCGCCGGTCGACGAGGTCTTCGCGTTCTGGTCCCGGTTCGAGAACTTCCCGCGCTTCATGGAGCACGTGCTGGAGGTCCGCACCGAGGACGGACGCTCGTTCTGGAAGGTCGCGGGGCCGGCCGGGATGCCGGTCGAGTGGCAGGCCGAGATCACCGAGACGATCGAACCGCGCAAGATCGCGTGGCGCTCGCTCCCCGGCTCGGCCGTCGACCACCGCGGCGAGGTCCACTTCGAGCGCGCCGGCGACCCCGCGACGCGGATCAGCGTCCACATGGCCTACCGGCCGCCCGGCGGCGCGCTCGGTCACGCCGCGGCCGGGTTCCTGCTGGGCGACCCCAAGACGCTGATGGACGAGGACCTGCTGCGCCTCAAGTCGCTGTTCGAGGGCGGCAAGACCCGGATCAAGGGAGACCCGGTCTCGCGCGATGACCTGCGGACCTGAGGACGGGGAGCGCCGCGACGGGGACGGGGACGGGGACGGGGACGGGGACGGGGACGGGGACGGGGACGGGGACGGCGTGCCGTGGAGCCGGTGCGACCATGGGCCGCCGCGTCACGCCGGGACGGACTCCGTGCGCCGCCATGCCTCGACGCCTCCGGCCAGCGCCTTCGCGTTCGAGAATCCCCGAGCGCGATACTCGTCCGCCCGCCGGGCGGACGTGGCCTCGTGCGGTCAAGCACAGTAGAAGATGATCTCCTGCGAGCGCGGCAACGACGCGGCCTTCGCCTCGAGCTCGGCGAGCGCGATCGCGCCGTCGATGCGGTTGGCCTGGCACTGCTCGGCGCTGTCGTAGGCGCACACCAGCCAGGCGTTCGACGAGGCGAGGTGGACGCGGGCGGCCAGGGGATCGATGCGTTCGACGGAGTCGGCGGTCATGTCCGATCGCGATGCAAGGCGGACACCGCGCGCGCGGGCCGGGGACCGGGCCGCTGTGCCGGGACCACCCGGTGCCGTCGGCGCACCTCGGATCGGACGGCTGGGCGCCCGGTGCGCTGCACCTGCGCACAGCAGGCGCCCGCGCCACCTCGGATCCGGCGGAGCGCCGTGCGCGCAGCCGGGGGCCGCCGACATCGCGAGCGCTTGACGACCCCGGCCCGCGATCCATGGCGGCCCTGGCGCGTCACGACGGCATCGCGATCGATGCGGTCGACGCGGTGCGCGCCGCGCAGGCCGGCCTGCTGCCGGCGGTCGAGCGCGTGCACGAGCTCGGTGTCCTCGTGGTCGCGCCGGTGCGATGGTCCGTGCCCGGGGAGCTCTCCACCCCGGTTCACCATGCCCGCAACTCGGCGAGCCCCTCCACCGTCGAGCTCGGTCACCCGGCGGCGCTCGTCGGCGTCGAGCCCCTCGGCGGCCATCACGCCGTCGAGGAAGCTGCGCTCGTCGTCGGTCATGATCCCGTCGGCGACCAGCACCTTCGCGATCAGCAGACACTTCGCCACCTTCTCGTTCATCTCGCCGATTGTAGACCACCGGGGGCAGGGTCGAGCGGGAGCCCTGTACACGCGGTGACCGCGCGGTCGATGCTAGCAGGGTGCCGCCGGACGCGTTCTTCCACGAGCCGAGGCAGTTCGACCTGCTGGCGAGCGGCGTGCTCCCGGAGCTCGCGTGCGACCGCCGCCGGGTCCGGCTGTGGTCGGCGGGATGCGGCGCGGGCGAGGAAGCGTGGAGCCTGGCGATGATCGTCGAGGAGGCCGCGCTGCCGCCCGAGGTCGAGGTCGAGATCATCGCGACCGATGCCGACCGCCGGGCGCTCGCGATCGCCGCGGAGGCGGTCTATCGCGACGACCAGATGCGGCCGATCAGCGCCGAGCGCCGGCGGCGCCACTTCGTGCGCGGCGTCGGCCCGCGGCGCGGGCTGTGGCGCGTGATCGCGCCGCTGCGCGACCGGGTCGAGCTGTGCGAGCTCGATCTCGACGGCCCGTGGCTGCACGGCCCGCGGCTGGACGGCCGGTGGCTGGTCGGCGCGCAGACCGGCATGCGGTTCGACGTGGTGTTCTGCCACGCGCCGGTCGCGCGGCGCGACGCCGATCCGCTGATCCGCCGGCTCGCCGCGGCGCTCGCGCCGGGCGGCGCGCTGTTTCTCGGCCGGCTGGCGAGGCCCGAGGCGCTTTCCGGGCTGGTGCCGTGCGCTCCCGGGGTGTACCGCCGCGGCACGAGGTGACGCGCTGCGGCGGCGACGCCGCGCCGGTCACGACTTGGCGACGTCGAGCCCGCCGGGGCGCGGTGCGACGAGCCGCTGCTCGAGCGCGGTCAACCGGAGCAGCACCTCACTCTGGTTGCGCAGGACCTTGTCGATCGCGACCTCGTTCTTGAGGTTGACCTGGAAGTCGTTGACCGCGAGCGCCTTGTCCTTCGTCGCCTGGCGGTTCTGGCTCATCATGATGATCGGGGCCTGGAGCGCCGCCAGCGTCGACAGGAACAGGTTGAGGAACATGAACGGCAGCGGGTCGAACGCCAGCGGCGGGCCGAACAGCGAGTTCCACGCCATCCACAGCACCATGAAGCCGCCGAACAGGAAGATGAACGGCCAGCTGCCGCCGAACACCGCGACGGTGTCGGCGACCCGCTCGCCGACGGTCAGCTTGCGATCCTCCTCCTCGAGGACGTTGCGGGTCACCGTCCGGGTCATCAGCTCGTTGGTCGCGCGCATCCGCTCGCCGACCTCGTGCATGATCGCGAGCGCAGCGTCCGGCCGCTTCTTGATGAACTCGACGAAGTCGTCGCGCTCGAGCGCCAGCAGCTGGGTCGCGCGGCTCGCCACCGCGGCGGCCGAGCGCGGCGCGCCGTCGAGCAGCGCGAGCTCGCCGAAGTACTGCTGCTTGAACAGCGACGCGACGGTCACCTGCTGCTTGCCCGAACCGGCGACGATGTCGACCGCGCCGCTCTCGATCACGTACATCGCGTCGCCCTGATCGCCCTGCGCGAACACGCGCGCGCCGGCGTCGACGTGGACCTCGCGGAGCTTGTGGGCCAGCGCGCGGAGGTCGTCGTCGTCGAGGGATTCGAACAGCGGGATCGCCTTCACCAGCTCGATACGGTCCATCGTGCCGCCACGGTACCCCGAGTCGCCGCCGTGCGCGGCCGCACAGCGCACCGGGCATGCGGGAACCACGCAGCCGCCGGGAGCCCGGGCGCGCCGCCCCACACTGCCGATCACAGCCGACTGCTTTCGCAGCCGGGACTACGAAAACCGCTGAGGATGAACCCGCCAATCGGCGGCCCTCTCCGTCGGAGATGCCGCCCAGGAGGCGGGGTGCAGCGAAAATATCAACCGAAACCAGCGGGGTGTCATGGAGCTCTGTCGTACGTTTGCGCCCGCGATGCTGTGGATGCCCGGATGATCCAGCCTGGCCGGATCTTGATCGTCGAGGACAATCGCACGGTCGCGCGCGATCTGGAGCAGCGGCTGGTGCGGCTGGGGTTCGCGATCGCCGGGGTGACCGGGCTGGGCGAGGAGGCGATCGTGCTGGCCGACGACGAGCGGCCGGATCTCGTGCTGATGGACATCCGGCTCGGCGCCGCGATGGACGGCATCACGGCCGCGGAGTACATCCGGGCCCGGCTCGACGTCCCGGTCGTGTTCCTCACGATGTTCGCCGACGACGCGACGCTGCGGGCCGCGAGCGTCACCGAGG
>JBGQCL010000340.1:0-13085 GCA_041495365.1 Kofleriaceae bacterium | reverse complement strand
GCGTCGAGCACGATCTGGTTGCTGTCGCGCGTGGGGTAGATCCACAGCTCGATCGTCCCCGCGTTGCCCGGCTGGTAGGTCAGATCGATCGCGTCGTCGACGCCGTCGAGCACCAGGTGGCGCGCGACGACGGCCCACTCGGGGTGTGGCTCGACGATCGGCGCCCGCTTCGCGCGCCACCGCGCGCCGGTGACGGCGTCGTCGACGGTGTTCACGCGCGCGTCCTCGAACGGCAGGTAGGCGAGCAACCCGGCCTCGCCGCCCTCGAGATCGGCCTCGCGCAGCAGCTCGAGCACGCGGCGGGAACGGACGTGATCCCAGAGCCGGAGCGCGCCGAGCCAGCCGACGAACGGCTCGATCGCCGCGCCGCTGCGGGCGAGCCCGATGCGCGGCGCCGCCAGCTCGGGCCGGCGTCCGCTGCCCACGGCCTCGCCGTCGATGCGCTGCTCGTCGAGGTGCAGCTCGACGCGGACGCGCCGCGCGGGCTCGTCGAACCGCCAGGTGATCGCGACGTGATGGATCCGATCGAACCAGGCCGCGGGGCGCGTGCGGGTGTCGAGGCGCGCCTCCGCGATCTGCCCGGAGGTATCGCCGGCGCGGAACCGCAGCACGCCACCGCGGAGGTCGAGCCCGAACGGCGGCGCACCCGCCGCCGCATCGAGCACGATCTGATCGCGCGCGGCCGAGAACCGGAGCCACAGCTCGATCGTGCCGGCATCGCGCACGAGCGTGGCCGGCAGCTCCAGGTAGTCCGGCGGCGCCGCCGGATCGCGGTTGAGCGCCACCACGCGGGCCCGGCGCGGGAACGGCGACTCGGTCTCGATCCAGCGCTCGCCGGTCGCGCCCGGGTCGAGCTCGATCAGCGCGCGCCGGCCGCCGGCGCGATCGACCCGCTCCGCCCCCGGATCGCGATCGAGCGACCAGCAGGCCTCGAGGCCGTCCTCGCCGCCGGTCAGCGGCTGCCGCGACGAGTCGGCGATCGCCGCGTCGTCGCGTGCCACCCGCCACACCCGCAGCTCGGCCACGTCCCCGACGAAGCCGGCGCCCTCGGCCGTGCCGTCGCGGCCGCCGAGCCGCAGCTCGACGTCAGCGGGCAGGCCGCCGGCGCTGGCCGCGGTCGCGACCACAGCGCCGTCGAGCAGCAAGCTGTGTGCGCGGCCGCGCGCGTCCCACCGCCAGGCCACGTGCTGCCAGCGCCCGGGCTCGAGGGCCGACGGAGACACCAGCTCGCCATCGGGCAGCGCGGCCCGCACCAGCCCCGTGCTGGTGAGCGCGAGGCCGAACCGCGGCGCCGGCCGACCGTCGGCACCGCGCCCGACGAGGATCGCCGCGCCCGGGCTCGCGGCCGCGAGCCGGACCCACAGCTCGATCGTGAAGTCGCTGCTGACAAGCTCCAGCTCGCGCGCCGGCGGCAGCTCGAGCCACTGCGCCGCGCTCGCGAACGACAGCGCGCCGTCGCCGTATACCGGCAGGTCGTCGGCGGGGCGCCACTTGGGCTCGATCGGATCGGCGCCGACCGACAGCAGCCCGTGGCGGCGCTGCGCGGTCTGATCGGGGATCACCGGCCCCGCCGGCGCGTCGCCGTCGTAGCGCGGGCCCGCGTGATCGTTCACGTCGCGGCCGAAGTCGTCGGTGAGCGGCAGGTACGCCGCCGGCTCGCCGTCGGGGGTGCCGCGCCGCGCGATCGGGTCGGCGGCCAGCGCGTCGCGGTACAACCGCAGCTCGGCGAGGTGGCCCTCGAAGCCGCCATGCGCCGCGTCCCGCGCACCGTCGTGGAAGCGCGCCGGCAGGTCCGGCGGCAGCGCGCCGAGAACCAGATCGCCGATCGCGTCGAGCCGCACGCCATGGGCGGTCTCGGCCGCGAGCCGGCCGTCGAGGTACAGGCGCGATACGATCCCGCCGTCGCTCCCGCCGTCGCCGCGCTCGTCGTGCACGAACGCGAGGCGGCGCCAGGTCGCCGAGAACGCCGTCGACAGCACCGCCGACAGCGTCGCCTCGCGGAGGGCGTGCGCCACCGTGGACCAGGTGTGGACGTAGATCTGCGTGTCGAGCAGGTACGCGCACGCCCCGGCCGCGTCATCGCCCTGGACGAACAGCACCTGCTTGCGCGGCCGCGCCGCGGCGTCGGTCGGCCGGAACCACAGGGTCAGCGTCACCGCCTCGTCGCGCCCCAGGCCGGCGCGCCCGGGGTTGCGCAGGATCGCGTACTGCCCGCCCGTGAAGCGAGGCGCCGCCGCTGGCACCGCGACCTGCGCCGGCAGGAGCACGTCGCCATACGTGATCGATCGCGGCAGGTGCCGGGCCGGATCGCCGCCGGGCACGAGGTGGTTGCCGCGGTAGGTCCGATCGAGCGCGGGCTCGCCCGGATCCGGCGCGTCGAGCGGATAGTAGGCTGCCAGCCCGGGCTCCGTCCCCGCAAGCTGGAGCGAGCGCGCCGCGCCCAGCTCCCCGGCAGTGCGCTCGATGCTCCACAGCCGCACCTCCTGCAGCCGGCCGCGCAGGTGCGCACCGTCGAAGTCGGCCCCGAGGGACAGCTCGTCGCCCGCGATCGGATCGCCGCCGGCCGGGGCGAGCCCGGGCCCGGTGCCGACCACCGCGCCGTCGACGACCAGGCGCACCCCCGCCGTCGACGCCACCGCCGCCACGTGGACCGGCGCGCCCATCGGCACGACGCCCGGGGCGATGACGTCCTGGGCCAGGCGGCGGCTGCGCAGCACCAGGTTGGCGCCGTCGACGAACAGCCCGTGATCGATGACGCGCGTGCCGCGATCGCCGCGGACGATCAGCGGGTGCCGGCGGGCCTCGTCGACCTGCACCCAGGCCTCGAGCGTGAACGTGTCGAGCTCGAGGTCATGCACCCGGCCGGCGAGGCACTGCTCGCGGCCGTCGAAGCGGGGCGCATAGCGCGAGATCGCGCGCGGCGGCGCGTCGAGCGGCAGATCGGGCGCTGCCACCCACTCGGGTATCGCGGCGAGGACGTCACCGCCGAGCGTTCCATCGAGCCCTGCCGTTCGTGCACGGTTGCGCGCCACCGGCTCCAGCTCCTCGTCGAGCGCCCAGCATCCGACCAGGTGGTCCTCGAGCCCGCTGCCGCGCGAGAACCGCATCGCCGCCACCTCGTCCGGGGTCCGGACCACCGACCACAGCCGCAGCTCGGCGATGCGCCCGAGGAAGAAGTCGTCCCCCAGCCCCTTGCCGATCGCCGCCGCGCCGGTCCCGGCCGGCGCCGCCGAGGTGTCGAGGCGCTGGGTGACGCGCCACGTGCTGTCGAGCCGGCCGTCGATGAAGAAGTCGACGCGGGTGCGGCCGTCGGCGTCCGGTCGATCGACCGCGACCGCGACATGGCTGACCTCGCCGGCCGGAACCGTGCCCTCGCTGGTGACGTCGAGCCCGGGAGACGCCGCCGCTCCCGCCGTGTCCGCCACGCTCCGCGCCACCGGGTAGTTGCCGCGCTCGTCGACGAAGCGCGCCGCGTCGGCGCCGGCGCGGCCGTCGTCGGCGAACAGCGCCAGCCGTCCCTCGGCGGTGATCCAGAACAGGAACTGCGTCGCCTTCCGATCGGGAAACCCGCGCCCGAGGATCGGGTTGGCCCGCGCCCCGTCGGGGGCCACCCAGGCCTCGATCGTGAACTGATCGAGCGCCACCGCCGGGAGGCCCGGCAGGTCGACGAAGTCGTTCACGCCATCGAAGCGCAGCATCGTCTGCGGCGCCTGCGGCCCCGCCAGCGCGCGCAGCGCCGCGTCGAGCTCGGGCAGCGGCGTCGCGGTCAGACGGGCCAGCCGCGTGAAGCGATGGACGCGATCGAGCCGTGCGGGCGTGACCCCGGCCACGCGATCGTAGGCGCGGTCGCTCACGAGGAGCGAGTCGCCCTCGCGCCGGATCCGCCACGCGCCGTCGCGCTCGGGATCCCAGATCCGCCAGGCCTGCCCCGGCTCGTCGACGAGCACCTGGACCTGCGCTGACAGCTCTACCCCGCCCCCGCGGAACCCGGCCGTCAGATCGCCCGGCAGCTCGCGGCGGTCGAGCGCCGGCCCGCCGCCGCCGGCGATCGCGAACAGCACGTCCTCCACCGCCGGCTCGATCGCCAGCGGGCCGACCGGCTCGCCCGACTGGTTGACGAACGACGCGCGGCTCCGCCCGGCATCGAGCTCGCGGGGACTCAGGTCGAGCGCGATCACCTGCCCGACCTCGGCGCGCGACAGCCCGGTCTGGCGCGCGAGCACGTCGACGTCGGCCAGCGAGCCGCGCCCGAGCGCCGCGCTGTCGGCGCCGAACGCCGCGTCGAGCGCCGCCTTGCCCCGCAGCGGCTCGACGATGCGCTGCAGATCGCGCGGCGACAGCCCCAGCTCCTCGCGGCCGACCTCGGCCGACGCCGCGTCGAACACGCGGTAGACCTCCGCGAAGCTCGTCCCGAGCTGGCGCAGCGCCGCGCGCGCCTGCTCGAGCGGCACATGCAGGCCCATCATCGCCGGGAACGGCGCCGCCTCGACGCGCTGGTACGGATCGGGCATGTCGCCGGTGCGGACCGCGTCCTCGAGCACCTCGATCACGAGATCGAGCGCGGGCACGACCTCGCTCGCGCCGGTCCCGTCGAGCGGCATCCGGAACAGGCGCGGCTGCCGATCGGCCAGCCGGTGGCCCACCGGGACCGCGCCCGCGGGGACATGCTTCTCCACGAAGCGGAGCAGATCGACCAGATACGCCGCCGGACCGAACACCGAGCGATTCGCGTCGACCGTGCCCGCGTCGAGGCTGCCGAACAGGCGATCGTAGCTCGGGATCTGAAGCTGGAACTGCAGGAACGTCGCCGGGACGTTGTTGAACAGCGCGTCACGCGGCGCACCCGTGCCGGCGTCCTTGAGGTTCACCCACAGCAGCGCAAGCTGCTCGTGCGCCCGCTGCGCCTCGCGATATGCTCGTCGCGCCCGGCGCCGGTCGCCCTCGAACGCCGCCGCGTACGCCGCGACGAAGCCCTCCTCGGAGAACGACAGGATGCGTTCCAGCTGCTCGAGCTCCGCGTAGCGCTCGCGCAAAGACTCCAGTGCTTCCCGTGGTGACATGATCGCATCCGTTGACATCACAACCTCCTCCATGTCTCGATCGGTTTATGCCTATGACACTTCTCTACGACAACGCCAACGGTGTGCGTCGCAGGTGCTAGTCTGTAATCGTTATATTCATGAGTCGATAATAGTAGGTTAGTCGTCGATCGCTACAACGATCTCGTCATCGCTCCTATTGTCTGTCCAGAATCCACGTCTGAGCATCTACGGCCGCCTGATATCCTATCGATCCAGCCGCCGCACCGAGCATCGGTGAACAGATCCAAGCTCCCGGCCCGCAAAGCGAGCCAGCGAGTGCACCTAGCACTCCTCCAATAATTGCGCCAGTCCAGCCTGTCGCCTCGATTGTCAACGCTCGAAAAGTCTCGGGATATGCCTTGTTTCCCGAGTTCAGGTCTGCCTCGTATGCATCCGATATATATGCCCAGGATTGGTATAGGCCAATTCCGGTTCCTGCCAGCCCGATGCCCCGTATGGTCCAGCGCCCCGCACCAGAATGCTGGAACTTGAGCGCATCGCTCTCCCGGACGGCACGGCTATACACCGTGCCACGCGGAGTCTGCCTTTGTAGATTCCCACTGCTACTGCCCTGGGACGTGTTGGCCTTCGGACTTTGCAATTCGTAGTGGCTGGACTTTATTCCGGATGTCCCGTTGAGGGAGTCCATCAGATCTATCCACTTGTGCCCAGCATGCAATGGTTTGCCGCCATTGGGTATACTATTCTTGAATTCCCGGACGGCCTTAGTGTGCTCTGGGGTCTGTCGTGTGATCTTGGCTGGGATCAATGGTTTGCCAAGTTCTCCTAGAAAGGCGTAAAATTGGTACCATTGCATCTTTCTAAACGAGAAATTGTCCGGCACCACCCTCAGGGGGCCAAATGGAACAGCGGCGAACACGCCAGGTCCGCCGTAAGGAATGGAATGCGTCAAGCCCAATTCTTTTCGAAGGCTTGTGTCGGTAGCGATTGTCGGAGACGTCGGCCGAGGAGTGGACGGTGGCGGCTTCACCGGAGTCTGCGGACCCGGAGGGCCATATGTGGGAATATGGCACATTCGATCGTTGTTTGTCTGGGACTGTCTTCCATTCGGATCAAAGCGGACGATCGGGTTGTTGCGTACATATTGATAGACGTTTGACCCATCCACGAATCCATCGGGATCGCAGTTCGTCCAACGACCGAGCCAAGGCGCGTGGTAGCGGGCGCCGTGGTAGTAGAGGCCAGTTTCCTCGTCGCGCTCCTTGCCCGTGTAGCGGTAGCGTCGGGCGCTGATATCAGCGGCAGAGTCGGCAGCGCGGAAGGAAGTGGCGCCGAACGGGTAGTAGTCCTCGTGGCCGATCACGGTACCGTTCGCGTCGAACTCCATGCCGGATGAGCCGAGGTGGTTCTCGACCTGTTGGCGGATGCGTGGAGCGGGGGTGAAGCGCGGGACGCCGGTATCGACAGTCTTGGTCTCGACGAGGGCGAACCGGCGGCGGTCGTCCATGACATGCAGGGTCTGTCGTTCGAGATCGGGTTGCGAAGCGCCGGCGTTGCGCCTGCGGTAGATCTCGTAGCCGTCGAGGTAGATGCGCTCGTCGAGGAGGGCGCTGTGCTCGTAGACCTTGCGGACGCGCTGGCCGGAGGCGTCGTAGGTAAAGAAGACCCGGTTGGCAGGGCCGGGGGTGGTCTGGACCTGTTTGGTTACCGACTGCAGGCGATCGGCGTGGTCCCACGTCATCGCCGGCAGGTGCGGCATCCGGGTCATGCTCCCGGCGTCGTCGTGCTCGTAGACGGCGGACAGCGAGTCGGCCGTGTCGCCGGGGACGCTGGTACGGAGCAGGCGGTTGCTGTCGGGGGCGTAGGCGTAACGGCGAGTCCAGCCGGGGCCGCCTGCGCCGAGTGGCTCGTGCTGGAGACGCAGAATATTGCCGACGGCGTCGTAGGTATACGACTCGCGGTAGCGGCGCAGCGCCTGCCAGTCGTTGGGGTGCGCGGCGGGCGGCAGGCCCAGCGGGGTGGCGTCCTGGTCGGTGGGCTGTTGTCCGGGGTGCTCGCGGCCGTCGGCGGTCACGAGCTGGTAGGTCGCGTCGTACTCGTAGAGGCCGTCCGCAGAGACGGCGGGATTGCCGAACGAGACCGCGTCCTGGATCGCGACGATGTTGCTGACGGGGTCGTGCTCGTAGCGAAGGTCTTGCAGCGTCGTGTTGTCGGCGGTGCGGATCGTGCGCAGGCGGAGGAGGCGAAACGTCTGCGCGTCGTAGGTGTAGTCGGTGACCGCGCCGTTCCCGTACTGGATCGACAGGCGCTGGCCGTGGGCGTCGTAATCGAGGCCGGCGACGAAGCTCGTCCAGGCGGCGGCGCCGCGGATGCGCACCTCGATTCGCTCGAGGAGGCCGGCCTCGTTGTACGACGGCCGGGTCTCGCTGCCATCGGGGGTCGTTCGCGACATGACGCGGTCGAGCGCGTCGTGGACCGCGGTGGTCGTGAACGTCTCGGCCTCGAGCAAGGGCGCTGCCGCGGCCTCGGCCGACGCGGGCGACACCAGATCGCCGAGCACGGTCCAGTCGGGGGTGTTGCGATAGTCCTTCGCCAGGCGACGCGTGTTCTCGACCAGGTTGCCCTGGAGATCGAAGCGTGCGCTCGTGAGCACGCCGGCGCCGTCGTAGGCGAGGTGCGGGCGCGTGCGCAGGTTGCGCGCCTCGGCCTCGGGGTGCGCCTCGCCGTAGAGCACGCGTTCCGCGAGGATCTCCGGGCCAGCATCCCGACGAACGAAGACGTGCGTCGGTCGTCGGAGCGCGTCCGAGCGACGGCGGATGGCAAAGCCACGCTCGTTCCACAAGCGGATCGGCTTCTCGGCGACATCGAGGAGCGTGCGGAGGCCATCGGGGTCGCTGGCCACTGGCACGGCGCGCTGCACGCCGGCGGCATCGCGCGGACCGGCGTCGGCGCGCACGGCGCGGATCGGATGCGCGATCAGGTCGAACACCTGCCGCAGGATCAGGTTGCCGCGGGCGTCGGTCACCGCGCGCTGGTTGCCCTCGCAGTCGAGCTCGACTCGCGTCGGCTGCAGGCCGGCGGCGCCGTTGTCGGCGATGGTCAGGAACGGGCGGCCGAGCGAGTCGAGGTGCGCGATGGTTGGCGTGCCGGCGTGGGCGAGGGCCAGCGCGGCGCAGCGGCGCTCGACGGCGGTGCCGGCTTGCTTCGTCGCCAGCCACGGCGTACCCGCTATGGTGTCGTTCTCGTCCCAGGTCTCCTGCCGCCAGGCATCGAAGACGATCTGCGAGTGGGTCTCGTTGGGCTGATCGGTGCGGACCAGGCGACCCAGCGGGTCGTAGTGCAGGATGGGCGTGACGCCCCACTCGACGAGCTCCTGCTCGTCCTCGTATTCGAAGGTGGCCGAGAAGAACGGCTCGTACTGCTTGACGGGGTTGCCCTTGTTGTCGAGCACGGTGCGCCCGGTGCCGACCCAGCGCTGGGCCTCGAGGCGCGTCGCGGGCGTGCCGTCGGCGTTGCGGACGAGGTGCCCGGCGGCGTCGAGCACGGGGACCGGGCCGGGCTCGGCCTGGACCTTCTTCATGACCTCGTGGCCGGCGCCGTCGGAGTAGCTGTAGGTCTCCTGCCAGCGCGGGTTGGCGGGGCCGTGCTGCTCGCGCGCGAGGGTGTGGACGAACGCGGGCTGGGTGCCGCCGGAGCGCCGCCAGCGATCGAGATCGTACGCGAGGCGCGTCGTCGGATCGGCGAGGGTGTCGCCCTCGCCGGCGCCCTCCTTCCCCATCACCGCGGTGGCGACGACCATGCCGAGCGCGTCGAAGGCGGCGGCGGTGCGGTTGCGGTTCGGATCGGTAAGCAGCACCGGGGCGAGGGTGCGGTAGTCGTTGCCGTTCTGCGTGATGGCGCCGGCCGCGTCGCGCGCGCCGCAGGTCACGCGGTTGTGGAGCGGATCTTCGACGTCCAGCGGGAGCAGCGCGTACGCGTCGTAGCGGACGAGGGTGTGCTGCCCGAACGGATCGATGGCCTCGACGGGCAGGAAGAACCGCGCCGGATCGTAGACGGCGTGGCCAGACGGCGCCCACCAGCCGGCGGCGTCGCGCAGGTAGCCGCCCTCCCCGGCGAGGATCGCGTCGTCGACGCGCGCGCCGTAGACCTGGGCGACGAGGCCCGGCGTGAGGGCCAGCTTGTAGGCCTCGTGCGCGAGGGCGCGCGCGCCGCACTCGCCGATCGGCAAGGGCCCGCCGAGGTCGTCGCGGTAGTAGAGGTGGCGCTCGCGCTCGATCACGCGGCGCTGGCCGGCGGCGACCGTGAGGTCGTGCGCCGCCTCGTACGGGATCTCGATCGCCGACGCTGCCTTCGCCGCGACGGCCTCCACCGACAGGACGCCGCGGGCCGGCGCGGCGAGCCCGGTCAGCTCGCTGGTCACGGTCTCGATCGGCACGCCGATGCGGTACCCGTCGGGCTCGTCCGGACGGTTCGCGAACGTCGCCTCGGTCAGCGTGGCCCACAGCCGTGCCTGCTCGGGTTCGACCGGCGCGCGGCGCGGAGTGCCGATCGCGGCCGAGCGGAGGACGTTGCCGAAGTCGTCGACGGCGAGCACCAGCTCGTGCTGCATGCGCGGATCGGCGGGCCGGCGCTCGTAGTGCAGCGTGATCGTGTGCCGCGGATGCACGCAGAACACCGCGTGGCCGTCCCCCTCGGCCCGCTGGAGCAGCCGGACCTCGTGGTTGCGCTCGGAGACGGTGTACGGGTGCGCGCTCGCGGGCGTGCCGTCCTCGGCGTAGATCTCCTGGCGCAGGATCTGGCCGCGCAGCGCGCGCGCCGCCTCGCGCTCCTCGCGCACGGTCAGGCCCGCCGGCAGCGTGGTGTCGGGCAACAGCGGCGCCTGCGGGTCCTGATCGTAGTACTCCTTCGCCAGCTCGCGCTCGAGCCGCTCGCGCTCGAGCCACGCGCCGGTGTGGAACCAGGTGACCGTGCGCACCGGCGGCAGCTCGAGCTCGCCGCCGGTGAACGACTCGGCGTCCCACTGCTCGACGCAGGCAAAGCCGCGGAACTCGCGCTCGTAGCCGTCGAAGTAGCCGTGGTGATAGCGGTAGCGGGTGACGAGCTGCGATCGCGTGACGTGATCGCGGTGCTCGACGCGCTCGATGACGTGCACCGGGAACGCCAGCCGCGTGAGCCAGGGCCGGCCCTCGGCCTGGTCCTGGAGGTAGAACCTGGTCGACGCCGCGTAGGCGAGGCGGGTCTCGGCGCCGAGGTTGTTGACGATCGACTCGAGGACGTGCGGCTTCTTGCCGCCCATCAGATCGATGTAGGCCAGCGGCCGCGTCTGGTTGCCGAGGACCGGCGCGGACCACACCAGGCACGAGGTCCCGCGGCCGAGCAGATCGGTGACGCTCACGCTCGACAGCGCGTCGAGCGGCGGCAGCCCGCCGACCCGCGCCGGTTCCGACAGCGAGTTGCCGGCCTGGTTGAAGAACAGGCGCACGCCGTCGGCGCCGAGGTACACGAGGTCGCTGGGCCCCGAGCCGTCGAGGTCGGCGAACCGGATGCGCTTGGGATCGAACCGCTCGGGCGCGTCGAACCACGCGGTCTGGTCGAGCGTCACCTTGCGCCCGAAGCGGCCGTGGCCGAGGTTGGGCCAGTAGCAGACCTCGCCGTTGCGCACCCGTACCAGGTCGATGAGGCCATCGCCGCTCATGTCGGCGAGCTGGATGGTCTCGGTGCCATCGGCGAAGACCCCCGCCGGTCCCTGCCGCTCGTCGGTCGGCCGGGGCACGCGGGCGGCGGGCTCGAAGCCGTCCCTGGCCCGCGATCGATACCAGACCAGGGCGTCGTGCTCGGTGATGAGCACGTCGGACAGGCCATCGCCGTCGAGGTCGAGGAACCGCAGGTTGGGATCGTTCCAGTCGATGAGCGGCAGGTTCGGCAGCGCCATGAACGGCGCCCAGCCGCGCTCCGCGGTGCGCTGGAAGTAGCCGGTGAGCGGCGGCGTGTAGCTCACCAGGTCGAGGTGGCCGTCGCCGTCGAGATCGCTGAGCTGCTGCACGCCTGCGCCCAGCTCGGCGCCCGACGGCAGCGAGCGCAGGACCGCCGGGGGCGCCAGGCGGCCCTCGCCGAGGTTGGCCTTGTAGTACCAGGCGCCCTCGCCGGGGAGGAGGACCCCGGCGAGGCCCTCGCCGTCGAGGTCCACCCACTGGGCGCCGGTGCCCTCGATGCCGCCGCGGATCCCCTCCAGGCTGTCGCGATCGATCGCGTGCAGATCATCGTGGAGCACGGGCCGGGCGTAGCCCAGCTCGAGCGGCGGCAGGGTCGCGCGCTCGTAGCTGGCCCCGTCGGGTGTGCGCCGGTATCCGGCCTGCGTGGCCGCGGTGAGGTACGTGACGGTGGGCCCCTCGTCGTACGTGAGGTCGGTCGAGCGCACCAGGCACGGGGTCGGTCCGAGCTCGGCGAAGCGGTGGAACATCAGGATCCGGCGGCACAGCCGGTGGGTCCGCACCTCGAACGTGGCGCGGTGGCTCGAGAACGCGTCGGCGCGCGCCGGCCACGGCCGCACCTCGGCGGGCGTCGGGGCCGCGAGGTCGTGCTCGCCGTGGTCGAACACGACCTCGAACAGGTAGTCGACGTCGCCGGCCGGCAGCGGCGCCTCGCGATCCAGCACCGGCGCGCGGTTGCCGTACTGGATCCGCTTGAGGTAGCGCTGTGCGGTCGCGCGATAGCCGAGCTGGCCGTCGAAGCGGTTCGACTCGCTGGTCCGGCGCGGGTCGACGCCGGCGGCGTCCTCGGGCTTGTACGTGTACCGCACGACGTTGCCGCGGTCGTTGCGGGTCTCTTCGAGCAGCCAGGAGAACACCCGGTCGCTGCGCTCGGGGTCGGCGATCCGCGCCCCGGGACTGCGGCCGTAGATGTGGAGGACGTTGTCGCGGGTGATCGCGCGCCAGTGCGCGTCGCCGGTCGCGCGGTCGGTCCAGCGCTCGATCCGCGCGAACAGGCCCTCGGTCCGTGGCCGGTAGCGCTCGACGCGATGGTCGCCGCGATCGGCGACGCCGGCACCGGTGCCGGCTCCCGGACCGGGCCGGACCGGCACCAGGTCCTCGGCACCGGAGAGCACGAACACGTCCGAAGCCTCGGCGTCGGCGTAGCGGGGAAGCCCCTTGTCGGTCCTGCGCGTGACCGCCGGAACCGACAGGTTCCACCCGAGGCCGAACGACCCGTTGCCGGCGCCCGAGTCGTAGCTCAGCTGCAACCCCAGCTCGAACCCGCCGCGCCCGGGTGAGGTCGCGATCGGGATGCTCAGCGAGCCGGTACCGGTCGCCGGGTTGGCCGAGAACTTCTCGCCGATGCCGCGGATGGCGCCACCGCCCTTCGGCAGGGCCAAGGCCGGCAGGAGCCCGGCACCCGGCGGCGCACTGCCCTTGTCGCCGGCGGCCGGGCGCCGCCCCTGCGCATCCGCGCCTGGCGCGCGGGGCGCGCTCGATCCCTCGCGGCCCGGCGCGACGCGCTCGTGGTCACGCGGCGCGCGATCTCCCGGAATCTTCGGCTGACTGGTCATCGTCGTCATCCCCCCTTCTGACCGCTCTTCGCCATCGACGTCGGCGAGACCTGATCGTCGGTACTGCGCTCTGGCAGGTACGTTCCGCGTTCAAGCGTGAAGACCCATGCCGTGGATGGGAGTCCCCACTTCCTCGATGTGCGCCATCGCCGTTGACGCGCTGTGGCCATTCCAGGCGAGGCCAGCGCCATTCGATGGCAGTGCCTGGCCAGGCACTGCCACTACCAGGTACGGATCACGACCGCGTTCCTGTCATCGGCGCTGTGCGTTCCGGTCGGAGTCACAGCCGGGAACACGATCCGCTGCTTCATCGTCCCTCCCCCGATCACAGAGTCTCGCATCGCGTGCGCGAATTGTGGGTCTCCTCCAGGTTTAGTGGAAGCGCGATCGCCGAGATCTGGTCGTAGCAGGGCACAGGAGGGCTTCAACGCCCGTTTGGTGAGGATGCGCACATGCATCCGAAGACCCATGGTAGCGCGACAGCTCCAACTGCCAGT
>JBGQCL010000339.1:0-13096 GCA_041495365.1 Kofleriaceae bacterium | reverse complement strand
TGTTGAACACGACCTCGCCGATCGACTCGGCCCGCGCGCCGAACCCGTCGCCGCGGTAGACGTTGCCGTTCTCCAGCACCAGCGCCGCCGGCCAGCGCGCCGCCTCGCCGGGCGCGGTCCGCTTGCTCGGGTCGTTGCTTGCCGCGTCGGTCATCGCGTCCTCCCGTCGAGGTCGAACACGCAGCGGCCCTCGACCAGGGTCAGCACCGCGCGCCCCGCCAGGGTCTGGCCGAGCAGCGGCGTGTTCTTCGACTTGCTGGCGAGCTCCTCGGCGGTGATCGTCACCGGCCGCTCGGGGTCGATCACGCAGATGTCGGCGACCGAGCCGACCGCGAGCGTGCCGCCGGGCAACCCGAAGGCCCGCGCCGGCGCCCCGGTCAGCGCCGCGATCGCGCGCCGCTCGTCGAGCGAGCCCATCCGCACGAAGTCGAGGATGATCGGCAGCGCGGTCTCCAGCCCGAGCATGCCCGGCGCCGCGCACTCGAACTCGACGTCCTTCTCGACCGGCGAGTGCGGCGCGTGATCGGTCGCGATGCAGTCGATCGTCCCGTCGCCGAGGCCCTCGAGCAGCGCCTCCTGGTCGGCCGCGGTGCGCAGCGGCGGCATCACCTTGGCGCGCGTGTCGTAGTGCGCGCAGGCCTCGTCGGTCAGCGCGAGGTGGTGTGGCGTGACCTCGCAGGTCACCGGCAGCCCGCGCCGCTTGGCGTCGCGCACCAGCGCCACGGTCCGCGCGGTCGACACGTGCGCGACGTGGTAGCGCGCCCCGGTCCACTCGACGATCTCCAGGTCGCGCGCGACCATCGCGCTCTCGGCGCACACCGGCTGGCCCTTGATCCCGATCCGGGTCGCGACCGCGCCCTCGTTCATCGCCCCGCCCTCGGCGAGGTCGAGATCCTCGGCGTGCTGCACGACCGGCAGATCGAACGTCCGCGCGTACTCCAGCGCGCGGCGCAGCAGGCCCGCGTTCATCACCGGCCGGCCGTCATCGGAGATCGCGACGATGCCGCCCTCCTTCATGTCGCCGATGTCGGCCAGCGCCTTGCCCTCGAGCCCGGCGGTGATCGCCCCGATCGGCCGGACCCGCACCACCCCGACGTCGCGCGACCGTCGCACGATCAGCTCGGTCACCGTCCGCTGGTCGTTCACCGGCCGGGTGTTCGGCATGCAGCAGATCGTCGTGAACCCGCCGGCCGCCGCGGCCCGCGTCCCGGTCTCGATGTCCTCCTTGTACTCCTGCCCGGGCTCGCGCAGGTGGACGTGCAGGTCGATCAGCCCCGGCACGATCCACAGGTCGCGGACGTCGAGGATCCGGCCGCCGACCAGCCCGCGGCCGATCTCGACGATCCGACCGTGCGCGATCCGGACGTCGCCCGCCTGGTCCACGGGACGCGCCGCCGCCGGGTCGAACACCCGGCCGCCGCGAAGCACGAGATCCCCGGGTTCCATCGGTGTGCGGTCTTAGCAGCCGCGACGAGCCGCGTAAAGCCCGACCGGCGCGCGCCGGGATCGGAAATGTTATGGCTCCGCAAACGCCGACTTCGCCGTCGCGAGCGGCAAGAACATCCGTCGCGGCCATGTCTCGCTGATGGTTGCGAAGTCGTACTTCGTGTAGAACCGCTCGGCAGCATCGTCCTTTGCATCCACGATGACGCCGGTACAGCCGACGAGGCCCGCCGCATCCACGACCCTGCGCAGCGCATCGATCAGCAGCGCCTCGCCGAGCCGCAGGCCCTGCGCGCGTGCGTCGATCGCAAGCCGACCGATCAAGGCCACCGGCATGGGATACCTCGGCAGCTTCTTCTGCAGCACGTCCGCAATCGGCGCGGAGTCGGCGACCGCCATGCTCAGCGTGTAGAAGCCGAGCACACGCGGGAGCTCGCTCGGATCGCTCTCGCGCCGCCGCAGCACGTATGCGCGGCTGACCCCGGCGCGATCGTTCGAGACCGCGTGACGCTTCAGGTAATCGTCGAGTGGGTGCTTGCCACACGAGAACCCCGATGCGGCATCCTCGGGCTCAACCTGTGTCGTGATGTAGAGCGAACTCGCGTCCGTCATCGGTGATGACGCTTGGCTGCAGCTCGCAAGCGGGAACCCGGCTTCGGTGGCGCCTCAGCCAGCGCTCGCATCTTGGCCACCGCCTCCGCTGGCAACGTCAGTGGCTGGGGTTGCAGCGCCCACTCGAGCGCCGACAGCGTCGGGGTTGCGAGCTCGCAGGCCGGCTGTGAGGTCCGCGGATCCATGGTGACCAGTCGCCGACCGCGCTTCACCTCAAGGACAGCCTTGAGGAACAAGGTGAGCGCCTCGTCGATCAGCTGGCTCCGCGTGAGGCCGAGCTCGTCGGCGAGCTGGACGACCGCGGTGCCACGAGGTTCGGGGACAGTTGCTTCAAGGCGCATGGGAACTCCTTCCCCTCAATTCTGAGGTGTAATTGAGGGGAAGGCAAGCCACGCTGCAAGCGGCGCGGATCGCCTATGGACGAGCTTCCCCGATGTCTTGCGCGTCCAGCAGACGCCTGATCTCAGGTACGAGGTTCTGGAGCGGAACCGAAAGCTGCTTCGTGCTGATGGTCTCGCGCAGGTTCTTCACCATGACCACCCCGTTCTCCTTCTCGCGGGAGCCGTACAGCACGGCGAGCGGGATGCCGGAGCGGTCGGCGTACTTGAGCTGCTTGCCGAGCTTGTCGTCGCCGCCGTAGACCTCGACGTTGAGGCCGCCGGCGCGCAGCTCGGCGGCGATCCGCGCGCACTCCGACGCCAGCGCGGGCTCGACGGCGAGCACCAGGACGTGGGCGACCGCGGTGCGCGCCGCGGTGATCAGGCCGAGCTCCAGCAGCTGGCTGAACAGCCGGGTCGCGCCGATCGAGATCCCGACTCCGGGCAGCTTCGACTTCGTGTAGTGGCCGGCGAGGTTGTCGTAGCGGCCGCCGCCGCAGATGCTGCCGAGCCGGGGGTGCTCGTCGAGCAGGGTCTCGTAGATCGACCCGGTGTAGTAGTCCAGGCCGCGGACCAGCGCGAGGTCGACCTGCAGCGCGCGCTCGGGAACGCCCAGGGCGAGCGTCCCGTCGTACACCCGGCGGAGCTCGTCGATGCCCTCGACCAGCAACGGATCGGGCCGCTCGATCCGGCCGAGCGCCGCGAGCGCCGCGCGTGAATCCGCGGCGTGGCCGGTCATCAGGTCGAGCAGCTGGGTGACACGGTCCCGATCGAGCCCGAAGCCCTCGCCGGTGAGCCGGGCCTCGATCTCGGCGCGCGACTGCTTGCCGAGCCGATCGATCTCGTGCAGCACTGCCTCGTGGCCGTCGGCGGCGATCCCGAACGCGGTGAGCAGACCGCGCAGGACCTTGCGGTTGTTGAGGTGGATGGTGAACGGGCCGAACGCGAGCTCCGAGAAGATGGTGTGGATGACGGCGGGGATCTCGGCGTCGTAGGCCAGCGGCAGGTGGTCCTTGCCGATCACGTCGATGTCGCACTGGGTGAACTCGCGGAACCGGCCCTTCTGGTTGCGCTCGCCGCGGTACACGCGCTGGATCTGGTAGCGCCGGAACGGGAAGTTGAGCTGCGCCTCGTGCTCGGCGACGTAGCGGGCCAGCGGCACGGTCAGATCGAAGCGCAGCGCGAGCTCGGGCAGCTTGCCGGCGTCCCCGGACTGCCCGGACTGCCCGGACTGCCCGGACTGCCCGGACTGCTTGAGTGCCCCGGTCGATTGCACGAAGTAGACCTGCTTCTCGGTCTCGCCGCCGGTCTTGGTGAGCAGGACGTCGGACAGCTCGAACACCGGGGTCTCGACCGGGACGAACCCGAAGCGCTCGAAGCCGCACCGGATCGTGTCGAGCATGTGCTAGAACGCCAGCTGCTGCGGCGGCAGGAGCTCGAGCACACCAGGCGGGGTTCGGGGCTGGACGGGCATGGCTACGCTTACCACGACCCGGCGAGGCCACAGGACGACCGGGGCCGGCACGTGGACCGCGGCGACCGCGCGCCTCCACTGCCGCGGGCTGCGCGCCGAGCTCCCACGTCGAGAGCTGATGGGGTCGCGGTCGCATGACCTGGCCACGCCTGCTACGATCCGAGCATGTCGGTCGCAGGATCACCGGCTCGGGCCCATGCCCCGCCCAGGGATGCGCGGGGAGCTCCGATCGATCTGCATGCGGTCCAGTCGTTGCTCGACCGGATCGTCTCGAGCTGGCATCCCCGCGAGATCTGGCTGTTCGGCAGCCGCGCGCGCGGCACCGCCGCGGCGGACAGCGACTGGGACCTCCTCGTGGTCGTCCCCGACGAGCTCGCGCCGGCAGGGTTCGATGATCCGATGGCCGTGTGGAACGTGAAGCAAGGGACCGGCGTCCGCGCCGACGTGCTCGTGTGCCGCGCGAGCGAGTTCGACGAGGATCGTGAAACGCACAACACGATCGCGTACGACGCGGCCGTCGAGGGTGTTCGGCTCTCGTGAGCGCCGAGCGTGTGATCGCCAACCTGCTGCGAATCGCTTGCGAGGACCTCGACGGCGCAAGGCTGCTGAACGCGCGCGGTAACCGGAACGCGATCTATCTCTGCGAGCAGGCGACCTGCCCCGCTACTCCGCCCCGCCCGCCAGCGCCGGCGGCTCCTGGCGCACGACGCGCGGGCCGATCCGCTCGACCAGCATCGCGAGCGCGCCGGCGACGTCGCCCGCGCCGGGGCCCTCGAACGTGATCAGCACCTTGAAGTCGCGCTCGGTGAACCGCGGGTACGAGCCGATCCGCACCGCGGGGAACGCCGCGACCACGGCGTCGAGGTCACCGGCGATCTGGCCCTCGTCGGCGTCGAGGTAGGCCCGCGCCACGGTCACCGGCTGGGCGCGGAACCGATCGCGGATGTCGATGAACTTGCGGCGGAACAGCGCCGGCACGCCGGGCAGGATGTAGACGTTGCGGTAGGCGACGACCGGCCAGACCAGGTCCTTGCCGTAGACCAGCTCGGCGCCGGCGGGGACCTCGGCGAGCCGGAGGTGCGGCGGCGCGAGCCTGGCGCCCCAGTAGGCGCGGACACGCTCCTCGAGCACCGGCTCGCGCACGACGTGGGTGCCGAAGCCCTGGGCGATCCCGGCCATGGTGACGTCGTCGTGGGTCGGGCCGACGCCGCCCGAGGTGAACACGTGGTCGAAGCGCGCCGACATCTCGGTGACGGTGGCGGCGATGTCGTCGAGCACGTCGGGGATCACGGCGATCCGCCGCAGGTCGACCCCGAGCGCGCGCAGCTCGCCGATCAGGAACGCCGCGTTCTCGTCGGCGAACTTGCCGGTCAAGATCTCGTCGCCGATGATCACGATGCCGGCGGTCGCCACGCGGCGACCATATCACCGGCGCAGTGTCAGCACGACCACGACCGCGGCCGCCAGCAAGAGGCCGACGCCGCCCAGGCCGATCCACACCAGCGCGCCGGCGTCCGGGTCGGCGACCGCCTCGGCGGGCGCGCGGCCAGCGGGTGCGCGTGCGGGATCGGGCGCCCCGGCCGCGGCCACTGCGGTCGCGGCCGGGCGCGCGGCGACCGCGGGCGGCGGCGCGTCGTTCCCGACGGTCCATGCGGTGGTCTCGATCACGGTGCCGTCGCTGCGCACCGCCGTGACCTCGACGCGGCCGCCGGTCACCGCGACGCGCAGGAAGTGAAACGTGCGCTCGAGCTTCTTGACCGCGTCGAGGTCGGCCGCGCTCGGGTGGGGCCGGCGCGGGTACAGCGGCGCGCCGCCGCCGCCCGACACGAAGTAGCGGATGCCGTTGTGCTCGGCGCGCTCGTAGACGTGGTCGTGGCCCGAGAACACCGCGGCGACCTGGTACTTCTCGAACAGCGGGGTCCAGCGCTCGCGCAGGTCGCGGCTGCCGCCGTGCAGCGCGACCGAGAACGGCGGGTGGTGCATGACCACGAACACGTGGCGCATCGCCGGGTCCTGGCGCGCTGCGATCAGCTCGCGCTCGAGCCACGCGGTCTGATCGCTGAGCGCGAAGCTGTACTCGTTGGAGTCGAGCACGAGGAACCGCGCCGCGGCGTAGCTGAAGCCGTAGTACCGCGCGTCGCCGTTGTCGGGGACCGAGAAGTACGTGCGGTAGCTGTCCGCGGTGCGGCCGCGGCCCTGGCGATCGTGGTTGCCGACCGCCGGGAAGTACACGTTGTCGCGCAGCACCGGGCCCTCGACGTCGAAGAACTGCTGCCACTGGTCCTGGCGATAGCCGTCGTCGACCATGTCGCCGGTGCCGAGCACGAAGTCCGGGACCTCCTGCGCGATCCGCTCGATCACCCGGCGGTGGGCGTCGACCCCGCCGCGGGTGTCGCCGACCACGATGAACGTGAACGGAACGTCGGCGCCGACCTCGGGCGCGGTCGCGAACTCGCCGGTCCAGCTCCGGCCGGCGGTGTCGACCCGGTAGCGGTAGCGGCTCGACGGGGTCAGCCGGTCGATCGTCGCCTCGCCGATCCGCGCGGCGGTGAGCTCGACGCTGCGCGCACCGCCGGGCCCGTCGACCGCGACGCGGGCCGGCGCCGCCTGATCGAGCTGCCACATGATGGTGATCGACGTCGGCGCCAGGTCCTGCAGGTACGGACCCTTGAGCATGCGCGGGGCGTCGGCGTGCGCCACCGTGGCGGTCGCCGCCAGTACACCGAGCGATGCGATGCGCACCGCGCGAGGATAACCGATCCCTGCGTTCGCTAGGTGCGGTAGCGCAGCGTCGCGAGCGCGCCGACGAGATCGCGCGCCGATTCCCGCGAATATCCGTACTTGTCGATCAGGGTCTGGAGCGCCGCGTCGGTCCGGGGCCGCGCCTCGGCCGACAGGCTGGCCTCGTTGCCGGACAGGACCTTGACCAGGTCGCCGATCCCCCGGGCGATCGTCTTCTTGTGGCGCTCGAAGTACGCGTCGCGCAGCTTGCGCAGGAGCTCGGCGAAGATCTCGGACATCACGGGCTTCTGGCCGCGGTGGTCGAGCGACCACGCGCCGATCTTGGCGATCAGGCTCTGCCGGTAGTCGTCGGGGCGCCCGGTGATCTCCAGCGTGCGCTCGACCTCCTTCATCATGCTCTCGTCGGGATCGTCCATCCGGCCGGTCGACGGGTTGCGCACCTTCTCCTTCTTGATCGCGTGCATGACGTGCGTGATGTAACGCTCGAACACGCGGCTGTACTCGGACTCCTCGACCAGCCCGACCGCGGCGCGGACCTCGTCGTCGATCTTGTCGAACAGCCGGCTGCGCACGACCTCGATCAGCTTCTTGTGATCGTGGTAGCCGCCGGGCTGGACGTCCTGGCGCAGGAACTCGTACAGGCTGGTCTGCTTGCACAGGTCGACGATCTCGTCGAGCACTGCGAGCGGGGACACGTAGTCGTAGCGGCTGGCGCCCGACCCGGCGGCGGCGGCGGCGAGCAGCACGCCCTGCATCTCGCGCGGCGACGCCCCGACCCGGCCCTCGTAGATCGGATAGGTGTCGGACTCGTGCCACAGGTCCTTGACGTGGGCGGCGAGCTCGCGGGCGCGGTCGGGCGACAGCTCGCGCGGGATCGCCCCGGTCGCGTACAGCTCGGCCTTGTCGAGCGGCGTCAGCTTGCCGATCGCCTCGGCGAGCGTCGACGGGAAGCGCTCGATCTGCGGCTTGCGCATCCGCGACAGCACCGCCCACAGCGCGGCGACGTACGCGGTGTGCGGCGCGACGTGGCGGTTGCCCGCGGCCTCGCGCAGCCGCTCGCGGTACAGCGCCTCCTCGTGGCGGACGTCGAGGATGAACGGCACGCGCACCAGCTCGATCCGGCCCTTGAAGCTCTGGAAGTCCGGGATCTCGCGGAACGCGGCGAGGTGGATGTCGTTGGAGCTGCCGATGAACGTCAGATCGAGGAACAGGGTCGTGCTGGTCATCGACAGCGCCGCGCGCTCGACCGTGGTCAGCAGGTACTTGTAGTGCTCCAGCGGGCGCTTGAGCAGGTCGTCGTACTCGATCACGCCGCGGTTGGCGCCGACGATCTCGCCGCCGTACTCCAGCAGCGATACCGACTGCAGCGACGGCGGCAGCGCGCCGAGCGTGCGATCGGCGGTGACCTGGCGCTCGCTGGCGTCGACCGACAGCTGGGGCTCGACGGTGACCCATCCGGTGCGGTAGCGGTGCGAGATCTCGAACCGCTCGATCCGGACGTGGCGCAGCACCTGGAGGTAGTCGCCGTGGTAGCTCGCGAGCAGCGCGTCGTAGATCGCGCGGTTCTTGGGCGACAGCGCGCCCTGGCGCAGGTA
Organism: Kofleriaceae bacterium; assembly: GCA_041495365.1. GTDB lineage: Bacteria > Myxococcota_A > Polyangia > Haliangiales > Haliangiaceae > JABFXX01. The sequence continues at coordinate 4,853 of JBGQCL010000339.1, read as the reverse complement.
GTCGCTGACGTTGAACCCGGTGGCGCCGGGGATGGCGGGGGCTGGGGGGGCGATGTCCCGGATCAGCCGGTCGATCAGCTTCTGGCGCTCGTCGACCGGGATCAGCAGCAGCGGGTGATCACGCAGCTCGTCGCCGACCCGGGCGTCGACCACGTCGTCGGGCAGGTACGCGAACGACTCCACGGCGATGAGCGCCTCACCGGCGCCACCGAACCCGATGCCGCCGCGGGTGTGCTTCTGGGTCGGGAAGATCCACGAGAACCGGTACAGCGCGCCCTCGTCGAGCGTGGAGTAGTGCTCGAGGCCCCGGCCCAGGCAGCGGATGAACGTCGACTTGGCCGAGCCGTTGGGGCCGTGCAGCAGGATCAGCTTGTTGGGCCGGCCGTCCTGCACGAAGCTGCGCAGCACCCGGTACACGGCGTTCTGCACCGGCTCCTGGCCGAACAGGCGGTCCTCACCGCCGGCCCAGGGCGCGTCGAACAGGTGGAACCGCCGGACCTCGCCCCACGGGTACTTGACCATCGAGGTGCCGTAGTGGTCCAGGCAGTCGACGGTGTACTGGGTCGACGACCGGAGCTGGCGGAGCGGCTCGGACACCACCAGGTCCAGGTACTCGGCGAACGACATCACGCGGCGGTTGCGGGTGAAGTCGTCGCGCACCGAGGTCCCGAGCTCGACGAGCAGTTCTCTGACCACGGAAGAACCCACGGAGGAGCCGGTGGGAACAGTCGGCGTCTCGGCCATCGCCATGAACCTATCACTTACCCGGCGGGGACGAGCGCCGCCACCCCGGAGGCGAGCCGGAAGCGAGATCGATGGCGCGATGGCCAGGGCCGGGCCAACGACAGACGGTCAGACCGGCCCGCTCGGCATCACCGGGAGCGTGAGCTTGTGGTGATGCGTGCTACCTGCGGACCGCGCCGGGTCCGCCGGCCGGGCGGCTACTTGGCGGCGAGCGTGATGGAGATGTTCTCCTTCTTCGGCAAGCACTGGTTGGCGTCGCACACCGCGAACTTGAACTTGCCGCTCACCGTGTAGCTGCCGCCCGCCGCCGGCGTCAGCTTGACCGCGAACGCCAGGTTCTGCTCATCGAGCGCGTCGGCATCGCCCTTGCCCTTGTCATGGCCGCCCGCGGCGAAGTCGGTCTTGGCCAGCGTGACCCCGGACGGCGGCGTCAGGATGAGCTTGATCGGATACTCGGTGTTGACGTGGAACCCCTTGCCGGGCTTGACGGTGATCCTGGCCACGGCCTCGGTCCCGGCCTTGACATCGGCCGGGGGCTCGACCGCCAGCGTGCCCTCCGCGGGATGCAGCCGGAGCCGGTCGTCGTCGGCGCCGGGCGCCGGCGCCACCTCGACCGGACCGGTCCCGGCCGGCCTGGCCGCGCCGCCCATCGTCGGCGCGCTGGTGCCCTGCGGCACCGCGGTCACGTCCTGGCCGCCCGACGGGGGCGACGACACCTTGTCCTGGTTGGCCGCGGACTTCGAGCACGCGGAGCACCCGGCGAAGACACACATGGCGAGCAGCGCGAAACGAACCATGCCGGCATCATAGCCAAAGTCTGAGAGATCGCACGCGGAGTCCGCCCAGGTAGGACTGGCCTGGCGGGAGCTGCACGCGCTACCCTGGAGTGCGACGGTGAGAAGAGCGCAACAGCTCGGTCGCTACCACCTGCTGGACCGCATCGCGTTCGGTGGGATGGCCGAGATCTACCGCGCCAAGACGTTCGACGGCAACGGCCAGCCCCACCTGGTCGCCGTCAAGCGCGTGCTCGCCCACCTCGCCGAGGACGACGACTTCATCCAGATGCTGGTCGACGAGGCCAAGATCGCCAGCGTGCTGCGCCACATCAACATCGCCCGGGTCTACGAGTTCGCCCGCGCGCACGGCGAGTACTTCATCGCGATGGAGCACGTCGACGGCAAGGACATGCGCACCGTGCTGGAGCGCTGCCGCACCAAGAAGAAGCCGATCCCACCCGAGCACGCGGCCTACGTCGCGGCCGAGGTCGGCTCGGCGCTGCACGCCGCGCACTCGGCGATCGACGCGCGCGGCCGGCCGCTGCGGATCATCCACCGCGACGTGTCGCCGTCGAACATCATCTGCAGCTACGCTGGCGAGGTCAAGCTGTGCGACTTCGGCATCGCCAAGGCGACGCTGTCGCGCGTCACCACCAAGACCGGCGTGATCAAGGGCAAGGTCAAGTACATGAGCCCCGAGCAGGCGCTCGGCCGCAAGCTCGACCACCGCAGCGACGTGTTCTCGCTCGGCTCGTGCCTGTACGAGATGCTGACCCGGATCCCGCCGTTCACCGCGACCAACGAGATGGATCTCCTGATCAAGGTCCGCGACGCGAAGTACCGGCCGATCTCCGAGCTGACCCCGGGCATCCCGCCCGAGCTCGAGGCGATCGCCGACAAGTGCCTGACCCGCAGCCGCGCCAACCGCTACCAGACCGCGGCCGAGGCCGAGACCGATCTGCGGACCTTCCTGCGCAAGTTCATGCCGAACTACTCGCGCAGCCACCTCGGCCGGTTCATCCGCAAGATGTTCGCGGCCGAGATCGAGCGCGAGCTCCGCATGCTGGAGGAGTACGTGCTCGACGAGGACGTCAGCGACGACCTCGGCGAGAGCATGATGGCGCGCGACGACGACTTCGAGCCGCCCGAGGTGCCGTTCCAGCCCAAGCCGACCTCGGTCTCGATCCTGGCGATCCCCGAGGAGGCGAACGAGTTCTCGCGCGACTCCAACCACACCACGGCCCCCAAGGCCGACGCCGCCGACATCCACGGCGCCAACACGAAGATCCTGGACAACGGGCGAGGCCGCGGCGCGGCCCGGCCACCTCCACCACCACCACCTGCACACGCACGCACACAGACCCAGCCACCGCCGGTCCCTGCGCCGCGGCCCCGCCCGACGCCACCTACGCGCTCCGAGTTCGACGAGGACCTGCACTCGGCGCCGACGATGATCATCGACGTCGGCCGGGTGCGAGGCCGCGGCCGCAACTAGCGCGCGGCCGCCGCTCGTCGGTGCGGAGCTACTTGCTACGGGTCAGGTCCAGCCCGGACCGGATCTCCTCCGCGAGCTGGTAGGCGTCGCCCTCCTTGACCATGGCATCCCAGAACAGCTGGGGCTGCTCGTTGGTCTCGTCGTTGCGGAGGCTGCCCTGGAACCAGTGGTGATCCAGCTGCATCCGCTTGACGACCGGGACGACCTCCGCCGCCGTCATCGAGAAGTCCGGGCAGACCTGCGCGTTCGCCTTGCCGCCGGTCCTGGCGTCGTCGTCCTTGCGGGACGGCTTGAACTGGATCGTGGTCGAGATCCCGCACTGCGGCGCGACGCGAACGCCGTCGAGCAGGATGCGGTCGGTGCGCAGCACCGTCACCGTCACGACGCCGTCGTTCCCCACCGTGGCCTGGCCGTGCAGGATGCGGGCGAGCCGCTGGGCATCGAGCGGCGTGGTCGGGTGCTGCGGCGGCGGCTGCGGCAGCCGGGTGTGGGTGACATCGAGCGCCGCGCGCGCCGCGCGGGCCAGCGCGATCGGGTCGCCGATGCCGCGGAAGTGCACGAACCACACCTGGGGGAGCATCGGCAGGTGCTGGTGGAACGCCTGGAACACCAGGCCGTGCTGCAGCAGCGCGGCGATGAAGGGGTTGGTCTCTTGCTCGAGCACCGCCATGTCGGCGTTGAGCAGCGCCTGGTTGCGGCCGAGCGGCTGGAAGCCCAGCTCGCCCTGGACCTCGAACGCCGGCGTGAAGGTCACGCCGAGCGGCCCCCGTACCTCACCGATGTCGGTCCGCTCGATCGTGATGTCGAGGACGCCGCCCTGGACGTCGCCGTGCGCACCGAGAATGTGCTCGATCTGCTTGACCGGCAGCTGCGACGAGGACCCGGTCGGGGTGCTCGTGTTCGGCTCCGGCGCCGCGATGCTGTCCGGCGTACAGGCGCCTGCCAGCGGAGCGAGCAGCAACGGAATCACAGTGTAGTACCTCATGGGCCCTCCATCTCCTTGTCCCCGTCGTGACGGGACCGTCGACGCAAAGCAGCGCCCGTGCCGAGCGGCGCCGCAATGAAATCGCCGTCCAGCGCGCGCCGGCCGCGCGCCATGCTCACACCGGTGCCCAGCCGCACGTGCCGTTCTCGTCGAGCCGCGCCGCGTCTTGCGCGGTGCGCGATTGCCACCGACGAGTCCTGCCCTAGATTGCCAGTCTGCAATGACTCGCCTGGCATTTCTCATGTGAGAGTGCAGTGCGAATTTTCATCGCGGGATCGAGCGCGGTTCGACGAGGAACTTCGGAACCGCTCGCGTGCAGCTGTCTACATCGGATCACAAGAGCGAGATAGCGCGTCGTGGCGGTCGGTCGCTCGATGCCGGGGCTTGCCGGTGTGGTCCGCGTGCGTCCACGTCTTTGATCTCCACATCTTCCTTCAGCGCAGCTCGAGCGCCAGGCTCAGGATCTCGTCGCCGGGCCGCACCGTCGCGCGGGTGACGCCGCGCGCGTCGGCCTTGCCCGCCGCGATCGCGAGGTCTCCGGTCGGGCAGTCGTGCAGCCGGAACTCGCCCCGCCCGTCGCTGTCACCCTCGCAGGTCGGCCCGCCCGCGGCGGCCGCGGCGACCACGTGGGCGGCGGCGACGCGCTGGCCGCGCGCATCGCGCACCGTGCCGCCGAGCAGCGCCCCGCGCGCGAGATCGATGCGGATGTCGCGCACCGACGTGCCGCCCGGGACGCGCGCGACCGGCACGTCGAGCTCGCGGACCTGCGCCAGGTAGCCGGGTTGCTTGACCGTGATCCGCCAGCGCCCGGGTCGGAGCGGCCCGAGCTTCCAGCGCCCGAGCTTGTCGGTCG
>JBGQCL010000338.1:0-13175 GCA_041495365.1 Kofleriaceae bacterium | reverse complement strand
TGTGGCGCCGCGCGCTCGCCGGCGCCGCGATCGCGGCCGACGATCTCGAGGTCGTCGCCAGCCGCTACGCGTTCACCGGCGCGACCATCGCCCGCGCCGCACACCGCGCGGCGCAGACCGCGCGGCTGCGCGACCCCGAGCAGCCCCAGGTCACGCTCGACGACCTCGGCGACTCGGCGCGCCTGATGTTCTCGCACCGGCTCGGCGCGATGGCCCAGCGCATCCCGATCGGGTTCTCGTGGAGCGATCTCGTGCTGCCGCGCGACACCCAGGAAGCGGTCCGCGAGGTCGTGCGGTTCGCGCGCTACCGCTCGTTCCTGCTCGAGGACTGGGGGTTCGCCGCCAAGCTGCCGTACGGCCGCGGCGTGTCGGCGATCATGGCCGGCCCACCCGGCACCGGCAAGACCATGGTCGCCCAGCTGCTCGCCAAGGAGCTCGGCTACGACCTGTACCGGATCGACCTGTCGCAGGTCGTCAACAAGTACATCGGCGAGACCGAGAAGAACCTCGCCAGGATCTTCGACGAGGCCGAGACCTCGCACGCCGTGCTGTTCTTCGACGAGGCCGACGCGCTGTTCGCCAGGCGCACCGACGTCAAGTCGGCCAACGACCGCTACGCCAACCTCGAGGTCAACTACCTGCTCCAGCGCATGGAGACGTTCGACGGCGTCACCCTGCTCGCGACCAACCTCGAGCAGGGCCTCGACGACGCGTTCAAGCGCCGGGTCCGGTTCTCGATCCAGTTCGAGCTGCCCGAGGAGGCCGAGCGCAAGAAGCTGTGGATCAGCATGTTCCCGCCCCGGGTGCCGCTCGCGCCCAACATCGACTGGGACCTGATGGCCAGGGGGTTCGAGATGGCCGGCGGCTACATCAAGAAGGCCGCGCTGCGCGCCGCGCTGATCGCCGCCGAGGCCCGCCGCCCGATCACCACCGCCGACCTGATCGAGGCCGCCCGCCAAGAGTACCGCGAGATGGGCCGGATCATCTGATCACGCGCCGGTCGCGGACCCCGCAGCGCGCACCGCCTGCCCGCGCTCGGCGATCCGGGTCGCGGGGCCGACCAGGGCGAGCCCGGGGAGCACCATCGCGGCGCACACCGCGAAGTAGCCCGGCCAGCCGATCGCCTCGACCACGCGGTCGGCGAACGGTACCGCCATCCGGCGCGAGCGGAACACGCTGAGCCAAGCCATGCCGGATGGCAGTATTCTCCATCGACCTCGACCACACCAAGCACGCCCGACAGATCAAGGCCATCGAGCAGCGCGCTTGCCGTATGGACTAAGCTTAGCTAAGATCGCCGTGTGAAGCAGGTCAACATCCACGAGGCCAAGACCCAGCTGTCGCGCCTGCTGGAGGAGGTCGAGCGCGGAGAGCGGGTGGTGATCGCGCGGGCCGGCGAGCCGATCGCGGTCCTCGCGCCCTACAAGGCCGCGGTGCGGAAGCGGCGACTCGGCCTGTTTGCCGGCGAGGCGACCATGCACGCCGACTTCGACGAGCTGCCCCCGGACATCGCCGCGGCGTTCGGCATCGAATGAAGCTGCTGCTCGACACCCACGCCCTGTTGTGGAGCGCGACCGACCCGGATCGCCTCACGCCGGACGCGCGGGCCGCCCTCGAGGACGGGAGTCACGACGTCCTGGTCAGCATCGTCACGGTATGGGAGATCGCCATCAAGCAGTCGCTCGGGAAGCTCGACCTCGCACGACCTGCGGAGCGGTGGTTGCCCGATGTCTTGACCCGCACCGGCTTCGAGGTCGCCGAGTTGAGCCTGTCGGCGGCGCTGCGCGTCCGCTCCCTCGCCTGGCATCACCGCGACCCGTTCGATCGCCTGCTGATCGCGCAGGCGCTGGATGACGGCTTCACGATCGTCACGCGAGATGAGATGTTCGGCGCATACGGAGTCCCCGTGCTCCGCGCGTGAATCCGTCCGCGGCGAGGCTACAATTCCCGCGTTGCGGTCCTCCCAGGCTCGTTCGCGGCTCGTGCCGGCCCTGCGCTGGCTCGCGCCGAGCGCGGTGGCCGCGTCCGCCGGGGCGCTCGCCGCCGGGCTGGTCGACGGCGCCGGCGCTTCCGGCGCGATCGGCGCGCTGGCGGCCGCCGGGTTCCTCGCGATGCTCGCCGCCCCCGCCCTGCTCGCAGCCGGCGCGATCGCGCGCGGCGTGATCGCGGCGTGGCGGCCGGGCGAGCTCGCGGCCGCGCTGGTCGACGACGACGGGGCCGCGCCGCGGCTCGCGGGCTGGCTCGCCGTGATCGGGCTCGGTGCGCTCGGCCTGGCCGCGGCGATGTTCCAGAGCGTGTGGGCGCTCGCGCTGTACACCGCGTTCCGGCCGCTCGCGATCAGCTTGCTCGAGCCGATGTTCGCCGTCGCGACCGCGCTCGCGATCGTCGCGGTGTCGCGGCCGGCGGCCCGGCTGTTCGGTCACCTCGCGCGCCGGCTCGACGCGCGGTGGCGCCGCGGCGGCCGGGGCACGCTGCTGCGCCCGCGCCGCCTGCTCGCCGCGTTCAGCGTCGCCGCGATCGCCGTGATCGCGGCGCTGTGGCGCTGGGCGGTCGCGACGCAGATCGGCCCGATCGACACGGCGCCGCTGGTGGTCCCGGCGGCGGGCCTCGCCGTCGCCGCGGCGGTCCACGCGGTGTGGCCGCGCCTGGGCCGCGCGCGCGCCGCGGTCGGCCTCGCCTGCGCCGCCGCGGCCGCCGCGGCGATCGCCACCGCGCTGGCCTGTGCGTTCGTCCGGCCGTCGCTGACCCTCGAGATCTGGGGCCGGCCGATCACCGGGCTGGCGATCGAGGCGCTGTTCGACCTCGACGCGATCCACGCGCGGATCCCGTCGGCCGAGTTCCGCCCCCGCGAGCGGCCGGGCGCCGCCCACCCCGACATCCTGCTGATCACGATCGACACCGTGCGCGCCGACCACACGCCACCGTACGGCGGCCAGACCGCGATGCCGGCGCTGCAGGCGCTCGCCGCGCGCGGGGCGGTGTTCGACCGCGCGCTGGCGCCGAGCAACGTCACGCGGCGCTCGGTGCCGTCGATCGTCACCGGGCTGTCGGCCGACCGCGTGCGCGGCCGCGTCGTGGGCTGGGCGCTGCGGATCGATCCGCGCCACGTCGTGCTCGCCGAGCGGATGCGCGCCGGCGGCTACGATACCGCCGGCTTCATGTGCTGCGAGGGGTTCTGGGGCAAGACCTTCCACACCGGCCTCGAGCGCGGCCTCGACCACCTGGAGATCGAGCCGCACGGCCCGACCCTGGCGCACCAGGCCCGGGCATGGCTCGACGCGCGCGAGCGCCGCGGCGGGCCACCGCTGTTGCTGTGGATGCACATCCTCGAGCCCCACAACTGGACCACCGCCGCCGCCGAGGCCCGCAGCGACGGCGAGCGCCGCGGCGCGTACGACCGCGCGCTGACCGCGTCCGACCAGATGCTCGGCGAGGTGCTCGACGCGTTCACCGGCCGCGGCGCCGATCGCATGCCGATCGTCATCGTGACCGCGGATCACGGCGAGGCGCTCGGCGAGCACGGCCACCCGTACCACTCGACCGACCTGTACGACGCCCAGATCCGCGTGCCGCTCGTGATCGCCGGACCGGGCATCGCACCGCGCCGGATCGCCGAGACCGTGAGCCTGACCGACATGGTGCCGACCGTGCTCGACCTCGCCGGCTTCGTGGCGCCCGGCGACCGCGACGTCGACGGCAGCTCGTTCGCCGACCTCGCGACCGGCCGGCGCCCCGGCGATCCCGACGCCGGCGTCGCGTTCGCCGCGATGATCAAGGACCGCTCCAACCCCGGCGGCCTGACCGCGGTCAGCCGGGGCCGCTGGAAGCTGATCGACGACAACGACAACCTGGAGCTCTACGACGTCCGCACCGATCCGGGCGAGCACGACAACGTGATCGGTCACAACGCCCGGATCGCCGGCGAGCTCCGCGCGCTGCTCGCCGGGCACGCCGCGCGCGTCCAGCTGTCGCCGTTCCCGTGATCGGCTCACCCGGATCCCGGAGCCCGGAGCCCGGGATGCGCCCGGGCTACGACCGCTGCTCTTCCGGATCGAGCTTGACCATCCAGCCGCGGTCCTCGGCGGAGATCGCCTCCTCGCACGCGCTGACGAACGACGACCAGCTCGCCGGGTCCTGCGGCCTGCCGTGCGCCGTCCACTCGTTCAGCAGGTCCTCGAGCTGACGAGCCGTCGCGAAGTACGCGCGCGCCTGTTGATCGTAGCGGCTGGCCGCCGCGTGCGCCGCGATCGCACCCCCGATCGTGGTCAGCACCGCCACCCATGCACCGAGCCGGCTGGGCGGGCCGGACCCCGGGGCGAGCCTCAGTCCGGCCGCCACACCGCCCAGCGCCGCTGCGAGTGCCGCCATGGCGAGCTCGGCCCGCCGGAACGCCCTCGCCCTGGACGCGGTCTTCCGCGCGCCCGGGCGATAGTAGAGATCGATCTGGTTCCGGACGCGTCGCTCGATGTATGCGTCGGGGTCGAGCACGGGGGGCGGCGTCCCGGCCCGGTCTTCGACGCCTGCCAGCTCGCCGGCGAGCGCCTCGACCCAGCTCTCGGCCCGCTTGCCCGCGTCCTCGAGCTGGATCACCCGATCGCCCTCCGTGAACGGCGCCGCCCGCGCCCGGAAACGAAATACCAGCGACTTGAGACCCTCCGACATCGAGCGCGCCCGCAGCCACTGCCGGACCTGCTCCGGGGTCAGGAAGTACCTCGCGATGAACGGCACGAACAGCAGCGCGACGGCGCCGACCACGCTGACCGGCGTGCCCGCGATGCACGAACCGAGGGCAACCGCTGCGGTCTGCAGCAGCGCACCGGCCGCTCCCAGCACCAGCGACGTCGTGCGCCAGAACCCGATCCGCGCCTTCAGCCGGTTCGCCAGCGTCGTCCACTGCTCGTGGCGCCGCCAGTACGTCGCGACCACGTCCTGCTCGTTCGCCGCCGCCGGGTCCAGCGCGGTCACCGGCCGGCTTCCCTGTGCAGGCGGAACCGCAATACCCACCATTGGACGGCCATTGTAATTGTCCCCACGCGCAGTCTCGGAAGTCAAGGACGTTGCGGCCCCTGGTCGATGTGGCACCATGGAGCTTCGGGAGGTGGCGGATGAGGCTTGTGGATTCCACCCGAAGTCACGGCGACACGGGGAAGCTGGCGCCGATATCGCCGCGCGAGCGCGTCGCGACGCTCGACGTGCTGCGCGGCTTCGCGCTGCTCGGGGTGCTGCTCGCGAACCTCTACTCGCTGTTCAGCTTCCGGTTCGCGATCCACGAGCCGCCCGACGGCCACATCGCCGACGTGGCCGTGCGCTGGTTCATGGCGCTGGCGGTGCGCGGCCGGGCGCAGACGCTGCTGACGTTCCTGTTCGGCTTCGGCTTCGCCGTGCAGCTGCTGCGCGCGCAGGGCCGCGGCCAGCGCGTGCTGCCGATCTACCTGCGACGGCTATTCGCGCTGTTCGCGATCGGCTGGCTGCATGTGCTGTTGCTGTCCTGGCTCGACGTGACGTGGGGGTATGCGGTCGTCGGCTTGTTCCTGCTCCCGTTCGTGCGCGCCGGAGATCGCACCCGGCTGATCGCCGCGGCGGTGCTCACGATCATCCCGGCGCTGGTCTACGCGATCCCCGAGGTCGCGCCGGCGGTCCACGCGCTGCTGTTCGATCAGCCGCGCGCCGCGTACGTCGACCAGTTCGCCGCCGCGGCGCGGAGCGGCGACCGGATCGCGATCCTGCGCGCGCACGTGGCGATCGCGCTGCTGTGGACGCTCGGCAGCAACGCGGTGTGGTACCTGCCGTGGATGCTCGCCCGGTTCCTGCTCGGGCTGGTCGCCGGCGCCCGGCGCTGGTTCGACCACGACGGCGCCGACCACCTCGCGCTGTTCCGCAAGCTGCTCGTCGCCGGCGCGCTCGGGACGGTGATCGGGTGGGTGCCGGAAGCGCTCGCCTTTGCGCACGCGTTCGACCCGGCCGGCCACGGGCCGGCGGTGGCGCTCGCCGTGACCGTCGTCTCGCGGCTGGCACTGCTCGCGCAGGTGGCGATGTACGTCGCGATCGTCGTGCTGGGGATGCAACGACCCGCGTGGCGCCGCGTGCTGGTCGTGATCGCACCGGTCGGCCGCATGCCGCTGACCACGTACCTGATGCAGAGCCTGATCTGCACGTCGCTGTTCTACGGCTGGGGGCTCGCGTGGACCACGCCGCCGCCCGCGGCGTGCGTCGGCCTCGGGCTCGCGATCTTCGCGGTCCAGATCGTGATCGCGCACGCCTGGCTGCGCTGGTTCCGGTTCGGCCCCGCCGAGTGGGTGTGGCGATCGATCGTCTACTGGCGGCCCCAGCCGATGCGGTGACGCACCCGCCCGCGGGCCGGATCGGTCACCGCGGGCTCGCCCGGTGGATCGCGTCGAGCTCCTCCCAGCGCGCGAACAGCCGCTCGACCTCGGCGCGCGCGGCATCGAGCCCGGCGATCAGCCCCGGGACCTCGGTCGGCCGGTCCTTGAACACGCCCGGATCCGACAGCTGCGCCTCGAGCGCGGTGAGGCGGGCCTCGGCGGCGGCGATCGTGTCCTCGATCGCCTCGAGCTCGCGGGCCTCCTTGAACGTGAGCTTGCGCGGGCCGGCGGGCCGGGCGGCCGCGCGCTCGTCGCGGGAATCCCGGCGCGGGCGGTCGGCGCGGTCGGCGCGGTCGGCCGGCTCCGGCCGGCGCTCGGCGTAGAACGTGTAGCTGCCCTCGTAGAGCGTGACCTTGCCGTCGCCCTCGAACGCGAGGATCGCGGTGGCGACCCGGTCGAGGAACCAGCGGTCGTGCGACACGATCAGCGCGCAGCCCGCGAAGTGGACCAGGCCGTCCTCGAGCGCGCCCAGGGTCGGCAGGTCGAGGTCGTTGGTCGGCTCGTCGAGCACGAGCAGGTTGCCGCCGCGGCGGAGCAGGCGTGCGAGCTGGACCCGGTTACGCTCGCCACCCGACAGCTGACCCACCTTGGTGTCGGCGACCGAGTCGGGGAACGCGAGCATGCGCAGGAAGCCGCGGACGTGGACCTTGCCATCGGGCAGATCGACGAAGTCGTAGCCGTCGCCGACCTCGTCGAGCACGGTCAGCTCGTCGCGCAGCTCGCTGCGGCCCTGCTCGAAGTAGGCCGGCCGGGTGTTGGCGCCGAGCACGACGCTGCCGGCGTCCGGCGGGGTGAGCCCGAGGATCGTGCGGATCAGCGTGGTCTTGCCGGCGCCGTTGGGGCCGACGATGCCGATCCGGTCGCCCGGCTTGAGGACCAGCGTCAGGTCGCGGAACAACAGCTTGCCGCCGAGCGACCTGGTGACCCGGTCGAGCTCGACGATCGTGCCGCCGAGCCGCGGGCCGCTCGGCAGGCGCAGGGCCGCGGCCTCGGCGCGGCGGTCGTCGGCGGCCGGCGCGGCGGCGACCGCGGCGTCGAACCGGTCGATCCGGGCCTTGGCCTTGGTGGTGCGGGCCGGCGGACCGCGGCGGATCCAGTCGATCTCGCGGCGGATGAACGAGGCGCGCTGGTACTCGGACTCGGCCTCGGTCGCCAGCCGCTCCGCCTGGTGCAGGATGAACTCGGCGTAGTCGCCGTCGTAGCCGTAGACCTTGCCGCGGTCGACCTCGAGGATCCGGGTCGCGACCCGGTCGAGGAAGTAGCGGTCGTGGGTCACGACGATCAGCGCGCCGGGCCAGCCGGCGAGCCGGGTCTCGAGCCACTCGACGGTGGTGGCGTCGAGGTGGTTGGTCGGCTCGTCGAGCGCGAGCACGTCGGCCTTGCCGAGCAGCGCGCGGGCCAGCGCGACCCGGCGGCGCTCGCCGAGCGACAGCGTCGCGATCCGCTGGTCCGCCGGCGGCAGCTCGAGCGCGGTGGCGATGGTCGCGACCTCGTGATCGGGCACGCCGTCGCGCGCCAGCGCGGCGCCGACCGCGAGCCCGGGGTCGAGCACCGGCTCCTGGGCGACGTACTCGAGCGCGAGGTCGCGCTTCCAGGTCACCAGGCCCGCGTCGGGCTCGAGCGTCGGATCGTCGCCGCCCATCGCGCGGTGCACGACGATCTCGAGCAGCGTCGACTTGCCCGCGCCGTTGGCGCCGATCATGCCGATCCGGTCGCGCTCGTGGACCGCGAACGACGCGCCGGCGAGCACGCGGCGGGTGCCGAACCGCTTCTCCAGCCCCTGGACGGTGAGGATCGCGGTCACGACAGCCGGGCGAGGTCGGTCTGCACGAGCAGGTAGGTCAGGCGCAACAGGTTCATCCGCGCCTCGGGCGAGCGCACCTTGTTGGCGAGCTCGCCGAGCCGGGTCCGGCCGTCGAGCAGGCTGTAGACCCGGAGCAGCGCGTCGCCGAGGCCGAACTGCGCCAGCTCGTCGTCCTGGAACGGCTCGCGGACCACGAAGCCCTTGAGGTTGGCCGACAGCCAGTCCTCGATCAGCGGCTCGCCGAGCTGGGCCGCGCCCGCGCCGATCACGCGGAACGCGTCGAGGTGCAACGACCGCGTCTTCCACGGGTTGGGGTGGCGCGGGGTCCAGGTGTAGTGGCCCTTCTGCCACGAGAACGCCTCCATCAGCTTGGCCGCGACCTGCTTGGCGAGCAGGCGGTAGGCCTCCAGCGGATCGAGGATGTCGAGGCCGACCAGCGTGTCGGCGAGCCGGCCGCCGAAGTGGTGGACGACGCTCATCGCGCGCTGCAGCGCCGGCAGGGTCAGGGCGCCCTGCTGGATCAGGTAGTTACCGAGCCGCTCGCTCTCGACGTTGGAGCTGACGAACTGGGGCTGGCCGTCGACCAGGTAGGCCTCCTTGAGCACGCCGGCCCGGCCCTCGAGCGTGAGCAGGCCGGTGCCCTTGGACCGCGCGAGCTGGTACACCACGCGCAGCACCGGGTGCTGCGCGATCTCGCCGACCTCGCGCGGCCCCGACGGGATGTCGACGTCCTCGGGGGCGACGTCGTCCTCGTCGCGCGTGACCGACACGATGCCGCTCGAGGCGATGTCGCCGGTCACGCCGCTCGGGATCGCCGCGCCGGCGATGAACTCGGCGCGCGCCCGCGCCGCCTCGGCCTCGGCCTGGGCCTGGCTCATCCGGGTCAGCGGCCCGGACAGCGCGCCGGGGTCGTCGTCCTCGGCGGCGACCACACCCGAGCCGTCCAGATCGGCGGTCGGCGCGTTGATCACCTGGCCGAGCAGCGAGGCGAGCTGGCGCGCCGACGCCCGGGTGGTGCGGCGCAGCCACTCGTCGAGCGCGTCGCGGAACTCCGCGGCGCTCTGCCAGCGGTCCTCGGGGCGGCGCTGCAGCGCCTTCGTGGTCAGCACGCGGAGCTCGATCGGGAACTCCGCGGCGTACTTGTGGAGCCGGTCGAGCCGCGCGTCGCGCACCATCAGCAGGATGTCGAGGTCGTTGGTCGACGTGAACAGCCGGCGCGCCATCACCATCTCGGCGAGCAGGATGCCGACCGAGAACAGGTCGGAGCGCGCATCGACCTCGCTGCCCGAGACCTGCTCGGGTGACATGTAGCCGTACTTGCCCTTGAGCGTGCCGGCCTCGGTCTTGTGGCGGCGCTCGGCGGCGCGCGCGATGCCGAAGTCGGTCAGCTTGACGTCGCCGCGCCACGACAGCAGCACGTTGCCGGGCGAGATGTCGCGGTGGATGATGCCGAGCGGCCGGCCCGACGCGTCGAGCGCGTGGTGGGCGTAGTCGAGCGCGTCGAGCACGTCGCGCGCGATCAGCGCCGCGAGGTCGGGCGGCAGGCGGATCTGGCTGCGCGCGCACTCGCGGAGCAGCGCGAGCACGTCGAGGCCGTCGACGTACTGCATCGCGATGTACGGGGTGTCGGCGTCGGTGCCGAGCTCGAACACCTGGACGATGTGGCGGTGGTCGAGCTGCGCGGTGATCCGCGCCTCGTCGATGAACATCTCGACGAACGAGTGATCGGTGGCCAGGTGCGGCAGGATCTTCTTGATCGCGACCAGCTTGGCGAAGCCGTGCTCGCCGGTCAGCGTGGCCTTGAACAGCTCCGCCATGCCGCCGACCGCCAGCCGGTCGACGATCTGGTACCTCCCGACCGCCTTGGGCATGGATGCCGTCACGACCGCTGCACTATACATCGTCGAGGCCGCTGACACTTTGGCAGCGCCGCCGTCGGCGACCACCGCACGCCTGACACGCGCGGCGCGGTCGACCGAGGGAGGCCGCGCAGTTACTGCGTGGCACGGCGCTTGATGAAGCGGCCTTAGACGATGCGACGATTCACGCAGCTGCGCTCGGCCTCGGCCTCGGCCCGGTCGGCCCGGCCGGCCCGGCGCTGGTCGGTCGGACTCGCCCGCCGGCCCTGGCTGTTCACGCTGTTCACCGTCGGGGTGTGCGCGGGGTTCGCGGCCCGCGCCGCCGGGGCGCTGGTCGAGGCGCGGTACCTCGCCGACCCGCCCTCCCCGGCGCGGGCCCCGGCGCCGCCGCCCCCGCCCGCCCGGCCGCCGCGCCCCGACGGCAGCCAGCTGGTCGCGCGCGACATGTTCTGCTCGCAGTGCACGCCGGGCGGGTCGGATCCGGCGGCCGACCCGGTGATGGCCCGGGCGATCCTGATCGCGACCAGCCTGGGCCGCGAGCCGCTCGCCACCGTCGCGATCCCGGCCACCGCGGTGCAGGGCGCATGGGGTGTCGGAGAGGCGATCCCCGGGCTCGGCCGGCTCGACCGCGTCGGCGCGACCTGGGCCGAGATCATCGATCGCGCCGGCCGCCGCGGCCGGCTGTCCCTGCTCGATGCGGCGGCGGGCCGCGGCCCCGACACGGCAATGCCGGGGCGCGCGCCCGCCGCCTGGAACGGGCGGATCCGCCAGCTCGACAACCAGACCTACGAGGTCGACCGCAGCCTGGTGCGCGAGCTCGTGACCGGGGTCATGCGGCCTGGCAGCCTGCGGCTGATCCCGACGTTCGACCGCGGCGCGCTCACCGGGATCCGGCTACTCGGCGCCACCACCGACTCGCTGCCTGCCGCCATCGGCCTGGCGAGCGGCGATGTCCTGGTCGCGATCAACGGGGCGCCGATCCAGAGCGCGCAGCAGCTGCTCGATCTCTACGCCGGCCTCGATCAGCTGAGCGTCGTCGAGCTGTCCGGCACCCGCCGCGGCCAGCCGCTGGTCCGGACGCTGCGGCTGCGGTGAGTCGCAGCGCTGCCGGAACTGCTGCGGCGTCGCGCCGGTCCAGCGCTTGAAGGCGCGGCGGAACGCCCGGGGATCGGCGAACCCGACCGCCGCCGCGATCGACTTGAACGGCTCGCCGTCGCCGACCGCGCGGATCGCCTGATCGCTGCGCAGGCCATCCAGCACGCGCTGGTAGCTCGTGCCCTCGACCGCGAGCTGGCGATGCAGCGAGCGCGCGCTGGTGCCGAGCTCGGCCGCGATCTGCTCGACGGTCGGCGCCGCGGTCGCGAGATCGCGCGCCAGCGCAGCGGACACCCGCTCGGCGAGCGTCGGCGGCGGCCGCGGTGTGTACCACTCGAGCATCTCGCGGAAGAACTGACCCGCGCCGGGTGACAGCCGGGATTGCACCGGCTGGGCCAGCGAGTCCTCGGCGATCACCAGCCCCGTCATACCGCCGATGTGCACCGGGACGCCGCACACCGCCTCCCACGCGCTGAGCGAGACCGGCGGGCGGTGGCCGAGCACGATGGCGCGCGGCCGCCACGCGCCCCCGGTGAACTCGAGGCTCGCCCGCACGAGCAGCACGAGCAGGTACTCGACACCGATCCGGACGCCGAGCGGGGGCGACGCCGGGACGTCGAGCTGGAGGTGGACGGCGCCGCCCTGGCGGACCGCCCGCGCCGGAAACGCATCGGTCACGTAGCGCCAGTGCGAGACCGTGGCTTGCAGCACCTCGGCCATCGACCGGCACGACATCAGCGCGAAGTGGATCAGCGCGTGGTGCTGCTCGATCCCGGCGGCGACCGCGAGCGGCAGCGCCGGGCCGAGCTCGCGCACCGCGCGCTCGCGCAGCTGCTGGGCGCGCGCCAGGCTCACCCGGGCGTGGAACGCCGGATCGCGCGCGCTCGGTCCCTCGTCGAGCACCAGCCCGCGCGCCCGCGCCGCGCTGATCAGACGGCGTATGGCGAACACCGACTCCGTCGTCCTTGTCGACACCGGATTGGAATATCACATCACGCGGACATCCTGATTCACAGAATTCGGCTTCATTCGCATGCACAGCAATGCAAGAATCCGCTCATGCAGCATTCTACTGCAGATCTGGCCGAGACATGCAGTGGCAGCATCGGTCCCGTGATTGGCGGCAGCGGTCCCCGCGACCGGTCCTAGGGTGTCCAGGCTCGCAATCGGGCGAGCGTCGAACCTTGGAGGAGGACATCATGACCATTCGAGCACGAGCTGTCGTCATCGCGATCGCATGCGGCCTGTGCGCATGCGAGGCGGCCGGACAGGGCCCACCGGCCGGCCGGGCGCCAGAAGCCACCGCCTCGATGGCGGACCCGGAGGAGCCGGCCGCCGTCGACACCCCGCTGTACATC
This sequence comes from Kofleriaceae bacterium, assembly GCA_041495365.1. Lineage (GTDB taxonomy): Bacteria > Myxococcota_A > Polyangia > Haliangiales > Haliangiaceae > JABFXX01. The sequence continues at coordinate 676 of JBGQCL010000338.1, read as the reverse complement.
AACCGGGCGATGATCCCGCCGACGCCGGAGATGCTCAAGGCGGCGTTGAGCAACGATCCCGACGCGATGCGCGACGCGATCGTGACCACCGCGGGCACCTGCCAGGCATCCAGCACGTGCCCGTCGCAGTTCGGCTCGTGCACCAACTGGTCGACGCCGTCGCTGTGCAGCGCAACCTGTGGCGCCTCGTTCTGCATTTGCCGTCCGATCCGGCTGTGCGACGGTGAGCCGCCGGAGCCCAAGGAAGTCGACACCTACAACTCATTCCGGGTCTGCTTCGATTCCAGCGCGAATGCCTGTACGGAATGGAGCAATACGACCAGCTCGTTCTGCGGCTGCTGATCCGGACAGGCCCGCAATCCAGGACATACTGCCATACAAAATCCGTGGCGGCGTGAAGATCAGGACTGCGACGGCTTGAGACAGCCAGCGACCGCGGAGTGAAACTCGCAGTCGCGACTGCGCGCCGCGAATGAGACCGCCGCGGCGTCGCACGCCGGTCGCGCCGCACAATGGCGCAGGGGACCGCGGCGGCCCTCGGCGACCCTCGGCGACCCTCGGCGGCCTGCGAATACCCCTCGGGGCCGGCGCGTTGCATCCCGACCCCGGTGGGTTGCGATGCGCCCGTTCTCGCAGGACAATTTCGCGATGTCCCCGCCCGCGCCGCCCCGTCGCT
>JBGQCL010000337.1:0-13212 GCA_041495365.1 Kofleriaceae bacterium | reverse complement strand
CCTCGCGGGCGACCCGGGTGACCTCGGACGCGAACGACCGCAGCTGGTCGACCATCGTGTTGATCGTGTTCTTGAGCTCGAGGATCTCGCCCTTGACGTCGACCGTGATCTTGCGGCTGAGGTCGCCGCGCGCGACCGCCGTCGTGACCTCGGCGATGTTGCGGACCTGGGCGGTCAGGTTGGTGCCCATCGCGTTGACCGAGTCGGTGAGGTCCTTCCAGGTGCCGGCGACGCCGGGCACCACGGCCTGGACGCCGAGCCGGCCCTCGGTGCCGACCTCGCGGGCGACCCGGGTGACCTCGGACGCGAACGACCGCAGCTGCTCGACCATGGTGTTGATCGCCTCCTTGAGCTGGAGGATCTCGCCGCGGACGTCGACCGTGATCTTGCGCGACAGGTCGCCGTTGGCGACCGCGATCGTGACCTCGGCGATGTTGCGGACCTGGCCGGTGAGGTTACTCGCCATCGAGTTGACGTTGTCGGTGAGGTCCTTCCAGGTGCCGGCGACGCCGGTCACGACCGCCTGGCCGCCGAGCTTGCCCTCGGTGCCGACCTCGCGGGCGACGCGCGACACCTCGGAGGCGAACGCGTTGAGCTGGTCGACCATCGTGTTGAGCGTGTTCTTGAGCTCGAGGATCTCGCCCTTGACGTCGACCGTGATCTTGCGGCTGAGGTCGCCGCGCGCGATCGCGGTCGCGACGTCGGCGATGTTGCGGACCTGGCCGGTGAGGTTACTCGCCATCGAGTTGACGTTGTCGGTGAGGTCCTTCCAGGTGCCGGCGACGCCGGGGACCTGGGCCTGGCCGCCGAGCTTGCCCTCGGTGCCGACCTCGCGGGCGACCCGGCTGACCTCGGACGCGAAGCCGTTGAGCTGGTCGACCATCGTGTTGATCGTGTTCTTGAGCTCGAGGATCTCGCCCTTGACGTCGACGGTGATCTTGCGGCTGAGGTCGCCGCGCGCGACCGCCGTCGTCACCTCGGCGATGTTGCGGACCTGGCCGGTGAGGTTACTCGCCATCGAGTTGACGTTGTCGGTGAGGTCCTTCCAGGTGCCGGCGACGCCGGGCACGACGGCCTGGCCGCCGAGCTTGCCCTCGGTGCCGACCTCGCGGGCGACCCGGGTCACCTCGGAGGCGAACGACCGCAGCTGCTCGACCATCGTGTTGATCGCTTCCTTGAGCTGCAGGATCTCGCCGCGGACGTCGACCGTGATCTTCTTGGACAGGTCTCCGGACGCCACGGCGATCGTGACCTCGGAGATGTTGCGGACCTGCGCGGTCAGGTTGCCGGCCATCTGGTTGACCGACTCGGTCAGGTCCTTCCACACGCCGGACACGCCCTTGACCTGGGCCTGGCCGCCGAGCTTGCCCTCGGTGCCGACCTCGCGGGCGACGCGGGTCACCTCCGAGGTGAACACCGACAGCTGATCGATCATGTTGTTGACCAGCTGGGCGGAGCGCAGGAACTCGCCTTCGAGCCGCCGGCCGTCGACCTCGAGCGCCATCGCCTGGCTGAGATCGCCCTTGGCGACCGCACCGATCGCACGGGTCACCTCGGTGGTCGGCCACACCAGGTCGTAGATCAGCGTGTTCAGCGCCTCGATCTCGTCGGCCCAGCCGCCGACCGCGCCCGGCACGTTCATCCGCTGTTTGAGCTTGCCTTCCTTGCCGACGACCCGGCAGATCCGGGTGATCTCGGTCGCGCGGCGCTCGCTCACCGCCAGGATCTCGTTCAGCAGGTCGGCTGCCTTACCCTCCATACCGACGAAGCTGGCCGGCATGCGTGACGCGAAGTCGCCCTCCTTGAACCGCATCAGGACGTACTGCAGCTCATCGGAGAACGTGCCCGGCCGCTCGGGGCGCGGTCGCGCCTTGGTCTTCCGCGAGTTGCCATTCTTCGGCCTGCGTCCGTGGGTCTCGAGACTCTCGGCCATTCCTCGCTCCCTGCGGGTTGTGGGCTGGCGCCACTGTGCCACACCTCGGGAGCTCGGTGGCGAGCATTGGTATCGGGCGCACAGTCATCACTGTGCGTGTGCGCGCCGGCGTCGGGCGACACCTTCACGCAGATTTGACGAGGATCAGGCGAAGGCCACCGGGTGGTACGAGATCGGACTACGGTGCTTGGTCGCCGTGGACGGTCTCCAGGATCGAGGTCAGGGTCGCGAGCTCCACCGGTTTGACCAGATGGTGCGCGAAGCCGGCCTGACGGGAGCGCTCGCGATCGCTGGGCTGGCCGTAGCCGCTGACCGCGACCAGCAGCGTGTCGCGGCAGGTCTCGAGCTGGTGCAGGCGCCGCGCCACCTCGTAGCCGTCCATGATCGGCAGGCCGATGTCGAGCAGGGCGACGTGAGGGGCGAAGTCGCGCGCGACGTCCAGCGCGGCGGCGCCGTCGGTCGCGACCGCGATCTCGTAGGCCAGGGTCTGGAGCAGCGCGGCGAGCATGTCGGCCGCGTCGGTGTTGTCGTCCACGATCAGGACCCGCCGGCGTGCGACGCGGGCCGGCCGGGCGAGCGGGACGATCCGGGCGGTCGGGGTCGCCTCGGACGCCCCGGGCCACCGCATCGTGAACGTCGCGCCGCGGCCGGGGCCGTCGCTGTGGGCCTCGATCGTTCCGCCGTGGAGCTCGACCAGGGTGCGCACGAGCGTCAGGCCCACACCGAGCCGGCCCTCGCTGCGGTCCAGCGGCTGCTCGCCCTGGACGAACAGCTCGAACAGGTTGGGTAACAGCGCGGCCGGGATCCCGCGGCCGTCGTCGCGGATCGTGATCTGGACGTGCGACCCCTCGAGCCCGGCGCCGATCGCGATGTGCCCGCGGTCGGGCGTGTTGTCGAGCGCATTGTCGAGCAGGTTCTCCACCACCTGCCGCAGGCGGTGGCGGTCGGCGTCGACCAGCAGATCGTCGGAAATGTCGGCCGTGACCTGGTGCGCGCGGCGCTCGATCCGCGGGCGGGCATCACCGATCGCGTCCGCGACCACGCCGGCGAGCTGGACCGCCTCGCGGCGGAGCTCGATGTTGCCGCGCGTGACCCGCCCGACGTCGAGCAGGTCGCCCACGAGGTGCGTCAGGTGGCCGATCTGTCGCTCGGCGATCGCGAGCTCGGGGTCGAGCCCGTGGCGCGCCGCACGCAGCACGGCCAGCGCGTTGGCCGCGGCCCACAGCGGGTTGCGCAGCTCGTGGCTCAGCATCGCGACGAACTCGTCCTTGCGGCGGCTCGCCTGCTCGGCGGCGCGCCGGGCGGCGGCCTCGGCCTCGCGGTCGCGCAGCTGCTCACCGGCCCGGGCGAGCAGGGCGTGGGCCTCGCGCAGCTCCGCCGAGTGCCGCCGCAGCGCCTGGGTGCGCTCCTGGAGCTGCAGGTACACCCGGGCCTTGGCGAGGAGGATCTCGGGCAGCACCGGCTTGACGATGAAGTCGAACGCGCCCGCATCGTAGGCATCGAGGACGACGTCGCTCGACCACGCGACGCCGGTGATGAACATGATGGGCAACCCTCGGTTGCGCGGCCGCTCCCGGATCCGGCGCGCGGTCTCCAGTCCGGTCATGTCCGGCATCGACACGTCGAGCAGGACGAGCGCGAAGTCCTGCTCGAGCAGCCGGGCCAGCGCCGCGACGCCCGATTGTGCGGCGACCGTCCGGCGGCCGAGCGGCGCGAGCGCGGCCTCGTAGGCAGCGAGGTTCGCGGCGTCGTCGTCCACCGTCAGGATGTCGACCCCCAGCCCGATGCCGAGCAGATCGTCGGCGTCGAACACCTCGATGCCCGGATCGGGCGCAGCAGCCGACGGCGCATCGGGCTGCCAGTCCGGTGCGGCCACGTCGATCTTCGTCTGCCAGCTCACGGCCTCATCGTCTGGCTGGGACATCACCGGCGGACAGATGGTGTCGTCTCCGATGCCCGATAGCAATGTTCGGTTTTTCCGGAATCGCGTGTGGCGCCAGCGCTCACGTGTGCCGGTACGCACAGCCTCGCGTGGGCGGCTCTGTCACGACCCGGCATGTGGGCCAAAACAGCAACGAGGGCCCGCGGATCGACGCTCATCGCCGCACGTGGCTGTCAGTTCGCGGCCACGCCGGCTTGCGCGGTGCCGGCGCGTCGCGCACCACCGAGCGCGGGACGATCACGATGTAGCGGCCGCGCGCGGCGGCCTCGACCAGGAGGAACGGATCGGTGTTGCTGATCGGTAGTAGCAGACACGATGCCAATGTTGGCGATCGGGAGTGTGACCACGAAGCGCGCCCCCGCGTCCGGCTGACGGTCGACCGTGATCGTCCCGCCGTGTGCGCGCGGAAACGCGGGCGCGCCGGACACCCTAGCGGGCGCGCTTTGGCCACGTGAAGCGGATCGTCGCGCCCGAGGTCGCGTCGCGATCGATCCACACCTGCCCGCCGTTGCCCTCGACCTGCTTGCGCACGATCGCGAGCCCGATGCCGGTGGTGTCGACCGCGTCGTGCGACTGCAGGGTCTGGAACAGCTGCCAGACCCGCGCGTGGTGCTCGCGCGGGATCCCGACGCCGTTGTCCTCGACGGACAGCTCCCACGTATCGCCGCGGTCGACCGCCGAGATCCGGATCACCACGTCGTCGCGGCCGGCGTGCTGCAGCGCGTTGCAGACCAGGTGGAGGAACACCTGCTCGAGCGCGGCGCGCTCCGCGATGACCGTCGGCATCTCGCCGATCATCATGACCTGCGACGCCCCGCGCGGGCTGGCGAGCTCGATGGTCTCGTGCAGCAGCTCGGTGACGTCGATCCGCTCGACCTGGTGGCGGTTGCGGCCGATCCGCGCGAGCTCCAGCAGGCCGTTGATCAGCCGGTCCATGCGCGCGGCGCGGACCTTGAGCATGCGGAGCTGCTCCTTGATCTCGGGCGCGGTGGTGTCCGGGAGATCCTCGTCGATCCAGGTCGCGAGGTTGGCGATCCCGCGCAGCGGCGCGCGCAGATCGTGCGACGCGACGTAGGCGAACTGGTCGAGCTCGGCGTTGGCCTTCTCGAGCTCGGCGATCAGGCGCTGCGCGTCGCCGTACAGCCGGGCGTTGTCCATCGCGGTCGCGGCGTACGCGGCGAGCTCGACCGCGGTGCGCTCGGCGCGCTCGGTGAACACCCCGGGCGTGGCGTGGCCGAGCAGCAGGGCGCCGATCGCGACCCCGCTGCGCGGCACCACGGGCACGGCGAGGTAGCTGCGCACCGGAGGATGTCCCTCGGGCAGGCCGCGATGGGGATAGTTCTTGGCGTAGCGCGGATCGGTGGTGACGTCGGACAGCCGGATCGCAGCCTGGCCGAGGAACGTGGGCGCCAGCAGCGCGGTGTTGCGCGGCAGCGCGAGCCGGGCGAACCGGTCGCGCGCCGGTCCGGCCACCGCGTACAGCAGGTAGCTCTCGGTGCGCCCGTCGCCGGGGCTGTAGAACAGCGCGCCGAGATCGGCGCCGGTGAGCTCGGTCGCTGCGTCGACCACGGTCTGGGCGAGGCGCTGCGGGTCGAGCTCGGCGGCGATCGCGCGACCGACGGCGTTGAGCCGCTCGGCGTGGCTGACCGCGGCGCGCAGGCGCTCGATCTCCGGGTACGGATCAGCGACGTCGGGCAGGGCGTCGTGCATCACTGCGCGGCAACTCTAGACTGCCGTCGGGCCGGAGGGCGTGAGATCTGCGCGAGGGATAGACCGTGCGCTTGCGCGCACCTCGACAGCTCCACCTGGGCGGCGAGCCCAGCTCACTGTCCCAGCTCACTGTATTGAAAGCAGGTCAGCGGGCGCGGCGCGGGGGCGCTACGCCGACAGCTGGTGCATCGCGGCATCGACCTCGTCGAGCTCCCACAGCCGGCGGTCGATCTCGCGGTCGAGCTCGAGGTCGAACCCGGGGCACGCCGTGCGCTGGGCGATCAGCCGGACCAGCTGGTCGATGCCCTCGATCTCGTCGGTGATCTGCGCCATCCGGCGCACGCACTCGTCGCGGTGGCGGATCCGGCGCTGGATGATGTCGCTGCGCCGCGACGACCGGGTGGCCTCGCACGGCATCGGCGCGGGCAGCGCGTCGGCGCCCGACAGCCGCAGCGCATCGACGCAGCGCTGGTGGCTGAGCGCGAGGCACACGAAGTGGTCGAGCAGGTCCTGGAGCTCGAAGCGCACGGCCTCGGTCTCGTCGAGCCGCTCGATCTCGTCGACCATCACGCGGAGCTCGTCGTAGTGCCGCATCCGCGCCGGGCTGGTCCGCCGGACCTGCTTGAGTCGCCGGCAATGGCGCTTGGCGCGGATCTGGGCGCGGGTCTGCTCGTCGAGGTAGCGCCGGACCGGGTGGTAACGCGATGCGTGCGCTCCCAGCACGAGCACGAGCGCGGCCGCGACGATCGCCCCGAGCACGCCGGCGTAGCCGATGCCCAGGCAGGCCGCGAACAGCGTCACCGCGACGCACACCGGACTGGCGACCGCGCCGCGAAGGTAACCAAACCGGGACGTGGCTGGTGGGAGCTTCGGAGGCACGACGACGAGGTGAGGCTGAGAGCGCATGAAGTGACCAGCTACAACCCGCGTGCCACGCTGTGCACGAGTTCAGTCATTCACCGACGGCACGGTTGCGTCCGCTCGCGGTGGTCGCCCGCGCCACGATGTGGCGGTTGCGCGCCATGCGGTGGCGCGGGACGGCGGGCCGAGCGGCACAGCGAGGCGGGCCTGCGCACCGATGCCGCACCCCGCGGCGCGGTCGCCGGTTTGCGGAATCGGCAGCCCGAGCCGTGGAATTCACGACCGGTTCGCCCGCCCGGACCACGCTTGGGACTAGGATGCCGCCGGATGCGGACCCCTCCCCACAGTATCGTTCCCGTGCTCCTTCTCTTGTTCGGCGCTGCCGGCTGCCAGAAGCCCGCCAAGGATCAGGCCGCCGGCGGTTCCGGACAGGGCTCGGGCCAGACCGCCGCCCGGGGGTCCGCGGGCTCCGGCTCCGGCGCGGCCCCGGCAGCCGCGGGCTCGGGTTCGGGCTCCGCGGCGGCGCCGGTCGAGGCCAAGGACATCGACAGCAAGGACATCCTCGCGCGCACCGAGACCGCGCCCGAGGTCCAGGTCAAGCACGTGTTGCTTGCATGGAACGGCATGGCCGCGCCGCGCGGGCTCGATCCGCGCGCCGCCAAGCGCAGCAACGGCGAGACCGCGACGCTGGCCCAGGACCTCGCCACCAAGCTCAAGGCCAACCCGGACGCGATCGACGATCTGATCAAGCAGCACTCCGAGGACCAGGGCTCGGTGTCGAGCGGCGAGCCCTACACCGTGAAGACGGCCTCGCGGTTCGTGCCGGAGTTCAAGAACCTCGCGCTCCGGCTCAAGGAGAAGGAGGTCGGCATCGTCAAGACCCAGTTCGGTTACCACGTGATCGAGCGGGTGCCGCCGCCGCCGCCCGATCCTCTGGAGTCCGCCGACGTCATGGCGCGGCCGGCCGAGACCGGGGGCGTGTTCGTCCAGCAGGTGGTGATCAGCTGGAAGGACACCCTGCTCGCCAAGAACGGGCAAGCCGACCCGCGCGCCAAGGACCGGACCAAGGCCGACGCCGACAAGCTGGTCAAGGAGGTGATGGAGAAGGCGCGCGCCCCCAAGGCCGACATGGCCAAGCTGATGAAGCAGTACTCCGAGGATCCGACCTCCAAGGACTCCGCCCGGGTCGACGAGATCACGCCGGACATGCCGCTCAACGAGCTGTTCGACAACTTCAAGAAGCTCGTGCTCCGGCTCAAGGCCGACGAGGTCGGCGCGGTCAAGTCGCCGCTGGGCTGGCACGTCGTCAAGCGCGTGCCGCCGCCGCCGCCCGATCCGCTGGAGTCGGCCGCGATCCTCAAGCGCGAGCCGCAGACCCAGTCCGCCAAGGTCAAGCACATCCTGCTCGGCTGGACCGCGGTGCACGCGCCCGGGGATACCAAGGGCGAGAAGCGCGATCGCGCGGCGCTCGACAAGCTGGTCAAGGACACCGTGGGTAAGCTGACCAAGGGCGCCAAGATCGAGCCGCTGATGGCCGCGCTGTCCGCGGACCCGGGCTCGGCCACGGACGGCAAGTCCTACGACGTGACGCCGACCGCCGGGCTGGTGCCGCCGTTCAAGAACCTGTCACTGCGGCTCAAGGTCGGCGAGGTCGGCGTGGTCAAGAGCGACTTCGGCATCCACATCATCCAGCGCGTCGAGTAGGCAGCGTCCGGATCAGGGGCCGGATCAGGGGCCGATCAGGGAAAGAACCCGGCGTTGAAGAAGTCGGTGAACGTGCTGTCGCCGCTGACCTTGGACAGGGTCGGCAGGCCGAGGATCGCCTCGACCGACTTGATCAGCGAGCCCTCGGTGTAGCGCACCGTGCTGGTGAAGCTCGGCTTGACGTTCGGGCCGACGACGATCAGCGGGATGTTGCCGGTCGAGCCCTCCGGCTCGTCCCACAGGACGAACACCACGCCCTGGTGCGCATTGACGTAGCTGATCAGCGCCGGCATGTTCTGCGACAGCCAGGTGTCGCCCTGCTTGATCGGATCGGACACCGGCGAGCAGCTGTCGTGCATGTCGTTGCACAGGTTGGGCGTGATGAAGTTGTATGCGGCGACCGTGTTGTTGGCCAGGTCGGTGGCGAGCGCGGTCAGCGCCTTGTGGTGCGCGGCGCAGAACGCGTTGGTCTTCGACGGCGTCGACCCCGACACGTCGCGGAAGAAGATGAACGGGTCGTGCTTGGGCGCGTACTTGCCGCTGCTCGCGATCGGGCAGGCGCCGGTGGTGCTGTTGAGGCCCTCCTGGTAGCTCAGCCAGGTCGAGCCGGCGGCGGTGATCTGGGTCGACAGGTGGGCGGTGCTCGCCGTGCTGTTGGACGACGACGGGTTGTTGTCGGTGGTGAACGTGTGGTCGGAGAACGCGTTGGTGCCGGCCTCCATCCAGAGGTAGTGGGGCTCGCTCGGCAGCGACGTGATCGTGTCGATCAGGCCGGTGGCGCGGCCGTACATCGGCAGCAGGGTGTTGTTGATGTACGGCGCGTGGCTCGTGTTGCCGTAGATGCTGGACGTGGCGTGGTTCTCCATCGCGATCACGAACACGTGCTGGATCGCCGAAGTGGTCGCGGCGGCGGGCTCCTCGGTGGTCGGATCCGCGCCCGGCGAGGTGGGATCGGGATCGTCGATCGCGCAGCCGGCGAACGCGAGACCGCTGATGATGATGCAGGCGAATCGGTTCATGAATTCCTCCGCGCTGGCATCTATCATGGCGCGCGCGGCGCCTGCGTCGCGGGCGGGCGACAATCGTGAGGCGATAAATGCGAGTGTCCGGCCGCGTAGTCGGCGCCACCGAATCGGTGCCCCGAGATCGCTCACGCGGGCAGATCGGGAGTCGGAGTGGGGCGAGATGCCCAGCGCTCGACCCGGCTGCGCACGCCGAGCAGCTCCTCGGTGACACTCGCCCACACCAGATCGAGGATCCGGCCGCTGTCGCCGGCCGCGCCGCGCTCGCGCTCCAGCACGCGGACGGCGCTCGCCAGATCGCCTGCGATCACCAGGCCGATCCGATCGGCGGCGCGATCGGTCGCGGCCAGCCAGGCGAGCGCGGCGCGCACCGGGTCGCGCTCGCGCAGCCGGCCGGCCAGCCCGCGCACCTGCTCGTACTCGACCGCATGCAGCGCGGTGGCCAGCCAGCGCGCTGCGTGGCTCGCCGGATCGGCCACGTGTGCGGCGATCGCGAGCTCGAGGATCTGGGCGAGCTCGGCGGCGCGCGGGCACAGCAGGCGCGCGAACCGGTCGCTGCGCAGGTCGGCGAGCTGGCGGGCGAGCACGAACGCGAGCTCGCGGTCGTCGAGCTGGTGGTCCAGCGCGGGGCGGCCGAGCACGACCACCGGCGCGAGCACGCCGGCGCGCGGCCGCAGCGCGATCGCGCACGCCGCGACCTGGCCGGGGTCGGCGCACGCGGGCGGGGCGGTGACCCCGAACAGCGTCACCACCCTGGCGAGCACGCGCGCGAGCTCGGGCGGCACCGGCGGGTCGTCGAGCTCGCGCGGCGGCGGCGGCGGCCGCGTGCGGGCGCGCTCGGCGACGAACGCCGGGGTGACCAGCGCGAACAGCGCCGAGAGCTGGAGGTCGACACCCTCGCTGCCGAGCGCGATCCAGTCGTCGTGGCCGAGCGGCTGGCTCGCGCCCACCGCGGTGTCGCCGCCGGCGCCCGGGCGGAACAGCGCCTCGAGCTTGCCGTCGACAATGTCCATGTCCATGCCCATGCCCATGCCCATGCCCATGCCCATGCCCATGCCCATGCCCATGCCCATGATGTCGAGCGCGTCGTCGCATGCCCGCGCCTTCTCGGGCTGGTGGGTCCGGCGATACAGGGTGCGCAGCGCCTCGTACGACGCGATCCGCCGCTTGTTGCCGCGCAGCACCGCCTGGTGCTGGACGATCGCCGCGCCGGCGTGCCCGGGGTTGGCATCGAGGTCGGCCTCGAGGTAGAGGTCGGCCAGCCGGGTGCGGCGCTCCAGGTTGTCGGGATCGAGCCGGAGCGCGACCTCGAACGCGGTCACCGCGTCCTCGCGGCGGCCGTGGGCGAGGCACAGCTCGCCGAGCCGGTCCCACAGCCGCAGCCGCTCGCCGCTGCGGCCCTCGTCGGTCCGGACGTGCTCGAGCCGGCGGTAGTAGAACTGCATCACCGCGGTCTTGTCGTCGCCCTCGCCGAGCAGCGCCTCCAGCTCGTCCGCCGCGGTGAACAGCCGCGGATCGTCCTCGATCGCGTGGCCGAACAGGGTCGCCGCGAGCTCGCGGCGGCCGAGCTCGTCGCGCGCGATCATCGCGGCGAGGTGGCGGTAGCGCGCGCGGACCTTCGGGTCGTGCTCGGTGTCGATCAGGCGCTGCACGAGGTCGAGGCTGTAGCTCCAGTCGCCCTCGTCGGCGACCAGCCCGAGGAACTTGGTCAGCAGCAGGTGGTCGGCCGGCCGGTGGGCCAGGGCCTCGCGATACATCTCGCGCGCGGTCGCGCGCTCGCCGAGCTCGGCGTAGCGGTCGCCGAGCGCCGAGAACCGGGCGCCCTTCTCGTCGGCCGGCGCCAGGTTGGCGAGCGCGAGCTGGTCGGCGAGCTGGGCCTCCGGGCTGCCGACGTCGAGCTCGGCGCGGAGCTCGAGCGCGCCCTGGTGGTCGGGCGCGAGCGCGAGCGTCACCGCGGCGTGGCGCGCGGCGCCCTCGGTGTCGCCGAGCTGGTGGGCGCAGCGCGCGACCCGGTAGTGCAGCTCGACCGAGACCTCGGGCTGCAGCAGGTCCTCGTGGTCGTCGAGCAGGCCCTCGATCAGCTCGCGCGCGCCGCGCCAGTCGCCGGCCGCGAACAGCAGGTCGGCGAGCTCGCGGCGGGTCGCCGGATCGTGCGGGTCGAGCTCGACCGCGCGGGTCATCGCGCCGCGCGCGGCGGCGGCGTCGCCCAGCTGGGTCGCGAGCTGGGCGCGCTGCAGGAGGTAGCCGCGCAGCCGGCCGGGCTCCTGGGTGGTCCGGCACAGCTCGTCGAGCATGGGTGCGAGATCGGCGAGATCGCCGGGGTCGCCGGTGTCCCAGCACAGCTCGACCAGCGCGAGCCCGGCCCTGGTGTTCGCCGGGTCCGCGGCGCGCGCCTCGCCGTACAGCTGCTTGGCGCGATCGGTGTCGCCGAGCGCGACGCAGAAGTCCGCGGCGTCCGCCAGCCAGCGCGACCGCTCACCGGCGAGCGCCGGCCGTGCGGCGGCCTCGACCAGCAGCGCCACCATCGCCGCCAGCTCGCCGCGGTCGCGCAGCAGGGTCGCGAGGCCGTCGATCGCCGGGACCAGGTCGGGGTCGTCGGCGCGCGCCCGCTCGTACAGGGCCTGCGCCTTGTCGTAGTCGTGGTGGCGTGCCACGTCGGCGGCGCGGACGACCACGGTCGCGCGCCGCGCCGGCTCGCGGACCAGCCGCGCCAGCCGCTCCAGCGACAGCAGCGCCGCACCGTCGGAGTCGCCCGCGCGCAGCTCGAGCCGGGCCAGCGCGTCGACCACGTCGAGGTGATCGGGCTCGAGCCGGTCGGCCTCGCGGTACGCGTCGAGCGCGCCGGCGTCGTCGCCGAGCTCGCGCTCGTAGATCAGCCCGAGCTCGCGGTGCAGCTCGGCGCGCTCGCGGTCGCCGGCGTGCACCGCGCGGCGGCTCAGCAGGTCGACCAGCGGCGACCACTCGCCCTGGGTGCGGTAGAACAGCTCCAGCGCCTCGTGAGCGGCGGCGTCGGCCGGCGCGATCGCCAGCAGCCGCTCCAGGCAGTCGGCGGCGCGGTAGCTCAGCCCGAGCTGCTGCCACGCCGCGGCGATCTCGGCGAGCCGCCGCGGGCTGGCATCATCGGTCGGATCGATCAGCCGTGCCATCGCGTCGAGCGGCAGGTCGGTCCAGCGCTGCGTGATCGCCGCGAGCCGGAGCAGTGCGTCCAGATCGTCGGGCACCCCGGCCTCGGCAAACGCTGCCAGCCGCACCACCAGGGCGCGCTCGGCGTCGCGCCGGTCCTCGAGGTTGGTCGCGAGCTCGCGCAGGATCTTCGCGCGCTCCGCGCTGTCCTCGCTCGCCTCGACCCGCGTCAGGTGGTGGTCGACGAAGCGATGGCCCTCGGTGTCGAGCGCGGCGTGCGCCACCCGGGCGGTCGCGCGCTCGACCGCCGCCCGCACCCGCCCGGGGTCGAGCTCGGGAAACTCGTCGAGCAAGGCCCGGACCAGGACCTCGATCGAGCCGAACCCGGCGGTGGTTCCCCGCATCCGGCTATTACACCCGGAACCGGTCGAGCAGTTTCAGTTGAGTAGCGGCACCGGCGGCGCTTCTTGCCGATTCTTTGCCACCGAACCAGCCTCAGCCCGCGCCTTTGTCTGCTTGGCGCGCACCTCGCGAGATTTTTTCACGCGCGCGGGCGCAGGCTGTGCGGGCGTCGGCGCGGCCGGGGCCGAGGGCATCGGCTCCAGCGGCGCCGGGCGCTCGCTGGGCGCAGTACTTGGGGCGTCCAAGAGGCACACCGCGTCCTGGGAGACGTGGGGCGCCAGGTGAGCGTAGCGCTGCGTGATGACGATCGAGGCGTGGCCCAGGAGATCCTGGACCGCACGGATCGCCACGCCCCGCATCACGAGGTGCGAGGCGAACGAGTGCCGCTTATCCCGCGCGCGGGATAAGCGGCATTATCCCGACCGCCAAGTTATCCCGCGTCGACGCTCCGTCGCTGCCGTCCTCCGAGGGGTGGTGCCCAGAACGAGCGCTGGCGGACGCGGGATAATCCTGGT
>JBGQCL010000336.1:0-13217 GCA_041495365.1 Kofleriaceae bacterium | reverse complement strand
CTCCGTGGCCTCCGCGCTCCGCGGGTGTTCCTTGCACGCTTCGCATCTGCAAACGCGATCAGTTCTATCGGCCATGGCTCTTGAAGAGACAGTATCAGGATCCGCGGTCAGATGACCAAGTTATTTAAGTTCAGCCCCTTAGGTCGCGTGAGCCGTGTGCGACGTCGGGATGCATCGCAGGGCCCGTTCTGTGAGCCGACGACAGACCGTGGCCGAGCGCGATGGCTCTGCATCCGTGATGATGACCAAACGCGGCAGCTGCGACTGGTGTCTGTGGGGGTGTCATCATTCATGTCCTTCGAGAAACTGAGGAACGCGGTGTGTTAACTCGTTGTGAATCGCACCCGGTGTCGTCCTTCCTGATTGGCCCGAACGCGGCGTGGCTGTTACACGCGAATCGCCTCCGGATGCACCGCTATCGTGTCGCCATCCGATCAGAATGATCTGGACCCCCGACCGAACCGAGCTAGTATAGGCGTCATGGGGGACTTCCCTCCAACGCGATGGAGCCTGGTCGCCGCCGCCTGCGCGGATCTCGACGGCGGACGCGCGCTCAACGAGCTGTGCGCGCTGTACCTGTCGCCCATCCGCGCCGTCGTTCGAAAAGCCGCGGGTGCAGCGCGTGACGTCCAGGACCTGACGCAGAGCGTCTTCGCTCACCTCCTGCAACCCGGCGTGCTGGCGCTCGCCAATCCCGAGCACGGCAAGTTTCGCGGCTGGCTGACCTTGGTCATCCGGACCGTCCTGTCCAGAGAGCGGAAGCACGCGCGCGCACTGAAGCGAGGTGGCGGCGCCATCGTGCTCTCGATCGACGTACGCACGGCCGAAGGCCAGCCGGTGTTCGAACCCGCGGATCCAAGGAGGCCCGACCGGCACTGTGTGCGCCGCCAGAGGACCGAGTTGCACCAGCACGTGATGGCCGAACTCGAGCGGCTTTATGCCTCGCGCGGAAAATGCGAGCAGTTTCAGCGGCTGAAGCCATTCATCGACGGCCGCGAGGCGCCTTATGCGACGCTCGCCCGCGAGCTCGGAGTCGCCGCTGGCACGTTGCGCCAGCAAGTGTTTCAGATGACGAAATGCTACGCCGCGCTGGTCCGCGCGGATTTCAGGCGCAGGGGCGTCAAGCCGGCGGACATCGACAACGAGATTCGAAACCTGCTCGACGAATCGTCGTAACGCCCGGGAGGGGAAAGGGGGTAACATGGATATGACCAGCGACGACCAGTGTCCGCGGTGCGGCACTCGGCAGCTCGGCGGTGCGCAAGCCGACCTGTGCCAGGGGTGCCTGCTAACGAGCGTGCTAACCAGCGCTGCGCCGGCGAGCATCGGTGACTATGACATCATCAACGTGCTCGGGCGCGGTGGCATGGGTGTGATCTGCCAGGCGATGCACCGTGCGAGCAACCGAGTTGTCGCACTCAAGCTGATGCAATCCGGCGACCTAGCCACCACCGAGGAGCGTCAGCGGTTCCAGGCCGAGATCAAGGCAGCACGGATCCTCGATCACCCTCACATCGTCTCGATCGATGACGTCGGCGAGCACGCGGGCCGCCTCTACTACACGATGAAGGCGTACCCCGGCGTGCTTGCGCACGAGATGGGCCGGTTCCGCGCTCCCGCGGTGGCCGCCGCGCTGGTCGCGACAGTCGCGCGCGCCGTACACCACGGCCACGTGCGCGGTGTGCTCCACCGGGATCTCAAGCCCGCGAACATCTTGCTCGACGAAGCCGGGCAGCCACACGTGGGTGACTTCGGGACGGCCAAGTGCCTCGGCGAGCCTCGGTTGACCGCGACCGGCATGGTGGTCGGGACGCCGATGTACATGGCGCCGGAGCAGGCTGCCGGTGGCGACGAGGGGGTCACGACAGCGGCCGATATCTACAGCCTCGGCACCATCCTGTACGAGCTCCTGACCGGCGTGCCGCCGTTCGAGGGCAGCGACGCATCCATCCTGCACGCGCTATGCGACAAGGACAGGGTGCCGGTCTCCCCCCGGGCGCACGCTCGCGCGGTGCCTCGCGACCTCGAGACGATCTGCCTCACGTGTCTCGAGAAAGCGCCGGCGGCGCGCTACCGATCTGCCGAGGAGCTGGCCGATGATCTGGAGCGGTTCTTGCGCGGCGAGCCAATCATCGCGCGACCCACGAGCTTGAGGCAGCGGCTGTGGCGGTTCACGCGGCGTCACCGGTTCGTGGTGGGCGCCGGGATGGGGACGATGATGCTGCTGGCGGTCGTCGCGGCCACCGCGATCGGGGTCGCCCACACACAGGAGCAGGAGCTGGGGCGTGAGGCGCTGTCGAACAACGAATATATTGCCAAGACACTTGCTCAATATGTGTACAACCAGCTGACCGACCAGATCAAACCGGGGGGCGGTCTGTCGCGCATCGCCTCCGACCCGGACGTCGTCGAGCTCGTCAACAACCACGACAGACTCGCTTCACCATGTCCCGAGCCAGGCGACAAGGATACTCCGCTGAAGATGGACCCGACGGACGGCGCGCTCGTCAAGAAGTTTCTCGGCGAGACCTACGACAGCATCGCATTGTTCGACCACTGCGGAACGCTGTTCGCGTTCAATGCGCCCAGGGAGTCTCGACTCGAGGATATGAGGTCGAATTATGGGTTTCGGGATTACTTCCAGGGCGCCAGGTTGCTCGGCGAGCGCCACGGTCACCAAGGTTACATCTCGCGCGCCTTTCAATCCGACTACGATCATCGCGACAAGTTCGGGCTCTCCATGCCGATCTACGATGGCGACCGGTGGATCGGCGTGGTGCTGGCCACGCTCAGCACCAACTCCATGTGGAAGAACGCGCCGCTACCTGCCAGGAACGATCACGACCACACGTACCTGATGGCAGCGCCGCAGGACCGATCGCGAAAAGATCTCCCTCTACCGAGCCCCTTCGTCGTTGTCCTGCATGCCATACCCGGCGACGAGGGGCATTTCACGCTCGACTCGCCGGCGATCTCCGAGCTCAGCCGCCGGCCGGCGCTGATGACCGACAGCGACTTCCACGACCCCGTGCCCGGCTTCGAGGGCCGCTGGCTTGCAGGCCTCGCGCCCGTGGACACGACCGGCTTTGCCATGGTCGCCCTGACTCGCTACGACGCGGCGGTTCAGCCCACCGCGCAGCTGTCACAACGGCTCTTGCAGCGGATCAGCGCGGTGATCCTCCTGTGGAGCTTCGGCTTCGTCATGTGGGGCTACGCGCACCGCTTGCGCCGGTCACGAAGCGTCTCCTCGTGACTGCCCGGGCACCTTCAGGCTCCCACCGGGACTTCTCCGCTTCCCTGGCGGCTACCCTGGTACGCTGGATTGTTCGGGTTCAGCTGGACCGCTCCCACCCCATACCGCAAAAAACCACACCGCTGGGGCCAGCACCCCGTGTCGCAGCCAGAAGTGCGTGCCGCCTTTGCACCCGACCAGGATTTCCTCTCGCGACAGGTACCCCGGTCGTCACTTCCGCCGCTGCTTGCGCTTCGGATTCGAATCAGAAGTGACCGTCGGCGCGGCTGGCCCCAGATCGAGCTGGCCACCGAGGACCAGGCCGTTCCGTGCCGCCTCGATCGCGCGGTGGAGACGGTCTTCGAGCACCTCGCGTGGCGGTAGCTCCGTCAGGTACTCGGCGACATGGATGCCGCGCTGGTCGAGATCCAGGTACTCGACCGTCTCGCGCTTCTTGCCAGCGCACAGGACGATGCCCAGCGGAGCCTGCTCGGAGGGCTGGCGCTCGTGGCGATCGAGCCACCGCAGGTACAGCTCCATCTGCCCGGAGTCCGCGGGCTTGAAGTCGCCGATCTTGAGCTCGATGGCAACCAGCCGCCGCATGCGCCGGTGGAAGAACAGCAGGTCGAGGTGGTAGTCGTCGCCGTCGAGCGTGATGCGCTTCTGCCGCTCGACGAAGGCGAAGCCGGCTCCTAGCTCGAGGAGGAAGCGCTCGATCTCCCCGGAGGATCGCCGACTCGAGGTCCTTCTCGCTGTAGGTATCGGCCAGCTCGAGGAAGTCGAGCATGTACGGATCCCGGAACACCAGCGCGGGTGAGAGCTCGCCTTGCTCGCGCAGAGCCGCGAGCTCCTGGCGGATGAGGACTTCTGGCTTCCTGGAGAGCGCCGTGCGCTCGAACAGCATGCTGTCGATCCTTTGACGAAGCTCGCGTGTGCTCCACCGCTCGACGCGACACATCTCGGCGTAGAACTCGCGCTTCAGCGGGTCCCTGATCGGGATCAGCAACGTGAAGTGAGTCCAGCCCAATTCTCGCAGCAGCGCTGCGACAATCCCAGCGTCGGGGAATACGGCCGCGAACTGTACCATCCGACGCAGGTTCTTCTCGCCGAACCCGCGCCCGTAGCGCGCCTCCAGCTGTCTCCCCACCGCGGAGACAATCTGGCCGCCGTACTCCGCGCGCCGATCGTCGAGGACATCGATCCGGACGCGGCGCCCGATCTGCCAGTAGAGCGTCGTGAGCGCGGCGTTCGCGGCAACGGCCACCTGCTTGCGCGCAGCGTCGATCATCGCCCCGAGGTCGCGGACCAGCGCAGATACCCCGACCTCATCGGGCTCACCCGAGGCCGACGACAGCGCCGTTCCGGCGCGGGCGGTCAGCGCCCCCGGAGCTTGTCGCGAGGCGGTCGCGCGTTTCCTGGGGCCGGCCTTCGCGGGTCGCTTGCCCGTGCGGGTCACAGGGCGCACCACTATCGCTGCGGGCCGCTGCTGGACGCCGGATCCGCCGGGCGCGGCACGATCGAGCCGGCGGGGTCGGCGAACACGGCGGTCAGCATGCGGTCCAGCGCGTGGAAGTCGGCCGACAAGATCCAGTTCCACGACGACGCCTGCGGGTTCTTCTCGCCGGTCCGCACGTCGACCCGCACCACGTTCATCCGCCAGCGGTCGCCGACCTCGGGCGGCAGCCGCACGGCCATCGCCGCGTCGCGGCCGCGCACCGCCTGCCACGGGATCGCGATCTCGGCGTCCCACCCCTGATCGGTGTCGCCGGGCGCGGTCGTGCCGCGCAGCTTGACCGCGGTCTGCATTCCCGAGTCCCAGCTCGGATCGCCGCCCTGGGCGCGCGTGACCGCGAACCACGAGTCGAACGTGGCGTTGTTGGGGTTGACCTGGAGCTCGACGTAGCCCCGGCGGTTGCCGTCGGCGTCGATGAACAGCTCCACGCAGTCGGCCTTCCACAGCGGCTCGTCGTGGTTCCTGTACTCGCTCACGATGTCGCTGTCGGTGATCGACAGGAACGCGTAGAGGTACTGGTCGTCCCAGGTCAGCCGGGCGATCGCCTTGCCGACCGGATCGGCGCTGCCCTCGGCGGTGACCAGCTCGGGCGAGGTCGCCGCGGTGGCCCACGCCGGCTCCGAGGCGACCCCGTCGATCGCGATCGGCCCGGGCGCGCGCGGCACGTACACGGTGCCC
Organism: Kofleriaceae bacterium; assembly: GCA_041495365.1. GTDB lineage: Bacteria > Myxococcota_A > Polyangia > Haliangiales > Haliangiaceae > JABFXX01. Next base: position 7,794 of record JBGQCL010000336.1, on the reverse strand, counting down.
GGCGGCGGCGGCGCCTTCGACAGGTCGACGTCGATCACGCGCGCGATCACCGCGCGGTCCAGGGTGTGCGGCCCGCTCGCCGCCATGCGATCGCCCACGCCGTGCTGGCCGACCGCGATCAGCCCGACCGTGAGCGTCGCGGTGGGCGAGCGCCAGTCCGGGCGCACGGTGATGTCCTGGACGTCCTCGATCACCTCGCCGGCCTGCCAGCGCGCCGGGTCGTGGCCGAGCTCCATGTCGGTCGCGGGCAGGTTCATGAAGTCGGCGGTGCCGGGCGCGCCGCGGACCAGCGCGAACACCTTCCAGCCGGTGCCGATCGGGTGGATGACCTCCCAGTAGTGGGTGACGCGCACGATCTGGCCGGGGACCACCGCGCCCCGGTCGATCCCACGGAGGGCTCCGCCCCCCGCCCCGCCGGCCAAGCCGGCAGGGTCCGATCCCACCCCGACTGGCGACGCCTCGCTTCGCTCGTCGACCGTGTTGCCCAGGTAGATCAGCTTGCCGCCGCCGAGTGTCACGTCGAGCCGCGGCGCGAGCGCGGCCGGCGGCTGCGCCAGCAGGTGCGCGGCCACGTACGCCGGATCGATCTTCTTCGGCTGCGGCCCGGCTCCCCGGTCGACGCACGCGACCCAGGCGAGCAGGCCGGCTACCAGCGCGGTGCGCATCGGCAGGACTGTACGATGCACCGGCCCGCGCGGGATCTCGGGCCGGCGAGGAATGTCAGGGGCAGGCCCCCGTCACCAGCGCAGCAGCGTCAGCCCGCCGGGCTGTGCGGCAGCCTTGGGCGGTGCAAAGCGGCCCACGTTGCCCGTGTTGTTCGACGGCGAGCTCACCAGCTCGTAGACGACGACGCCGGTGACCGCGATGATCCCCCAGAACCACCACTTCTTGTAGACCGGATCCTCCTTGGGCTCGTCGGAGCCGCCCGGCGGCGGAGCGGGCGGCAGCGCGCTGCCCTGGCCCAGCGCGCTCGCGCCCGGCTGCCCGGGAGGGAGCGAGGGCTCGCCGGCGGCGACCGCCGGGCCGCGATGCTCGCCGGGGCCGCCCGGGCCGGCGCCGGCGCGCTGATCGCGGATCTCGTCGATGTTGATCGCGCCGGCCCGATCGAGCTGGGAGTCGCCGGTCGGCGTCCCGCTGCTCGGCGGGCCGATCGAGCCCGCGATCGCCGGCCCGCGGCGCTTCCTGGCGGGCGGCGCCGCGGCTTCCTCGGGCGCGGGCGGCTGCGGCCCGAGCGCCGGGCCCGCGGGCGGCGGTGGCCCGAGGACCGGGCCCGCAGGCGGCACGGGGGCCTGCGCGGCGGCGGCCGGCGGGGCCGGGGGTCCGAGCACCGGGCCGGCCGGCGGCGCGGCGGCCTCGGGTGCAGGCGGCGGCGCCCGGCGACCTTCCTCGGCGCGCCCGGCCTTCTTGCTCGCCGCCGAGCGCTGCGCGGTCTCCAGCCGGCTGATGCTCGCCTCGATCTCGGCGCGCTTGTCGGTGCCCGGCTGCTTGTCGAGGAACGCGTGGTAGTACTGGATCGCCGGATCCGCGTCGCCCAGCTTGTCGTAGCACAGCGCGAGGTTGTAGTTGTTGAGGTCCGCGGGGAGCAGCTGCTGCGCGGTGGAGAACTCGCGGATCGCGCCCTGGTAGTCGCCGCCCGTGTAGAGCTTCACGCCGGCCTGGTAGTGCGTGCGCGCGTCGGCGCGATCGTCGGCGTGGGCCCGGGCGGCGAAGCACAGCGCCACGGCGACCACGAGGTAGCGAAGCAGGCAGGCAATGCGGGCTGGCTGGCGCATGACGGTTCCTCTCGGAGAGTGTGACGCAGGCGAGTGGCCGCGTGCGGGTGTCCCGGCCACCCCTGCGCGGGCGGTCACATCATGTGGCACTTGTCCTCTTCAGAATGCTTCGCACAGTACTGCTCGACGCAGGCCTTGCTCTTGGGATCGAGGATCTTGTTCGAGCAATCCGGCCCCAGGTTGGGCGTGTAGACCTTCCCCGAGCCCGGGCCCGGGTTGCCGCCGGAGTTGCCGGAAGCCGGAGGCGGGTTGACCGGCACGGTGCCCGACCCCGGCCCGGGGAGCGGGGTGCTCGAGCCGTGCCCCGAGCCGGCCCCGGGGAGGCGTGCGAGCGAGAACTGCACCCGGTGCTTGGTCGAGTCCACGACCAGCGTCTTGTCCTTGTAGCCGGGAGCCTTGACCACGACGGTGCGGGTCTCGCCCTGGTTGACGGGGAGATTGTCGGGGCCGTCGAACAGCTTGGCGCCGTTCTCGTAGACCTCGAACCGGGTGACGTTCTTGGCGGCCAGCAGCACCTGGACCTGTGGGACCTCGGGGGGCGCCAACGTGTTGCCTGCCGTGCCGGCATCCGGAACCTCGGTGGGGATGGTGTGCTCCACGCCGGCATCGGGGACGACCGCGGCGATGTCCGCCGCGTCGGGGACGAGCGCGACCGCGGCATCGTGCCCCAGCTTCGGCACCAGCCCCGGGTCATGGCTCGCGATCTGCGAGCCGGATCCGGAACCCGGCCCGGGCTTGTGGTTGCCGTTCACCACCACGAACGCCGCGACGCCGCCGCCGACCGCCAGGACGGCCAGGACGGCGATGATCAGGCCGAGCCGGCTCTTCTGTGGGGGATACGGCGCCGCCGGGTAGACCCCCGAGCTCGGCGTGGCCATCACGGGCCCCGGCCCCGAGCGCCCGGCGGCGATCGTCGGCGCCGTCGCGTTGCCGATCAGGACCCGGCCGGTCATCGGCATCCCCGGCGCCGGCGTCGGCTGGACCTGGTGCGCCGCGCTCGGCATCACCGGGAACGCCTCCATGTACGTGCTCATCCCGGGGCCGACGACGCCGCGATAGATCTGGATCAGCGCGTTGACCAGATCGTCCATGGTCTGGAACCGCTGCGCCGGGTTCTTCTGCATGCACCGCGTGATGGTCTCGGCGAGCCCGAGCGGCAGCTGGCGCCCGGCCTTGGCCGCGCGCTGCGCGACCGGCTCCGGCTCCATCGTGATGTGCTGGGTCAGGATGCCCATGAACGAGTCGCCCTGGAACGGCAGCGTCCCGCTGAAGCACTCGTACATGATCACGCCGACCGCGTAGATGTCGGTGCGCGCGTCGACCGGGTTGCCGAGCGCCTGCTCGGGCGCCATGTAGAACGGCGTGCCGAAGATCGTGCCGGTCCGGGTCAGGTGGTTCTGGCCGTCGTTGCCCGAGACCTTGGCGATCCCGAAGTCGAGCAGCTTCGGCACGTCCTCCCCGTTGGGGCCGATCGTGACGAAGATGTTCTCCGGCTTCATGTCGCGGTGGATGATGTGCTTGGCGTGCGCGGCGGCGAGGCCGTGGCCGGTCTGGATCAGGATGTTGAGCAGCCGATCGACCCCCATCGGCTGGGTGATCATGTCGTTGAGCGCGGCTCCGTTGAGGAGCTCCATGCACATGTAGATCCGGCCGTCGGCGAGCTGGCCGAAGTCCTCGATCGCGATGATGTTGCGGTGGCCGATCGACGACGACGACCGCGCCTCCTGGCGGAACCGGGTCACCGCCTCGGCGTTGGAGACGATCTCCGGGCGCAGCAGCTTGATCGCGAACCGCTTCTCGATGTGAACGTGCTCGGCCGCGAAGACCTCGCCCATCCCGCCCTCTCCCAGCTTCCGGACGATGCGGTAGCGGCCATCGAGGACCTCCCCGATCAGCGAAGACTCTACCTGGGGCACCTGCCCCGTTCCCGGTGGACCGGTAACGCTCATGAGGCCGTCATTATAACGCGTTACGGCCACTCCGGGTCTGTCGATCAGACCCTTGACGTAGCGTTCCGGCGTCGATGGGCGCCAAGATCATCACCAAGACCGATCGCCAGATGGAAGACCGGCTGCACGCGGTCGCGAGCGACCCCGAGCGCGCCGACACCCTGCAGAAGGCCCGCGCGTTCAAGCGGACGTGGCTCGAGCTCGCCGAGGCGCTGACCCGGGCGAACGACCGGCGGCTGTGGGAAAAGTGGGGGTTCTCCGATTTCGACGCGTACTGTCGCAAGGAGCTACACCTCCGGAGCGCGACCGTCGCAAAGCTGCTCGGCAGCTACCGCTTCCTCGAGACCTCGGCGCCGCGCGTGATCGAGCGCGCGCGCACCGATCGCCACGAGGCTCCGATCCCGAGCCTGCCGGTCGTCGAGTTCGTCCAGCGCGCGACCGAGACCGGCGCCGCCGACGCCGAGACCCTGCGCTCGATTCACCACAGCGCGTTCGAGGAGGGCGCCGAGGCGCCGGACCTCAACCGCCAGTTCGGCAAGCTCGCGTTTCCCCAGAGCGAGCGCGACCGGCGCGACAAGCTGCGCGCCTCGATCGCGCAGGCCGCGCGCCGGCTGTCGTCGCTGATCGCCGACGACGGCGCGCCGGTGCCCCGCCAGCTCGCGATCCGGCTCGAGGAGACCATCGGCGAGCTCCTCGAGGCGATCGAGAACTGAGCCCGCGGCGCGAAGCGACGCGCCGGCTGCGAAGCAGACGGGACCTGCGAAGCAGGTCAGGCGTGACTCGGCGACAGCCGAGAACTGACGGCGCGCAATCGCTCGCTCGGCGCGCGATCCCGGACTATCCTCCCCGGGTCGGCATGGGCTCCACGCTCGAACAACCAGCGCCCGCAGGCCCCGAGGCCGCGGGCGGGTCGTGGACCTGCCCGACCTGTCACCACGTCTATCCCGCGGATTTCGCGGTGTGCCCGCGCGATTCCACGCCGCGCAGCGACGGCCATACCCAGGCTCCCGATCCGCTGGTCGGCGAGGTGCTCGGCCGCACCTACCGCATCGCGCGCGTGCTCGGCGAGGGCGGCATGGCGCGGCTGTACGAGGCCGAGCACCTGCGGATCGACGCGCGGTTCGCGGTGAAGGTGATCCACGACGACCTGTCGCGCGACCCCGACCTGCTGGCGCGGTTCGAGCGCGAGGCGCGCGCGGCCGGCCGGATCCACTCCGAGCACGTGGTGCGCATGGTCGATGTGCTGCGCACCCCGGACAACCGGCCGTGCCTGGTCACCGAGCTGCTCGAGGGCGAGGACCTCCAGGCCCTGCTCGACCGGATCGGCAAGCTCGGCGCTGCCGACGCGATCCCGATCGCGCGCCAGATCTGCCGGGCGGTCGCCGCGGCGCACGCGGTCGGCGTCGTCCACCGCGACCTCAAGCCGGCGAACGTGTTCCTGTGCAAGCCGGCGGGCGACGAGCCCCCGCTGGTCAAGGTGTTCGACTTCGGGGTGGCCAAGCTCGAGGACGACGACAAGCTGACCCGGACCGACGCGGTGATGGGAACCGCGGCGTACATGGCGCCCGAGCAGGCGCGGCGCGCCGCCGACGCCGGGCCGCTGTCCGATGTCTACTCGACCAGCGCCGTGCTGTACCACATGCTGTGCGGCCAGCCGCCGTACGGCAACGTGCCCGCGTTCAGCCGGCTCGCCCTGGTGCTCCACGAGGAGCCGGCGCGGCCGCGCTCGCTGGAGCCGTCGATCCCGGACGGTGTCGAGGCGGTGATCCAGCACGCCATGGCGCGCGACCGCCAGGTCCGGATCCAGAGCGCCGTCGAGCTCGAGGCCCAGCTCGCGGTGTTCGACCAGCCGGCGCCGGTGGCCTCCAGCCCCACTCCCGCCCCGATGCCGCGCGCCCGCAGCGTCATCACCGGGGGCAACCCGGTGGTCGGCGGCCCGGGGGGCGGCGGCCCAGGGGTCGCGGGATCGAGCGGCAGCCTGGCCACCGCCGACCCGATGGCCACGCAGATCGTCGTGCGCGCGCGGCTGGCCCGCCCGCTCGCCGCGATGGTCGCGCTGGCGTCGAGCCTGGCCGCCGGCGCCTGGATCGCCGCGCTGCTCGGCGTGCTGATCGCGCCGTCGAGCGGCGGCGAGCACGCGCTGATCGGCGTGATCGCGGTCGCCGCGGTCGCCGCGGTCGGCTTCGCGCACTTCCGCGTACTGCGGCCGAGCTGGGCGAGCGCACCTGCGGTGCTCCGCCACATCCGCTCCGCCGCGCGGGCGCTGGTCGCCGGCGGCCTCACATTCGGCGCGCTGGAGCTCGCCGTGCAGGGCACCCTCGCGGTGTTCGGGGCGCCCGCGCTCGGCGTCGGGACCCGGGTCATCCTCGCCGGCGCGGCGGCGGCGATCGGCCTGGGCTGGCAAACGCTCCGGCTCGGGGAGCGGCTGCGCCGCCGGATCGGCTAACATCCCGGCCATGGAATCCGGATCGATGATCGGGGGGCGGTACCAGCTCGTCGACGTCGTCGCCGAGGGCGGGCTGTCCACCGTCTGGCAGGGCGTGGCGCGCTCGAGCGAGGTGTTCGCCCGCCCGGTCGCGATCAAGGTGATGAAGCGGGCGTTCGCGGCGGTCGGCGGCCCCTACCTGTCGATGTTCCTCGAGGAGGCCCGGATCGGGGCGCGGCTGCAGCACGCCAACGTGATCCAGGTCCTCGACTTCATCGTCGAGGCCACGCCGGCCGGGCCGACCTACTGCCTGGTGCTGGAGTGGGTCGACGGCATCGACCTGCGCTCGATGCTGCGGGTCGAGAACGCGCTCGGCCGCAAGCTGTCGTGGGCGCTGGTCGCCACGGTCGGCCTGCGGGTGCTGCGCGGGCTGGCCGCGGCCCACGAGCGCCGGCTCCCCGACAACACGGTGTCACCGGTGATCCACCGTGACGTGTCGCCGCAGAACATCCTGCTGGCGCTCAACGGCGACATCAAGCTCGCCGACTTCGGCATGGCGCGCGCGCGCGACCGGATCGCCGAGCACACCGCGCCCGGGTTCGTGAAGGGCACGCTGTCGTACATGTCCCCCGAGATCCTGGTCGGCAAGCCGGCGAGCCCGGCCAGCGACCTGTTCTCGCTGGCGATCACGCTGTGGGAGGCGCTGGCCGGCGAGCGCCTGTTCCACGCCAAGTCCGACATCGACGTCATCGAGCGGATCCGGCGCTGCGAGGTCCCGCCGCTCGCCGACCGCCGGCCCGACGTCCCGCCGGCGCTCGTCGCGGCGATCCACCGCGCACTGGAGAAGGAGCCCGAGGCGCGGTTCGTCTCGGCGCGTCAGATGGCGCACGAGCTCAACGAGATCCTGCGCGGCGAGGACTCGTGGGGCGACGCCGACGTCCTGGTCGGCAACGCCGTCGCCGAGGCGCGGATCGGCCAGGCCCAGCTGCCTCCGGCCCCGCCGGCGCCGGGCTCGAGCTCCGGCTCGCGGTAGCGGATCCCCGGTTCGAGGCCCGGTTCGAGGCCCGGTTCGAGGCCCGGTTCGAGGCCCGGTTCGAGGCCCGGTTCGAGGCGGTGAGCCGCGCAGGTGCTCGCCGATGGCTTCGTGAGCAACCAGCGCGGCGGCGACGGCTCCTGATCTCCGACCGCACGCCGCTGCGCTGACAGCGCGGCGCTGATGCGCGATCGCCGTGCGGGTCGCTCGCAGCCCCGGCGAAGCACGGACCTGGCACATGGCGTGTAACCGGACCGGTCATGATCACGCACGCAGTCACCCGACAGGGCTCGACGGCCGCGGCCGTCCACGCTGCACACCGCCCGGCATGGGCCATCGTCACGCTGATCGTCGGAGTCGTGGCGGCGCTGGCGATCGCGAGTACCCTCGCCGTGCTGCTCGCGATCGGGCTCGCGGCGTGCCATGCGGCGATCGAGACCCCCGCCGCGCGCCGGGTGCGCGCCGAGCGCGCCGCCCGCGCGCAGCGCCGGACCCGCCACGCCCAGCGCGAGCGCCGCATCGAGGCGGCCGGCGCCGACGCCGACGAGCTCCGCCAGCTCGCCGCGGTCGTCAACCACGTCGCCGACCGGGGCGCGCCTGCGGCGTTCGACGTCG
>JBGQCL010000335.1:0-13359 GCA_041495365.1 Kofleriaceae bacterium | reverse complement strand
GTCGGGGGCGTCAGGGGCGTCGGGGGGCGTCGGGGGCGTCAGGGGCGTCGGGGGGCGTCGGGGGCGTCAGGGGCGTCAGGGGCGTCGGGGGGATGACCTGGCGAACACGCGGACGAGGTGACGGGAGAAGCGACGGCGACGTCGGTCTGCGTCCTCTCCCTGTTCCACGTGAACAGAGCCCCGGGCGCAAATTGACCATGCGGGCGAGATTCCACCCCTGCGTGCACATCGCGCTGGTCGGCGCGGTAAACGTCCGCAAGTCGTCGCTGCTCAACGCGCTGGTCGGTCGGCGCGGCGCTGGTCGGCGCGGCGCCGGGGGGGAGCAGCAGCCCGAAGTCGGGTCCAGTCGGGGGAACGCCGGCGGTCCGCACAGCGCGTCAGGTCGAGCAGCGCCTGTGTTTCACGTGGAACGTGCGAGGGGCCGAGCGTCAGGCCGAGCGCGGGCGGGGCCGAGCACCGGACAGGCCGAGCATCATGCCGAGCGCGGGCGGGGGGCAGGCAGCAGTGGGTCGAGCACGAGCGGATCGGTGGAGAGAATCAAGATCGTGCCCGCCCAGCGGCGCTGGATCTGGGCCAGGTTGCTCTCGGCGGCAGCCGGATCATCGGTCTCGTGGCGAGAGAGGACGAGGCCAGCCACCGACAGGCCGTCGCGCTCGACGGCCTCGAGGGTCAACAAGCTGTGGTTGATGGTGCCCAGGCCGGCGCGGGCCACGACGAGGACCGGAAGCTGAAGGCAGCGTGCGAGGAGCGCCATGTCGGCGGCGGCAGTGATCGGCACGCGCCAGCCGCCGGCACCCTCGACGAGGGTCCAGGACGCGCCGCTCTGGGCCGCGCCATCACGCACGGTCCGCTCGACGAGATCGAGATCGATCGCCGAGCCCGCCTGCTGGGCGGCCACGAGAGGGGCAGCCGGCAGCGGAAAGCGGTAGAGCCCCCGAAGCGCGCCGATCTGCCAGTCACCCGCTGCGGCGGCGAGAAGCTCCTGATCGGCACCGCGGTAGCCGTGATCGGTCGCGGTGCAGCCGGTCTCGATCGGCTTGAACGCGAAGACCTTGTGGCCGCGCGCCCGGGCGCGCCGGGCAAGCGCGCAGGCGACGTAGGTCTTGCCGACGTTGGTGTCGGTGCCGGTCACGAAGACGCCGTTCACGCAAGCACCTCGTGGATCGCGGCGGCGGTGGCGCGCTCCAGCAACTCGAGGTCCGATAGCTGCAGCGTCAGCGGCGGCATCCAGACGAGGACATCGCCGAGCGGTCGGAGGATGACCCCGTGGCCGCGGACGCGTGCGCAGACCTCGTTGCCCAGATGGCGCGGCGGCTGAGGCTGCAGCTCGATGCCCGCCATCAACCCGCACTGCCGGATCGAGCGAACGCCGGGGATGCCCGCGATCCGATCCAGCGCGGCGGCGAAGCGCGGGATCTGGGCGCGGGCGTTGGCGAGCGTCGAGTCGCGCAGGAGCGCCAGCGACTCCAGGCCGACGGCGCAGGCGAGCGGGTTGGCCGTGTACGTGTGGCCGTGAAAGAACTGCTTGAGCTCGTGCTGCAGCCCGAGGAAGGCGGTGTAGATCTCCTCGGTCGTCAGGGTGGCGGCGAGCGGCAAGTAACCGCCCGTGATGCCCTTCGCGAGGCACAGGAAGTCGGGTGCGACGCCCTCCTGCTCGCAGGCGAACAGGGTGCCAGTGCGGCCGAAGCCCGTGGCGACCTCGTCGACGATCAGGTGCACGGCGTGGCGGCGGCACAGCTCGGCCGCGCGCGCGAGGAAGCCGCGGGGATGAACGAGCATGCCGGCCGCGCCCTGCACGAGCGGCTCCAGCACGAGCGCGGCGAGCTCGTCGGCGTGGGCGGCGAGCTGCTGCTCGAGCGCGGCGAGCGCGGCGCGGCCGTCGCTGCCGGCCGGCGATGGAATGGCGGCGCTGCGGACCAGCAGCGGCCCGAAGATCCGATGAAACAGCGCGATCCCGCCGACGCCGACCGCGCCGAGCGTGTCGCCGTGGTAGGCCTCGTCGAGGCGCAGGAACCGCTGCTTGCCGGCGCGGCCGCGCAGCTGCCAGTACTGGAACGACTGCTTGAGCGCGATCTCGACGGCGGTCGCCCCCGAGTCCGAGTAGAACACGCGGCGCAAGCCCGGTGGCGCGACCTCGAGCAGCGCGGCGCCCAGCCGGACCGCCGGCTCGTGGGACAGCCCGAGGAACGTCGAGTGCGCGATCCGGTCGAGCTGGTCGCGCAGCGCGCGATCGAGCCGAGGATGGCGATGCCCGTGCACGTTGCACCACAGCGAGCTGACGCCGTCGAGGTAGCGCCGGCCCGCGCGGTCGAGCAGGTAGTTGCCGTCGCCGGCGGCGATCACCAGAGGCTCCCACTCCGCCATCTGCGTGAATGGGTGCCACATGACCTGGCGATCGAGATCGGCGACGTCGCTCATCGCAGACCTTCGGCGGCCACCGCACGGAGCAAATTTTCTGCAGCAATTTCAAAATGTTGATCAGAATGGGCGGAGCTCAGCCCGACGCGGAGCCGGGCGGTTCCCGGGGGCACCGTCGGCGGGCGGATGCCCTGGACGAAGATCCCCTCGGCGAGCATGCGCTCGGTGCTCCGCATCGCAGCGCGGTCATCGCCGATCAAAAGCGGCGCGATCGCGCTCCCCGGTGCGCCCGCGATGCCGGGGACGAGCACGCGTAGCCGCCGGGCGTGCCGGGCCAGCCGGGCGCGCCGGTGCTCGCCATCGACGCCGCGCACGATCTCGATGGCCGCGGTCGCCGCCGCCGGAATGCTCGGCGGCAACCCGGTCGAGAACACCAGCGGCCGGGCCTTGTTCCACAGGAGGTCAGCGACCGCGCGCGACGTCGCGGCGAACGCGCCGAAGCCGCCGAGCGCCTTGCCGAACGTGCCGATCACGACGTCGGGCACCACGCCGTGGAGCGCCGCGAGCCCCCGACCCTCCGGGCCGATCACACCGATCGCGTGGGCCTCGTCGAGGACGAACGCGGCGTCGTGGCGCTTGCAGAGCGCGGCGATCGCTTCGACGTCGGCGAGATCGCCGTCCATCGAGAACAGCGACTCCGAGACCACGATCCGCCGGCGGCCCTCGCGGGCGAGCAGCGCCGCCTCCAGCGCGGCGACGTCGCGGTGGCGAAACACCGTGATCTCGGCGCGCGACAGCCGGCAGCCGTCGATGATGCTCGCGTGGTTGAGCTCGTCGGAGAACACCACGTCGCCGGCGCCCAGCAGCGCGCTCAGCACGCCGACGTTGGCTGCGTAGCCGGAGCTGAACAGCCCGACGCCGCCGCAGCCCAGCCAGTCCGCGACCGCCGCCTCGAGGATCACGTGGTGGCGGTGGTTGCCGACGATCAGCCGCGACGCTCCGGCGCCCGTACCGCCGTCGTCGAGCGCCGCCGCGGCGGCCCGGATCAGCCGCGGGTCTCCGGCCAGGCCGAGGTAGTCGTTGGACGCGAAGTTGAGGACGTCGCGGCCGTCGAGCCGGACCACGGCGCCGGGCGCACCGTCGCGCACGCGCGGCACGCGCCGCCGGTGCTGCGCCTCCAGCTCGCGGAGCTCGTCGAGCGCATCGTCTTCGAGGCTCACCGCGGGCGACTATAGCCACCGCGGCGCGACTGCAAAGCGCTTCCTGCGTGTTCGCGATCGCACCCGCGAGCTCACTTACCGATGCAGAACCGGGCGAACACCTCGTCGAGCACGCGCTCGCCGACTTCGACGCCGCGCAGCTGGGCCAGCGCGCGGGCGGCCTCACGCAGCTCGACCGCGACGAGCTCCGCCGGCCGCCGGCCGCGGCGGGCGGCGACCGCCGCCGCGAAGCCATCGCGCGCGGCCGCGGCGAGCGCCTGCTGCCGCGCGGTGATGACGAACGCCTGCTCGCTACCCTCCTGATCGGCGACCCCGGCGACCGCGAGCACCCGGCCGCGCAGCTCCTCGAGACCCTCGCCGGTCGCCGCCGAGGTCGACAGCCCCGCCCCGGGCTCGCCGCCGAGGTCGGCCTTGCTGCGGATCACCACGGCCCGGGCGCCGAACCGGTCGCCGCGGTCCCACGCGGCGACCCCATCGTTGACCACCACGACGACGTCGGCCGAGGCGACCCGCGCCTCACCGAGCGCGATCCCGCGCTGCTCGACCGGATCATCGGTGGTGCGCAGCCCCGCCGTATCGATCAGCGTGACCGCGACGCCGCTCCACAGGTCCGTGACCTCGAGCCAGTCGCGCGTCGTCCCCGGGGCTGCGCCGACCAGCGCGCGCTCGCGGCCGACCAGCGCGTTGAGCAGCGACGACTTGCCGACGTTGACCGCGCCGACCAGCGCGACCGCGATGCCCCGGCTGACCGCGCGGCCGTGGCGGAAGCCGTCCGCGAGCCGCCCGCAGGCCGCCGCGAGCTCGCCGAGCTCGCGATCGAGGTCCGCGTCGGCATCGAGCTCGAGGTCCTCCTCGGGGAAGTCGATCGCGCCCTCGATCTCGGCGAGCACCCCGAGCGCCCGCCGCTCGAGCGCTCGGGCCTCGTCGCCGAGCCGGCCGCCGAGGTTGGCCTGCGCCAGCCGCCACGCGCGCTCGCTACCGGCGTGGATGACCTCGAGCAGCGCCTCGGCGCGCAGCAGGTCGAGCTTGCCGCCGGCGACCGCCCGGCGGGTGAACTCGCCCGGCTCGGCGATCCGCGCGCCGCGCCGGGCCACGGCCGCGAGCAGCTGCTCGAGGTTGTGCGCCCCACCGTGGCCATGGAGCTCGGCGACGTCCTCCCCGGTGAACGACGCCGGCGCGCGCATCGCGAACGCCAGCACCTGATCGAGCCGCCGGCCCGCGCCGTCGCGCGCCCAGCCGACGCGCACCCGGCGATCGAGCTGGGACTCCGGCACGCCGAGCACCGCGGCGGCGATCGCGATCGCCCGCGGTCCGCTGAGCCGCACGATGCCGACCCCGCCGACGCCCGCGGCGGTGGCGATCGCTGCGATCGTGTCGTCGCTATCCCGCATCATCCCCCACCCCCACCGGCGGGGCTGCGCTCGACCCGCCGGCCACGCCAGCGCAGGAGGGACGCCCCGCGATGCCCTCGCCGCGACGGTCGCAGCCGGCGTGGTGAAGCTGCGGGCTGGGCTCGATCACTCCGCGGCGGCCGGAACGACGAGGATGTGGCGATCTTCGCCTTCGCCCTCGCTGCGGCTCGACAGCCCCGGGATCTCGGCGATCGCCATGTGGACGATCCGGCGGTCGTGCGGCGTCATCGGCTGGAGCTCGACGATCTGCTGGGTCTGCAGCGCCTTCTCCCCCATCTTCTGCGCCAGCGCGCGCAGCCGCTCGACCTGCTTGTCGCGGAACCCGCCGGCGTCGACCACCAGCGGCTTGGTCCGGTCGCCGGTCCGGTCGCCGGTCCGGTCGCGGTAGACGACCTTGTTGACCAGGTGCTGCAGCGCGTCCATCACGACGCCGCGGCGACCGATCACCAGCTCGGTGTCCTTGGTCTGGATCTCGAGCGTGGTCTTGTCGGTGTCGTCCTTGATATCGATGTCGGCGGTGATACCCATCCGCTCTAGCACGCCAAGCAGGAACTCACTCGCCTTCTCGGCGAGGTCTTCACGGTCCGGGGTCACGTCAGTCACGGCTGCCTCCATGAGCTATCGTCGGCGCTTCTTGCGCCGCGGGCGGTTACGCGCCGCCCCCGCGCCGGGCGACGCAGCGCCCTCCGGGGCGTCGGCGGCGTCCTCGCCGGCAGCGACCGGCGCCGCGGGCACCTCGGTCGCCTTGGCGTCGATCACGCGCTTGGCGGCCGCCGCGCCGTTCTTCTTCGACGGGTTCGCGGCCTGCGCCGCCGCACCGGCGGGCTTGGCGGCCGCCGCCGTGGCCTGCGCCGCGAGCTCCCGGTTCTTCTTGAGCTTCGCCGCGGCCGCCAGGCTGCGCCTGTCGAACTTGTTGATGTAGATCGAGTGCAGCGCGCTCAGCACGTTGTTGGTGAACATGTAGAGCGTGAGCCCCGACGGGAAGAACAGCGCCATGCCGCCGAACATGATCGGCATGCCGTACTGCAGGAACTTCTGCTGCGTCGAGTCCACCGACGCGGGCTGCAGCCGCGCCTGCAGGAACATCGAGACGAACAGCACCCCCGGCAGGATGTAGTACGGGTCGGTCGCGGTGAGGTCGTTGATCCAGCCCGGGATGAACGGCTGGAGGTAGAGCTCGCCGGCATTGGCCAGCATCCGGTACAGCGCGATCCAGACCGGCATCTGCAGCAGCATCGGCAGGCAGCCGGCGACCGGGTTGACGCCGTGCTCCTTGTACAGCGCCATCTGCTCGGCCTGCTGGCGCTGCTTGTCGTCGGCATACTTGGCCTGCAGCGCCTTGAGCTGGGGCGCCAGCGCGGCGGTCTCCTTCATCGACCGCATCGACTGCGTCGTCCAGTACAGCGTCAGCAGCTTGACCAGGATGGTGAGCAGGACGATCGCGATGCCCCAGTTCCCGACGACGCTCTGGAACTTCTGGAGCAGCCAGAGCAGCGGCCGGCCGATGAACGCGAACCATCCCAGGTCGACCACCTTGTCGAAGCCGGTCTGGAACCCGGCGGCGGCATCGGCGGCGTGGAGATCGTCGTAGTTCTTGGGTCCGAGGTACGCGACCACCGTCCTCGACAGCGACTCGCCGGACCGCAGCACCGACCCCGGAAACACCAGGTCGGTGCGCATGAAGCCGCGCGGCAGCCGGGTCCCGTCGGCGGCCGACGTGTGCTTGGCGACCGGGCCGTTGTCCTGGGGCGCGTACCCGACCAGCAGGTACGGGTGGTCGAAGCCGGCCCACCGGATCGCGGGCTCGAACCGCGGCCACTCGAGCACGGCGGCGACGTCGGTGGTGATCAGGTTGTCGTCGGGCCGCAGCGTCGACGACGACCACGCCCGCGCCGCGACCCGCGACGAGCCGTTCTTGAGCTCGGCCGGGTCCTGGTACTCGTAGGCGGTGACCGCGAGCTGCTCGTGCGCCTCGCGGCCATCGGCGGCATGCGAGATGACCTTGACCGTCATGCGCACGATATATTCCTGAGGGACGATCGTGAACTCCTTGACGACCTCCAGCGGCTCGGTCGGCGAACCCTGGTAGCTGTAGCGGACCTCGGTCGGCGACACCTTCTCGCCCTTCCACACGGCGCCCCGCGGCACGACATACTTCGAGGTGGCGGTGACGAAGTTGACGTCGAACGCACCGCACGCCGGCAGGTTCGCGAGCAGCGCGGGCGGAGCCGGCTCCGGCTTGCCGTTGCTACCGACCGCCATCATGTTCGCCCGCACCGGCAGCAGCTCGCCGCGCGTGGTGTCGTGCTGGTAACGCGCGTCGGTCAGCTTCCACGACGTCAGCCCACCGCACGCGCTGGAGAACGTGGCCACGAAGCGGTCGAATGGCAGCGCGATCGTCGCGGCCTCGGCGGGCGGCTGTGCCTCGGCGCTCCCGTCCGGCCCGATCTGCGGCACCGCCGCAACCTGGCCCGGCAGGGCGGGCGCCGGCGCCGCGCCCGACCCGGTGGTCTGGCTCGCCGTCTGGCCCGGCTTCACCGGCTCGTCCTGCTTGGCGAACATGCTCCACACCAGGAACACCCCCAGCGCGAGCCCCACCGCGAGCAACAGTCGCTTACCTTGGTCCTGCATCAATGCTCCTGACAGTGGCGCGGCCGGCGCGGCGGCACCGGATCATATCCGCCAGCTCCCAGCGGGTTGCAGCGCAGAATGCGCCAGGCTGCAAGGCCCAGTCCGACGGCGATCCCGCGCTGCTTCACGGCCGTGATCGCGTACTCGGAGCACGTCGGCAGATAGCGGCAGGTCGGCCTGCGCTTGAGCGGCGACAGCGCGACGCGGTAGACGTGCACCGGCAGGAGCACGAGCCATACGAGCGCTGAGTAGACCGAGCGAATCATGAGAGCTGGCGCAGGATCCGAGTGAGATCAATCGCGAAGTCGTCCGGATGAAGCTGCCGCGCCGCGCTGTCCTTGGCAACCAGGACCAGGTCCCAACCGGCGGGAACCCAGCCATGCAGCCGCATCCACTCGCGCAGCAAGCGCTTGATCCGGTTTCGAACGACCGCGTTCCCCACTTTCTTGGTGACCGTCAAGCCGAGCCGCCCGCGCCCGTCCTCGCCGCGAGCATCGTTGCTCCGTCGCTTCGCGATCGCAAGGACATGCCGGCCATGTAGCTTTGTACCGCCCGCCTGCACCGCGAGGAACTCGGCGCGGCGCCGCAGCCGCATCTGCTTGGCGATGCCCGACGACGCGAGGCGCGGCACGAGGTGCTCACGCTACTTCTTTGCGACGGTGACCGATATCCGCTTGCGGCCCTTGGCTCGGCGGCGGCGGAGAACTTCGCGCCCACCGCGGGTTTTCTTGCGCGCACGGAACCCATGCGTCCGCTTGCGACTCTTGTTATGTGGCTGGTAGGTACGCTTCACGGCTTGACTCCACCCTGCGGGGAGGGGGATCGATACTCAAGGCCCCGGGTGAAGTCAAGCCAGCGTTGATGCGCTCGGTGACACGCGCGTTTCCGACGAGGTCCGGAGTTCACTTCCCATCGTTTTCATCTTGCAACGTGAATTCCCCGTCTGCTACCAACGCCAGGTTTCCTCGCCTGTGGGAGGGCCATTGGTCACGGCCGCGGGTGGGCACCAGAGGTCCCTGTGGATAACTTCTGGAAGGGTTGTCTTTTGTCTGTGCGTTATCTTAGCCAACCACAAGATTTCACAGGACGAAACGGGGAATGACAGTACCGCTCCTTTGGGACCAAGCCGTGGGGAGACTCCGGTCCCGGATCTCTCCCCAATACTACGACATGTGGCTGCGTCCGATCGAGCTATTGTCGTTTGATGGCGCGATCTTACGCCTGCGAGCTCCGAACAGCTACATCCGGTCGTGGTTCGAGTCGAACTTTCTCGGAAGCCTCCTGAAGGAAATCCACGAGCTGGGTCACGAGGTCCGGGTCGAATTCGATGCCGACGGCCCCGACGAGCGGCCCCCGCGCGCACCGGCTCCCGCCCGATCGCCGCCGCCCCCGCCCCCCGCACCGGCCCCCGCGGCGGCGATCGTGGTCGACCACGAGGCGATCGCGGCCCCCGAAGCCGCCTCCCTGAACCCGCGCTACTCGTTCGACACCTTCGTCGCGGGCCCGTCGAACCAGCTCGCGTTCGCCGCATCGCAGGCCGCCGCGTCCAGCTACCCGCCCAAGTACAACCCCGTGTTCCTGTGCGGCGGCGTCGGCCTCGGCAAGACCCACCTGCTGCACTCGATCGGCCACCAGCAGCTCGCCAACCGTCCGAGCGCTCGCATCGTGTACCTGTCGAGCGAGCGGTTCATGAACGAGTACGTGCACGCGATCCGCACCGGCCGCATGCACGAGTTCCGCCGCAACTACCGCGACGGGATCGACGTGCTGCTCGTCGACGACGTCCAGTTCCTCGCCGGCAAGGAGAGCACGCAGGACGAGTTCTTTCACACGTTCAATGCGCTGCACGAGAACCACAAGCAGATCGTGCTGACCGCGGACCGCAAGCCGCACGAGATCTCGGACGTCGCCGACCGGCTGCGCACCCGGTTCGCGTGGGGCCTGCTCGCCGACATCGAGCCGCCCGAGCTCGAGGTCCGGATCGCGATCCTGCGCAAGAAGGCCGCGGTCGAGGCCGTCGTCCTGCCCGACGACGTCGCCATGTACATCGCGTCGTCGATCAAGTCCAACGTCCGCGAGCTCGAGGGCGCGCTGATCCGGCTCGCCGCCTACGCCTCGCTGTCCAAGAAGCGGATCGACCTCGAGTTCGCGCAGGAGACCCTGGGCGCCGCGATCACGCGGCCGCGCGAGGTCATCACCGTCGACAGCGTGATCAAGGCGGTCGCGAGCTACTACGGCCTCAAGCCGAGCGACATCAAGTCCGAGCGCCGGCACAAGTCGGTCGCCACCCCGCGCGCGGTGGCCATGTACATCTCGCGCCACCACACCAAGGACTCGTACCCCGACCTGGCGCGGGCGTTCGGCGGCAAGCACCACACCACGGTGATCTCCGCGGTCCAGAAGATCATCGAGCGCGTGAAGGACGACGCGTCGCTCCGATCCGAGATCCACGCGATCGAGTCGATGATCCTCCGGTGACCCCGGGTCAACCAAAGATGACCGGAGCTGTGACTTATCCTGTGGACTTTGCTGTGGACCCGAGGTGGGCAGGTCCCCAAGCCCCGGTTGTCCACACCGCCGCTTCATGTCATCCACCGAGGCACGCGCACGTTTCACTGTCACCCCCTTCTGATATTCACCAGCCGTCCCGGTGTGTTGGCGATCTATCCACAAACCCACAGCGTCTAGTTCTGATCCTTCCAACCAGATCTTTTTCTGATTGATCAGATCCGGAGGAAGCGACGAAGGTCGAGGAGCCATGGAGTTTCGCATCGCAAAAGCCGAGTTCCTTCGTGGGCTGCGCCTCGCGCAGGGCATCGCCGACCGCAAGAGCACGATGCCGATGCTCGCCAACGTCTTGCTGCGCACCCAGGGCAAGAACCAGCTGCTCGTCGCCGCGACCGACCTCAACGTGTCGCTGACCGCCGAGCTCAAGAGCCACAACGCGAGCGACGGCGGCATCGCCATCCTCGCCAAGAGCCTGTTCGACCTGGTCGCCAACGCGCCCGGCGACGAGGTGACGCTCAAGAAGGCGGATAACCACTGGGCGGAGATCAAGAGCGGCAAGGTCACCTACCGCATCGTCGGCATGCCCGACCGCGACTTCCCCAAGGTGCCCGACCACCGCGAGGCGAGCTACTCCACCGTCGAGAGCGCGGTGCTGCGCGAGATGATCGATCGCACCATGTTCTCGATCTGCAACGACGAGACCCGGTTCCACCTGAACGGCGTGTTCTTCGAGAGCGACGGCTCGAAGTGCCGGATGGTGTCGACCGACGGGCATCGGCTGTCCAAGGTCGAGCGCACGATCCCCAACGGGCCCAAGCTGTCGGCCGGCGTCATCATCCCCAAGAAGGGCCTGCTCGAGATCAAGAAGGTCCTCGAGCAGGGGCCGAACGCCAAGCTCGCGGTCAAGACGCCGCACGTGTTCCTGGTCCAGGACGACATCGCGATCGCGGTCAAGCTGATCGACGCGCAGTTTCCACCCTACGATCAGGTGATCCCGCGCGACCACAAGAAGATCATCACGGTCGACCGGCTGCGGCTGATCGATGCGCTGCGCCGCGCCCAGCTGATGTCGTCGGAGACCCGCGGCGTCAAGGTCGCGGCGACCAGGGAGGGCGTGACGGTCACCAGCGACAACCCGGATCTCGGCGAGGTCCGCGAGGAGCTCGAGGCCGAGTACAACTCCGACCCGATCGCGATCGGGTTCAACCCCAAGTACGTGGTCGAGCTCCTGACCCAGATGACCAGCGACCAGGTCACCCTCGCGCTCGGCGGCGAGCTCGACCCGGGGCTGATCCGGCCGCTGACCGGCGATGACTACCTCGGCGTGGTCATGCCGATGAGGATCTAGTGCTCCTCCCACGGTCGGAGCACTGAGCCCTGCAGATCCTCGCGCTGGTCGCCACCGGCGTGCGCAACCTCGGGCCGCTGCAGCTGGAGCCGCGCGAGCGGTTCAACGTGTTCTCGGGCGACAACGGCCAGGGCAAGACCAACCTGCTCGAGGCGATCTTCGTGATCGCCTCGCTGCGCTCGTTCCGGACCTCGAGGCTCGCGGACGTGATCGCGTTCGGTGCCGAGCGCGCCAGGCTCGGTGCGCGGGTCCGCAAGGACGACATGGTCCGGGTCTACGAGGTCGAGGTCGCCCCGGGCACGCGCAAGGTCATGCTCGACGGCAAGGCGGTGCGCCCGCTGGCGCGCTACTTCGGCGGGTTCAACGTCGTCGTGTTCACGCCGGAGGATCTGGCGCTGCCGCGCGGCGCGCCGGCCGATCGCCGCCGGTTCCTCGACCGCGGGGTGTTCAACCTGCGCCCGGACTACCTCGCCACCGCGCAGGACTACGAGCGCGTGCTGAAGACCCGCAACACCGTGCTGCGCCAGGCCGGCGATGGCGCGATCGACCGCCGGCGCCTGGAGGACCTCCTGGCGGTGTACGACCCGCAGCTCGCGCGGCTCGGCGCGCAGGTGAGCGCGGCCCGCCAGGCGTTCGTCTCCGTGGTCCAGGACGAGCTCGCAGCGGCGTTCGCGGCGATCACCCGCACCGAGCGCCGGGCCACGGTGCGCTACGCGATCCGCGCCGCGGCGGCGAGCGAGGACGCGCTCCTGGCGGCGCTCCTGGCGGCGCGGGCGAAGGATCTCGCGACCAGCGCGACCCAGGTTGGCCCGCACCGCGACGACCTGGCGTTCGAGCTCGACGGCCGCGACGCCGGCGCGTACGCCTCCCAGGGCCAGCTGCGCGCGATCATGCTGGCCTGGAAGACGGCGGAGCTCGCCGTGCTCGCACGCGCGCACGGCGATTCCCCGATCCTCTTGCTCGACGACGTCTCGAGCGAGCTCGACCCGCAGCGCAACGAGTACCTGTTCGATCACCTCGCAGGACTGGCCGGGCAATGCTTCATCACGACCACGCATCCGGGTCACGTGTTGCTGCGCCAGCACCGCGCCGACTACCGCATGGCCGCCGGCCAGATTCTCGAATGATTGTAAGGCGATGGGTTCGCTGAAAAGGCCGCGCGCGGCCTTTCCGACGAGGAATTGCTGTGGTACCTAACAGCCTCCGCGCGCGCAAGGCCGTGCTAGATGGCAGATCCCACTGTAGGTTCGCAGACTTCGCTACCGCCAGCGTCCGGTATTTCAGCCGGGTCATCGAGCATTGCGGAGGGCGCGGAGGGCGCGGACGATGGCGACGATGGGAATTCGGGCTACGACGCCGGGTCGATCGGCGTGCTCAAGGGACTGGAGGGTGTGCGCAAGCGCCCGGGGATGTACATCGGGGACACCGACGACGGCAGCGGGCTGCACCACCTCGTCCACGAGGTCGTCGACAACTCGGTCGACGAGCACCTCGCAGGGCACTGCAACCGGATCGAGGTCGTGATCCACTTCGACAGCTCGGTCACCGTCGAGGACAATGGCCGTGGCATCCCGGTCGACATCATGCCCGCGGAGGGCCGGCCGGCGGCGGAGGTCGTGATGACGGTGCTGCACGCCGGCGGCAAGTTCGGCGGCAAGGGCTACAAGGTCTCCGGTGGCCTGCACGGCGTCGGCGTGTCGGCGGTCAACGCGCTCAGCGACTGGCTCGAGCTCGAGATCCGGCGCGGCGGCAAGGTCTACTACCAGAAGTACTCGCGCGGCATCCCGGTCGACGACCTCCGCCAGACCGGAACGACGCAGTCGGGCGAGCGCCACGGCACCAAGATCACGTTCCATCCCGATCCCGAGATCTTCAAGAACGT
>JBGQCL010000334.1:0-13411 GCA_041495365.1 Kofleriaceae bacterium | reverse complement strand
GAGCACTCGGCCGCGCCGGCGCTGGCCGCCGCCCTGGCGCCCCGCCGACCAGGGGAACCCGCCGCCGAACTCGAGCTCGCCCACGAGCATGCCCGGTGAGCTTGGCCGCGGCGGCGATCGGTGAGCTCGAGACCCACATGGCACGAGGTCCTGCAGGCTGTCGGTGATCCGCGGCGGTTGCCGAGCTCGCCGCAGACGGCGACCAGGTCGGTGCCGGCGCCGCACGCCGCGGCCCCGACGAGCTCGGCCGCACGAACGATCGCCGCGAGCTGACCGAAAATGTGAGCTTGCTTACGCCCCCGATGGTTCTGATCGTCCTCAGCGCGACCCGACGAATGGCATCGGATTCTAGGGCAACGCCGCCTAATGACCGAGCATGGTGGAAGGCTCGACTGAGCCCAGAGGGGAGCGTGAGGCGGTGGCGCACGTGGGGTACGTGGACGAGAGACGGGAACGTGCACGTTGGCGGGCTTGGCGCCGACGACTTCTAAGCTGGCCTGGCAAGTGGCTCCGGGTTGCGGACGCACAGGCCCCGCCCGAGTTTGACAAGCCCCCGTCGGCTGCCTCGCGCTATCGGCTCGGCGAGCGGATCGGCGCCGGCGGCATGGCCGAGGTGTTCCGCGGCACGATAATCGGCGCGGAGCGTTTCGAGCGCGCCGTGGCGATCAAGCGCATTCTCCCAGCACTGGCGCAGCAAGCATCCTTCGTGAAGCTGTTCGTGCAGGAAGCGCACGCCATCGCCCAGATGTCTCATCCGAACATCGTGAGCGTACTCGACTTCGAGCGTGACCCAGCCGGCCAGCTGTTGCTGGTGCTCGAGTTCGTGGATGGCGTGGACCTCAACAGGCTGCTCCAGGGCGGTTCCCTGCCGCCTGCGGTGGTCATCCTCGTGGTAACCGAGATCTTGAACGGCCTCGGCTACGCGCACGGTCTACCGACGGGCGGCATCGTTCATCGAGACCTGTCGCCGCACAACATCCTGCTCTCGTGGGGAGGCGCCGTGAAGGTGGCCGACTTCGGACTGGCTCAGCCGCGTGATGCTAGCCGAGTCACCGCGTCGTTTCCTCAAGGCAAGTTCGCGTTCATGTCGCCCGAGCAACTCGTGGGTAAGGGATTCGACAGCCACTCGGACCTGTTCTCCGTCGGCGTCATGCTCTGGGAGATGCTCGCCGGAGAGCGCCTGTTTGGGCACGGGGATGCGGAGGCCATCAGCCGGCGCGTGCTCGACCAGACCATCGTGCACCCGAGCGCCATACGGTCGGTGGCGCCCGATCTCGAGGCCGTCGCGATGAAGCTCCTCGAACGAGACCCCGCCAGACGCTATCCAACAGCGGAGGCAGCGTCGGCCGCGCTCGCGAGATGCAAGGATGCGTCGCTGCAGGGCCGCGCCGAGCTCATGCGGCTCTTGGCAGAGCGCTTTCCACGTCGGCCAATTCCTGCGAGCTTCCTCGGCCTACGGCGTCCGCACCGTCGGACAGCATCTCCACATCCGCACACGCGAACGACGCCGCGCCGGTGGCCCGTTGTACTCGCTGTAACCGCCAGCATCTGCGCTGCTGCCGCCGTGGGGGCTTTCGTAGGGCTCGAGCTTCGTGCGCGCACGTCGATCGACGGTGCCAAGCCGCCGGAACAGATGATCCGCGATCCGCGTTCGTCGGGGTCCACTGCGGACAAGGCATGCAACACCGGATCGGCGGCGATCTCGGGCGGACGATGTCCGGCAACGTCGCCAGCGTTGCGCCCTGCACCGAGCTCGTCGCCAGGACCGCCAGCGTCGCGCCGTCCGCCAAGCTCGTCACCCTGATCGTGCATCCGGGGAACGAGCTCGTTCCCAGCGGACGGCTCACCCGTGCCACGATCGCTACAAGAAGAAAGCGTGAGCGCACCCACGTCGCCGTCGGTTCTGCATCTCGTGGGAGCGAACCGACGGACGATCGCGCCCGCTGACCTCGTTAGAGGGAACGACGCGTCACCGACGGCGAGCCACCTCGTGTAGTCTCGGCCGAAACGATGAGGGTGGCTAGCAAGACGGAGCATGCCGGGGGGCTGCGTCACCTCGGTGTCTCGAGGTGCGCATGTTGGTGAACGTCACCAAGACCGACCCAAACGGGAAGGATCCACTGATCGGCCAGCAGGTCGGCGCCAGCTACGTCATCGCGGAACAGATCGGCTCGGGAGGCATGGGGACTGTCTACGCGGCCGAGAGCGCAGCGCTCGGCGGGCAGAAGATCGCGGTGAAGGTCCTCACCACGAAATCGAGCGAAGCCATCGCCCGCTTTCGGACGGAAGCCTTTGCAGCTGGCAAGGTCAACGACCAGTTCAGCGTCGTCGGGCTGATCGACACGGGGGTGCTCCGCACCGGCCAGCACTACATCGCCCTCCAATACTGCGACGGCGGCTCGCTGGAAGCAATGCTCGCAGCTCGTGGCGCCAAACCGCTTCCGTTCGACGACATCCTCTCGTTCATATCCCCGATCTGCGCGGCGCTGGTCCACGCCCATACCGCCGGCCTTGTGCACCGAGACCTCAAGCCGGCAAACATCCTGTTCGTGACGGATGGGGAGGTGCTCCGCGCAAGGCTCGCCGACTTCGGGATCGTGAAGCTGCGCGAGCATGCTCGGCTGATGTTGACGGCTCCCAAGTCGATCATGGGCACGCCGGGCTACATGTCGCCCGAGCAGTGGATGGACACCGGGCAGGTCGACAGTCGCGCCGACATCTACTCGCTTGGCTGCGTGCTCTACGAGCTGGTCACCGGACGCTTGCCGTACACGGGGACGACCAACGAAGTGATGCACCAGACCAAGCACAACGCGCCGATCACGCCTCCCTCGGAGTTGCGGTCTGACACTCCGCAGATGTGGAACAGCGCGATCATGCGATGTCTTTCGCACCGCCGTGAAGACCGCATCCAGACGATCCTTGAGTTGATCCACACCCTCGCCGATGCGATTACGAACGGTAGGGCGAAGATGGGGTTCTTCGCGCCCAGCCTCGTCACCACCATCGCAACCGCGCCGACTGCGAAGACGATCTCTCGGTCTGCTGGTGGGGCAGCCGGCACGCTGTGGTCGGAAGCGCACTCCACGAACCAACAGGGCACGAGCAAGAGCCCCTCGCCGCGCCGCCCGTGGGCGATGTTCGTCGCTGGGATCGCTATCGGTACGGTCACCACTGCCGCGGTGGCCTTGACGACCCGTAGCAGTGGTCTCGAGCATGCACCAGCTTCGCCGTCGTCCACACCCGCGGTCTCGGCTTCTTCGGTCCCGCCTGCCGCACGCACGATCTCGCCCGTCGAGGCCACGCGTGTAGACGCAGCTATGCACCTCACCACGATCGCGGAGCCCGCAGCGAGTTCCGAACCCACGACCGCGGGCTCAGCGATCGCGCGCGAGACGACGGTCAGCTCGGCGAGCGTGCGCACGGCAAGGGCGGACCCTACCTCCGACGTTGCCCGGCCACCGAGCGAGTCCGGAAGCGATGTCCGAGTGAGGCCGCAGGACGCCGCGAAGGTCCAGAACGCCGCGAAGGTCCAGAACGCCGCGAAGCAGCCGCAGGACGCCGCGAAGCAGCCGCAGGACGCCGCGAAGCAGCCGCAGGACGCCGCGAAGCAGCCGCAGGACGCCGCGAAGCAGCCGCAGGACGCCGCGAAGCCGCAGGACACCGCGAAGATCCGGGATGCCGCGAAGCAGCCGCAGGACGCCGCGAAGCCACAGGACACCGCGAAGCCGCAGGACGCCGCGAAGCCGCAGGACGCCGCGAAGCCGCAGGACGCCGCGAAGATCCGGGATGCCGCGAAGGTCCCGGACGCCGCTAAGATCCAGGACACCGCGAAGCCGCAGCTACCGAAGAAGATCCCGCCCGCAACACGGATGTCGGACACGAGGCCCCAGGCGACAACGAGGGCTCAGGACGGTGTCATCGCGATCAGCGTCAAGCAGACATGGGCGCAAGTCTGGATCGATGGCGTGTACCAGGAATCCACCCCGGTGCGCGCTACCGTCCCGATCGGCACGCACAAGGTGCTCCTCGTCGCCGACGGGCATCGGGAAACCGTGACCGTGAATGTGCAGGCTGGCGGTGTATCCGTCGTCACGAGGGACTGGTGACCCCTATGCGTGTCCTCGGAGCATTCATCTTGGCCTTCTGGTTCCTCGGCACCGCGCCCGCGAACGCCCAGGCGGCGGAGAAGATGGCGATTCTCGTGTCCGGAACCGCCACGGCACACGAGCGTGAGCTGGCCGAGGCCACATTCGAGGCAATCGCGCGCAGCGCGGGGCTCGCGGTCGCCCGGTCTGGGTTCACCGCCCGGGAGGCATCCACCATCAACGCATGCATCACCGCTCCCCAAGCATGGACCTGCGCCACGCCGACCGTGCGGGGCAAGGGTCTCGACCATGTGGCGATCATCTCGCTCGCGCCGGAAACGGCACCTGACAGCAGCCCGATGGTTATCATCACCGCGCAGATCCTCGTAGCGCGTCTCGACGCCGCAGTCGTCTCGCAACGGTTCTGCGTCCGATGCACTGATGACGTCCTCACGACGACCACCACCGAGCTCACGCGGTCGGTGCTGAAGGAGATCGCCGTGCGAAGTGGTCGCACCGTCGTGACCATCAACTCGACGCCGCGCGGCGCGCGCATCCTGTTCGATGGCCAGTCCATGGGCGCAACGGATCGTTCGTTCAATACCTTCCCTGGCGTGCACACCGTCGTGCTCGAGCTCGATGGTTATCGCCAGGAGACGCGCACCATCCAGGCCACGCTCGACAGAACCTCCGAGCTCTCGCTCACCATGAGGTCCCTCGAAGCACCACCAGCTAACGACGTGCGCGACACCGGCGACGATAAGCCAGGCCCCACTTCCCTCGTGCCCAAGCTCGCGATGAGCGTCGGAGCGCTGGCGATCATCGCCGGTGGCGTGGCGTTAGCCCTGAACCAAAGCCCCATCGTTGCACCCTTCGGCAGCGAGCAACCTCAGCACTACCGAGATACGGTCGCACCTGGGATCGGCCTGATGATCGGCGGCGCCGCGGTCGGTCTTGGAGGCTACCTCTGGTGGCGTCACACAAGAGCGCCGGTCGCACCTTCCGTTGTTCCACTTCCCGGCGGGGCCACGGTTGGCATCGCTGCATCGTTTTGAGCCCCCTATGCAGCTGCGCAACTACACCGTCATTACCGTCATCGCCCTCACCGCTGCATTGACAGCTTCGTGCGAGCGGACCCATCCAAACTACTGCCCCACGGCAAGAGATCATAATTGTCTGGAGCTCGACGCCGACGTCTCCTGCCACTCGGACCAAGACTGCACCGGCAGGGACAACACTCCCGTGTGCGACGTCCAAGGTTCGCAGCTCTGCGTCCAGTGCACGACAAGCAAGCTGGCCGCCTGCACGGGAACCACGCGTGTGTGCGCCACAGGCAACGTCTGCGTCCAATGTACGACGAGCGAGTCGGCCGCCTGCACAGGAACCTCGCCGGTGTGTGGCACAGACAACGCGTGCCATGGCTGCTCTGCTCACGCACAGTGCGGATCGAGCGTCTGCCTTCCCGATGGCTCGTGCGCATCGGACACCAACGTGGCCTATGTCTCCGCGCCCCCCGTCGGAACCGACGGCGCATGTAGCAAGAGCGCGCCCTGCAAGACGCTCGACGCCGCCCTACAACAGGGCCGCGCGTACGTGAAGATGGCGACGGGTCTGGTGAAGGACATGAAGACGACGACGATTGATAGCCAGAGCGTGACGATCCTTGCCGATACCGGCGCGCAGCTCGATCGCGACGGAGATGGGCCGGTCCTGGTAGTGACCGGCGCTGCCGCCGTGGTCCAGATCTACGATCTCGAGATCACCGGCGCCTCTGGCGCCTCTGGCGCTGACGGCATCCAGCTGACCGCAAACGGTGGGAACCCGAGCCTGACTCTCACCAGGACTACAATCGACGGCAATCAAGGGAACGGCATCACAGCCACAGGGGGAGTGCTCACGGTGATCCAGTCGTCGATTGCCAACAACCAAGCGGCGGGCGTGACCATCTCGGGCGGCACGTTCTCGCTGTCACGCTCAGTTGTCTCTGCAAATCAGGGGGGTGGCGTCAGCATGACGGGTTCGGGGACCCCGTTCACAATCAAGAACAATTTCATCTACCGGAATGGGAACAGCCTCACAGCTTCCTTCGGTGGGCTGTCACTGCTTCCAACTGGAGCAAGCAGTCTTGAATTCAACACTATCGTAGACAACCAAGCGAAGGTCGCTGGCACAAGCGCCGGCGGCGTATTCTGCGATGACCCGGGATTCACAGCCGCCCACAATCTCATCTTCCGAAACACAGGTGGTGCCAGCGGCAACGTCCAGACCGTAGGGGTGTGCACCTACGGAGACTCGTTCAACATGCCCGGTACGAGCAACGTGGACAACGCTCCGGGGTTCGCGCATCCCAACGCGCTGCCCTTCGACTATCACCTGACCGCGACGTCTCCGACGACCATTGTCGATGCAGCCGGTGCGTGCACCGGGGTAGATTTCGACGGTGACACGCGACCCATCGGCGCCGCTTGTGACCTCGGAGCCGACGAGCGGAAGCCCTGATGCGCGACCGAACTATCATACGTCACCTCCTCGGCTCGCTTCTGGTACTCGCCACGGTCGTCCGGCACGCGAGCGCAAACATCGCGTTCGAGAACTACGACATCCGGCGGCCGGATGACGCCGACGCTCCCGTAGGAGCGTTCCTGCACGAGCTCAGCAAGCGCGGCTACACCGCCGAGCCACGCGACGTGATGGATCGCTTGGGGAACCAGGTCACTTACGCGGCGATCGCAAACCCGAAGCTGACCGCGCGCCAGCTACTCGTCGAGCTCGGCGCCGCCCACGCGAAGTGGGCCACCGCGCCGGATTTCCGAATCCTCGTTCCTGCGCTCTCTGGGCTGGTCACCAAGGCGTTCGATAATCCGGCGCTCGTCGTCACTGACCAAAGCATTCGCAGCAAGCTTCAGGACGTTCTCCTCGATCTGGCGCTGGGCTACGGCAAGCTCGCACGCCAGGTCGAACAGCGGGTTGAGCGAGACAAGCGAGAGAACAAGGCAATCGATCCGAAGGTCGAAGCGACGATTAAACAACTGCGAAGGTCTAGCGCAGAAGCCATGGCTGAATGGATACGCACATTTAGCGGAGAGGTGATTACTCAGAAGGGGAATGGCCCTGACGCAGAGATGCTCTACCTGCGGGTTCGCGACGAAAACAACAAGCAGGGTCGTGGCGTGCTCTTGGTGACCATCGATGATCTCGACGTGCAGCTCTACGTGAACGAGACGATTCGTTCACGCCGGCAAGCAATCCCCGACCTCCTCCCCGGCCGCTACCGGGTCCTCCTGATGGGGCCTCACGATGAGTCTCGGCTATTCCTCGTCGACGTGCTTCCGAATCAGACGACGCGTCTCGACATCCACTGGCCCATCTCTTCCAACCTGGTCACGACCCCCTCATCCGTTGCGTTGGTGTTCAGCTCGACCAAACATCCCGATCCTGCCGAGCTTGCGTGCGAGCTCGCACGAATCGCAGGAGACTCTCGCGGTGCCGTTGTGCTCGCCGGGACTGATATCGTCGATCTTCAGTGGAGACTAACCGCGTCTCAATATGACATCCGGTCTTGTCAGCTCGCCCGTAGCGGATACGTGGTTCTCGGCAAGCCCGTATCTCCGGGACGCGCCCAAGCTCTTGCAAGGTTCATTGTCGATGGAACAGGAGATCCGGACGTGATCGTTACGTCCGATGTCGATGTCTCGGTGTTTCAGACTGTCGCGAACAATGCCCCGTCTGCATCAACCACCGTCGAGCAATCGGATACCCTGTCCTCATCACGACGATCCTGGCTGCCGTGGGCAGGCGCTGGCTCCTCAGCGGCGATGTTCGTCGTCGGAGGCTATCTCTTGTATAAGGGTCATACGTCGTGTGGCTGGGGACACCCGGACTGCACAATCAACCCCGCTTACTACCCTGTCGGCTTCACGGCGATCGACCTCGGAGTGACGCTGGGTGCGCTGTCGCTTTACTGGCGCAATGACTGGAGCTTGGAGAAGCTCCCTGCCAAGTGGTTCATCATCGGTGGTGCCGCCGCTGTGGCGGTTGGTGCCGGCCTCGTCGTGATCGATCAGGATCCCGGTCACACCGATTCACACGGAGACGTGACGAGGTACTACTGGGACACAACTCCCTCGGGCGTTGCGGTAGGTGCGCTCGGGGTTGCCTCCATCGGCGTTGGGGTCTGGTCGTGGACGCGCAAGACGCGCATCGCATCGGTCCCGACGCTGTCGGCGAGTTCGTCACACGCGATGATACGGTGGGCCGGTAGCTTCTGAGGGGAGAACCTGTGCGATGCTTTCGACCAACACAGACATGAACCAGTGTATCGTTGAGCTCGTCACGCGCGATGCTCGGATGGGCAGGGGAGTTCCAGCATGTTGATGTCGACAACGACCGAAGCGGGAGGATCGTGGCTCATCGAGGACGAGCCAACCCACTTTCGCCGCTGGGGTACCAATATCACTCATCCCTTCCCTCCGGAACCCGAGGGGATCATCGGCGCGGCCGAGGGATGTTGGCTCCAGTTGCACGATGAGTCCGGGCGCGTCTCACGGCAGCACGCGCAGCTGATCCGCCACAACGGCCGATGGATGGTTTGCGACATGCACAGCAAGAACGGCGTGCATCACGACGGTGCACGCCGCTCCTCCGTGATCCTCGCTCCAGGTGTCGAGCTCGGGATCGGCGGCATCACGCTGATCGCCGAAAGCCCCCTGCTGACGGGCTTGCGTGAAGTGCTATGCCGCTTGATCGGGTGGTCTGATGCTCGCCTTGAGGACGTCGACCTCGCGTTGCGCGCGGTCCGCATCGCCGCCACGTGTCGCGAGTCGCTGCACATCTGCGGCGATGGCGATTTGGTTTCGATCGCGCAGCTCTTGCACAGCTACACCCTCGGCGAAGCTCGGCCATTCATCGTGTGCGATCCTCGACGGAAGCGCGCGGACTCCAGTGCACGCTCGGCGACCAACTACACGAGCGGGATGGAAGCGCTCTCTGCTGCCGCGGGTGGAACGCTCTGCATCTGGCAGAGCCGTCGGCCCGATGACTTTGACCAGGTTATCGAAGCACGCCGCCGCAATCCCTCCATGCGGGTGCAGCTCGTCGTCTGCACGCACACGCTGCAACCGACTGCTCCACTGATCGCATCGCCGATCGTCCTTCCGCCGCTCTCTGAACGCTCCTCCGAGCTGGATCGCATCATCGATGCATTCGCTGTCGACGCCGGAGCCACGCCCGGGGCGACGTTGACACTCGTTGAACGCGAGTGGATCTACAAGCACGAAGCGAGCTCGCTCTCTCGCATCAGAAAGGCGACCAGACGCCTGATCGCGATCCGCAAGAACGATGGTGTGATGACCCATGCCGCTGCTGAGATCGGGATGGCCCACGGCACGCTCTCCGAATGGTTCGCGCGCCGCACCCTCGAGATCGGCGGCGATGACGACGACGACAACTGACAACTCGATAGGGATTCCCGAGGACGCAAGATGAAGATGGCAAGAACTCCCGAGCGAGACCTCCGAGGTCAACGATGTGGTGCCTCGTATCAGATTGTCAGCCCTCGTCATGGGATGCGTCGAGCCAGACCGCGACAGACGGACCAGTGCGATCGAAGACGTGATGCGGCGATTTGCGAACGCCATCCCGGACGGCCCTTCGCTGCTTGGGTTTGTCGCGCCTCAGTTCGTCGCTCGCTGATTGGGTGAGCGCGTCAAGTTCGCCGCCGTGCTCCTGGTCGAGCTCCGGCGGCTGGCCACCAGGTCGGCGGCAGTCGCCCGGCGTGGCCAAGCTCGCCCGGCATGCTCCTGCTCGAGCTCGGCGGCTGGCCACCAGGTCGGCGACGATCGCCGGCGCGGCCGAGCTCGCCGGCATGCTCCTGGTCGAGCTCGAGCTCGGCGATCACCGGCGCGGCTGAGCTCGCCGGCCTGGTCGAGCTCGAGCTCGGCGATCACCGGCGCGGCTGAACTCGCCGGCATGCTCCTGGTCGAGCTCAAGCTCGGCGGCTGGCCGCCAGGTCGGCGGCGATCACCGGCGCGGCCGAGCTCGCCGGCATGCCCGTGCACCCGGTCCGCGCCACTACCATGGCGTAACAAACAGGCGCCCTGGCGGGCGAGCGCCGCCCTGGCGACGCACCGGATCACGAAGTGGCGCCCGACCAGCCTCGCAGCGTCCCGCGCGATTTCACCGCTGTCGTAGTTTTCTGCCTGTCCGCGTGTCCAGTCCATGTCCCAGCGCTACCCCATCCAAGCAGACAACGCTCACCACCTCGCGTAACCTGCCGGCAGGAGAGGGGAACCATGCCGTTGGGAAACTTCACGCGCCGTGGCGGCGGGGGGGACCGACCCACCGACCCGCAAGCAATCTTCGATCGTCTGACGTTGCGCGGCTCCGTCGAAAACTTGTGGGGCCCGCAAACTGCGGCGCTCGCCGAATGGAATCAGCACAGAACCATCGCCGACATCACCATCGAAATGCCCACAGGCGGCGGAAAGACACTGATCGGTCTCCTGGTGGCACAAGCCATTACCAACGAGGCCCGCGGACGTGTCCTTTATGCGTGCCCGAACAATCAACTTGTCGAACAGACCGCAGCCAAAGCCTCGGAAGTGGGGCTTGTTGTTGCGACCTATCACGATCAAACCTGGACGAACGAAGACGCATTCAACACAGGTCAGGTGCCGTGCATCACGTCTTACGCGTCGGCATTTCTGGCATTTCGCACCTCGCGCACCGATGGATTAGAGGCACTTATCCTCGACGACGCGCACGTCGCCATCGGAGATCTCAAGAGTCGCTTCACACTAACGATAACAAACAAACATCCTACCTTTGGCCAACTCAAGTCAATTCTGCAGGGTTACGCGATCTCGGCAGGTCGCGGAGGAAAATACGACGAAGCAATAGGTGGTACTACGGGGGCGTTGTGCTTTCTACCGGCGTTCACCACATGTAGGCATGCGCAGGAAATTCAGCATCTTCTCTTGCGACACGATATCAACGGCAAGACCGCACCCACGCGTTTTGTCTGGGCATATCTTGCGGATAGGTTGGACCGTTGTCTCTATTTTGTGGCGGAGAAGCGTATCGAGATTGCAGCTCCCTTGCCATCAATCGACGCGGTGCCGAGTCTAGCGAATGCTAATCGCCGAGTGTATCTCACCGCCACATTGCCGTCTCCGTATGAGGCCGCCCGAGTTCTCGGCAACAGAACCGCCGTACGCAAGATCAGCCCACAAGGAAAGCTGGGCGCCGCGCAAAAAATGCTGGCCTTTGTTCGCGGTGACGATTCTACGGCGCAACGCGCTGCCGCAGCGAGTCTAATCAGGAACTATAAAGCTTGCATCATCGTTCCGAGCCTTCGAGACGCAGGTGTAAAGTGGCCGAATATCGATGTCTACTCAAAGGACGACGGCGAGGAGGGTCTCAAGCAATTTAGAAACGCGACAGGCCCCAAGAAGCTAGTGCTCGCAGGACGATTCGACGGGATTGATCTTCCAGGTGAATCTTGCAAGGTTTTAGTGTTGGACGGCCTGCCTCGCGGTGTTGGGCTAATCGATCGCTTCTTAGCGGAATCCATCAGAAGCCGCGAACTGCGAGCCTCGAGTACCGCTGTCAAGATCGTACAGGCGATTGGGCGGATATTTAGGAGCAACAACGACCACGGTGCTGTGATCGTCGTCGGTGATGACATCCAGCGGTGGTTGATGGATCAGCACAACCAAGGTTTTCTTCCGGCACTTCTTCAACAGCAGGTCAAAATCGCACTGGACTTTCGCGAGGGCGTCACCCAAAGAGAGTACACCTTTGAAGAACTGCTAAGGGGTGTCCTCTTGGCAGAAAAGAAGTGGGATGATATATACAACGACAACATTGCAAGTTATCCTACTGCGCATTCGTCATTCAATGCGGAAGTAGGCAACGCGTTCGGCATCGAGCACGCCGCCGCAAGGTCGCTCTGGGATGGCGACTTTGCAGCGGCGGCGCAGCAGTATCGCGAGGCCGCCAACAACGTTGACAAGATTGAGCCCGCGTTGGCTGGGTGGTTCCTTCACCTTGCCGGTCTCGCGACGATGCTTCTTGGGGATACAGAAGCCGCGACCACTACCTTCTTGGAGTCGGCCGCGAAGCGTTCGGATTTTGGTCGACCGAGCTGGGTAATTCAAGGTCAAGCCTCAAGCGGCCGTGTTGGAGACCAGGCGAGCAGGCTGAACCAGTTGCTAGCCGAGCCCACCAAGTTCAGTCAGCGGCTCGAACTCGTCCTGTCTCGTCTGACTTATGTGACACCGCCACTGCAAGTCGAGGACGCGCTTTGCGAGCTCGGAAAACTGCTCGGCTTGGACTCTGAACGGCCCGACAACACGCGGCGTGGACCGGCTCACATCACGACGGGCCCCGACGTCGTTTGGATCGCGCCGTGGCGAAACGAGGGCGCATCGTTCGAAGCTAAGACGGGGAAGCAACCCGACGGGCACTACAGCAAGCTTGAGGACATCGCAAAATGCCACGATCATCTTCAGTGGTTGCTCGTGAACAAGCCCGCAATCTCGTTTCGCAGCTTTATAGTTGGCAGATACTTGGCCGTAGTGCCCGAGGCAAACCCATCGCTAGATCTGCGAATCGTCGGACTCGATGAATTCGCACGCCTGGCACGTCAGCTTGACAAGCTAAAATCAGTCGCGCTCCAGAAAGCTGCAGATGAACGGGGCGCAGTCATTCATAGCATCCTGAAGCTCGATGGAATGCTATGGCCCAATCTTGTGGAAGGTCTCGAATCACGGCTCGCCCTCGACCTGCAATCCAACCCACCGGAGCCAGATGACGCTCAAGAGTAGATGCGTTCGGTCGGCCTGGGTATCGCACCAACCTCGGGCACCGCGGCATCCATCGGGCTCGCCGGCGCGGCCGAGCTCGCCGGCATGCTCGTGGTCGAGCTCGAGCATGCCGGCTTGTTCACCAGGTCGCCGGCGCGGCGAGGTCGCCGGCATGCTCGTGGTCAAGCTCGAGCTCGGCGGCGATCACCAGGTCGGCGGCGATCGCCGGCGCGCCGAGCTCGCCGGTATGCTCCTGGTCGAGTTCGGCGGCTGGTTCACCAGGTCGGCGGCGCCGGCGCGCCGAGCTCGCTGAGCTCGCCGGCATGCTTGTGGTCGAGCTCGAGTCGGCGGCTGGCCGGGCGCCGCGAGCATGCGCCGGCTGACCTGGACGCCGGTCATCGCGACCCGACGCCGGCCGGAGCGCGCCGGTCGGGGGGTTGGACTCCCGATCGCGCGAGCGTCCTCGCTAGGGTACGCTTGCAGCGTCATGGGACTGCATCAGAAGGTAGGCCGGAGGGG
>JBGQCL010000333.1:0-13606 GCA_041495365.1 Kofleriaceae bacterium | reverse complement strand
GTCCGCCTTCTTCTTGGCCGGCCGCGCGTCGTCATCCGCGTCCGCCTTCTTCTTGGCCGGCCGCGCGTCGTCATCCGCGTCCGCCTTCTTCCTGGCCGGCCGCGCGTCGTCGTCCGCGTCCGCCTTCTTCTTGGCCGGCCGCGCGTCCTCGTCCGCGTCCGCCCTGGCGACGCGGGTCTTCTTCGCCGGCCGCGCGTCCTCGTCGTCCGCGTCGGCCTTGGCGTCCTTGCCCTTCTTCGCCTTCCTGTCCTTCTTGGCGAGCGGATCCTCGTCGTCGTCCGCCGCCTTCTTCTTCTTGGCCGGCCGCGCGTCGTCCGCGTCGTCGCCGCCGCCCGCGCCGGCCCCGATCTTGTCGAGGATCTTGTCGTGCAGCATGGTGCGAAACTTCTCGGACTTGGCGTCCTTGAAGCTGACCGTGAAGCCCTTGGCCATCTTCTTGTGGACGAACAACCGGAACTTGAGCGTCCTGGCGGTGCCGACCTTGTCGAGCTTGCCGGCGACGACCGCGTCGGCGTCGAGCTCGCTCGCCAGCTTCTTGAAGTCCTTCTCCGTCAGGTCCGACAGATCGCCGAGCTTGTCGACCGCGCGGTTGACCTCGCGGGTCGCGATCAACGACAGCTCCTTGCCCTCGAGCGCCTCGGCCACGGCGTCGTGGACGTCGCCGGTG
This sequence comes from Kofleriaceae bacterium, assembly GCA_041495365.1. Taxonomy (GTDB): domain Bacteria; phylum Myxococcota_A; class Polyangia; order Haliangiales; family Haliangiaceae; genus JABFXX01. Next base: position 12,939 of record JBGQCL010000333.1, on the reverse strand, counting down.
GCATCGCCTTCGATCTGGGTGAGCGCGACCCGGCTCGGCTTGGCCGATGCGGCGCCCGCCTGTGATACCAGGAAGCTAGCGGCGCAACCTATCAACGCCAGGGCTCGGGTCATGCGTGTCTCCGCGATACGAGCTCAGTCCCGGGACGAGCCGAGCGACGAGTATACACGTAGATCACACGAGCCACCCACTTTGCGGTGTCGCTCACACACCGCTTGCCAGGTGCCTTGAGCCATGGCCAGCTCAACGCGCATGGACCCCGTCGATCGCCGCAACCTCACCATCACCGGCCGCCACCGCGCGGTCACCGGGTCGCATGTCACCGTCGAGGATGACGTCCTGGTGATCGTGACGCAGGCGTTCGGCCCGCGCGGCGACAACCTCGTCGGCATCTCCGATGTGCAGTTCGACGACCACCCCGCCGTCACGCTCGGGATCCGCGCGCTCGGCAAGGAGGGGCTCGTTCACCTGTCGCCGATCCACGGCGACGGCCGCAAGACCAAGCCGTTCGACATCCCCGCGGGCACGCGGTGCGAGCTGTTCTGCCCGGTGTCGCGCCAGCCGCTCGATCTCGTCGGCGAGGTCGAGGATGGCTCGGGCGCGCGCTACTACGCGATCTACCTCACACCCCAGCTGTCACAGGGCTCGATGGTCATGGTCAGCGACATGTGGGGCCACTACCACTCGCGGATCATCGACGACTTCGAGCTGATCTCGGCGTGGGCCACGCGGCACTGATCACAGCTCGGGTCACAGCTCGTAGAGATAGAAGTAGGCGCGCAGGTTGGCATTGGCGAGCGGCTTCTTGATCCGCGGCCGGCCGATCGCGCGCTCGAACACGCGCTCGAGCTCGGGGCTGCCGACCAGGAACCCGGCGCGCCAGCCGGCGAACCGCCGGCAGGTCGCGGCGATCGCGGCGTAGAGCTCGCCGAGGTCGGCGCCATCGAGCCGCTCGCCGTAGGGTGGGTTGGTGAGCAGCACGCCGGTCGCGCCCGGCGCGCGGCCGCGCTCGCGCGCGATGTCGTCGACCATGCCGGGCGTGAGCCGCGCGATGTCGGCGCGCTGCCAGATCACCTGGTCGGCGACCCCGGCGGCGCGGGCGTTGTCGCGCGCGACGGCGAGCACCGCGAGATCGAGATCGCAGCCGATGACCAGGGGTGCAGCGTCGGGGAACAGCGGCGGCGACGGGCGCGCCAGCCCGAGCACCGCGAGCGCCGGCGTCGGCCGCGGGGTCGCGCGCGCGGCACAGATCGCCTCGATCGGGATCGTGCCCGAGCCGCACATCGGATCGACCAGGATGTCGGTGCGCGGATCGAACCGGCACAGCATGAGCAGCACCGCCGCCAGGTGCTCGCGCAGCGGCGCCTCGCCGGCATCGCGCCGCCAGCCGCGCTGCGACAGCGAGCCGCCGCCGAGATCGATCGACACCACGAGCTCGCCGTGATCGTCGCAGCGTGCGATCCAGCGCGTCGCGGGATGCGCGGGGTCGACGTGCAGCCGCACGCCGCGCCGGGCCGCGCCGTCGATCAGCGCGTTCTTGATCGTGCCGACGATCTGGCGCTCGCCCGCCGCGAACGGCTCGACCCGGCGGACCTCGACCGAGAAGCCCTCGCCGTCGCGGACCAGCGGGCGCGCCTCGGCGGCGACGTCGGCGACCAGCTCGTCGTAGAGCGGCTCGAGCCGGCCGGCGCGCGAGCGGTAGACGTCCCACACCACGCGGGTCGGCGTGCGCAGGTAGGTCACCGCGGCCCACGCCAGGTCGCGGTCGAACGGATAGACCAGCTGGCCGAGCCCTTCCTTGCGCGGCTCGGGCGGCCGGACGCCGAGCGCGCGCCGCGCGACGCGGGTGAGCTCGGCCGCCATCACGACATTGGTCTGGGTCGAGCCGATGATGCGGAGCTCGTCGCCGGTCACGCGCGCTCCGCATCGGCCGGCGCCGCGTCGTGGCCGAGCCCGTTCAGCGTCGCCAGCAGCCCGGCATCGGCGAAGAACCGCTTGTGGAGGTACCGCGCGCGCGACGCGCTGCCGGCCGGGCCCTTGGGCCGGTCGTGCAGATCGCGCCGCGCCAGCCGCGCGATGTCCGGATCCCAGTCGAGCAGGTACCACGACACGATCGTCGCGTCGCGCGCCGGTCCACCCGCCGGCGCGCCGCCGACGTCGCAGCGCGCGAGCCACAGCGTGCGCGCCAGCTTGGCCAGCGCGGGCTCGCCCACCATCGCGATCGCCGGATCCTCGACCACCCGCCACCACCCGCCGGGGTCGCGCGCGATCGCCACGGTCTTGACCTCGACGTCCCCGCGCCAGTCGGGCTCGCGCTCGCTGCGCTCGATCAGGCCGAGCAGGCGCGCCGCGCGGATCCCCCACGCGCCCTTGTCGCGGCCGCGCGCGCCGAGCCGCACCCCGATCGCGCGATCGGCGGCGGCGAGCAGCTCGTCGAGGGCCTCCGGCTCGCTCGCCGGCGGCGCGGCGGCGCGCGGCGGCGGCACCGGGCGCGGCCAGCGCGCGCTCGGCGGGAACAGCCCGCGCGGCGCGGCCTGGATCACCAGGTGGCCGCCCAGTACGATCGGCCGCGGCTGCACCGCGGGGGAGACCTCGGCCGCACCGCGCTCCAGCACCGCGCCGTGCTCCCACAGCGCCGCCCGCAGCGCCGGCGCGCGCACGGCCGGCGAGCCCGGCGCGGTAGCGATCGGAGACGCGCCGAGCTGCGCGCCGAGCTCCGCGAGCTCGCCGCGCGTCATCGCATTGAGCAGGCCGCACAGGTCCCCGCCCCACCGCGCGATCACGTGCTCGATCGCCTGGTCGACGTCGAGCACCGGCCTGGGCGCCCGCAGCGCCCCGCCCTGCTCCCCCGGATCACCGCGCTGCCCGCGCAGGACCGCCAGCCGGCGGATCGCCTCGGGCGCCAGGCGCGAGATCATGTGGGCAACCGCGTTCACGGCGAGGCGAGCGCCGCGCAGACGGCGACGTCGACCAGCATGCAACGTCCGCCCCGCACCCGGCAACCCGAGGCCGGCGATCGCGGTCGCGATGACGATCTCGGCCGCCTGCGCCCTCAGCGCTCGACATCCCTGTGCGCCCGCCACCACGTGCGCTCGGCGCGCGCCTGGCGCTGCGCCTCCGCGGTCATGACGACCCTCACGGCTCAGCGTCGAGCTGATCCAGGAAGCTATCGAACTCCATCTCACGACCGGCTTGACCGTCGCGGATCCCGCGTGTGATCGATGCATACAACCGGCGGCGCTCGGCCTCGCTCATCCCGTCGTCATTCAGGACGCCCAGCGCGACCTCGTGCCCATCCGGCAAGGTGGTCGGCTCGTCGACGACGATGCGTCCGTCACGGACGGTGGCGCGGATGACCTGCAGTCCTTGCGAGCGTAGCACGACAGCCCGCCCTGGTGCACCGCGCCGCTTCGCCGCGCTCGCGAACGCGCCGCCCAGACCGGCCGACATCTCCTCGGGCGCGCCCCAGCGCGCCGTCACCGCCGGGGGAACAGCGCCCAGTAGTCGAGCTCGAGCACCAGGCGCGGATCCTTGGTCCCCGACAGCAGCGACGGCACCGTCGGGAGCTCGGCCGGGCCCACGTTCTTGACCGCCGACAGCCGGAGCCGCAGCGCCCCGACGTCGCGCCGCCGGGGCAGCTCGGCGCGCTCGACCACCTCGGTGAACGCGCGCAGCGTGTCGCCCGCGAAGGTCGGCGCCGCGTGGGCCCCGCCGTTCCACGCCGCGGTCGCCAGCGCCGCGGCCAGCCCGTTGCGCGCCAGCGCCATCGCCACGCTGATCACGTGCCCGCCGTAGACGATGCGGCGGCCGAACCGCGATTCGGCCATGGTGCGCGCATCGAAGTGGACCTGCGCGGTGTTGTGGTACAGCCGGGTCACCTGGACGTGGTCGGCTTCTTCGATCGTCATCGCGTCGGGGTGATCGAGCCGCTCCCCGGGTTCGTAGTCGTCCCACCACGCCGTCGCGCCGAACGCCCAGCCGAGGTCGGCGAACCGCTGCAGGTTCATGGCGTCCGGCACCGGCAGCCGGTCGGCGGTGACCGCCGAGGGCACCTGCGGGACCTTGTTCACCCCGCGCGCCGCCGCCTTGTCGCGCTTGGGGATCAGCACCCAGCGCACGAACGTCACCACATCCTGGCCCTTCTGGTTGGTGCCGCGCGTGCGGACGTAGACCACGCCGGCGTCGCCGCTCGACACCTCGCGCAGCCCGATCACCTCGCTCTCGGCGATCAGCGTGTCGCCCGGGTACACCGGCCGGAGGAACCGCACGTCGGCGTAGCCCAGGTTCGCCGCCGCGTTGTGCGACACGTCGGGCACCGACTTGCCGAACACGATGTGGAACACCAGGAGCTCGGGGACCAGCTCGCGCATGAACCCCAGCGAGCGCGCGAGCTCGGTCGACGACGCCAGCGGCGGCCGCTCCCCGGTCAGCGCCATGTACAGCGCGATGTCGCCGCCGTGCAGCGTGCGCGGCACCGCGTGCAGCAGGCGCTGGCCCACCGTGAAGTCCTCGAACAGCCGGCCGCTCGTGACCTTCCGCATCAAGTCGACGACCGTATCCCCGGGGCCCGCGATCGACAAGCGCGCAGCCCGGAAGCGTGGGCTCACGCGAGCATCGCGGCCGGCGTCAGTCCGACCGCGGGTAGCTGTAGTCGAAGCTCTGCGGAGCACCGCTCCAGGGCGGAAACGTCGCGGCCTGGACCGCGCGCTCGAGGCAGGCGGCGGCCGGTGTGCCGGCGAGCGGCCCGGTCACCGCGACCTGCGCGATCCGGCCCGACGGGGCAACGGTCAGGCGCAGCGAGGCCGCCCCCGCGACCCCGGCGACACACGCCCGGACCTGGCCGGCGACTGCGGTCATGGCGCGCTCGATATCGTCGCTCGACAGCGGCGTCGGGTCTGGTCGCGGCTTGCTCGACTTGATCTTCTTGCCGGGCGCGCCCTTCCCGGCGACGCCGGGCGGCTCGATCTCGAGGTCGTCGTCCCCACCCTTGGACAGCGACTTGACCTTGCCCGGTCGCTTGCCGGGCGACCCTGGAGACTTCGCGACGGGCTTGTCCACCGCCCCGGAGCCGCTGTCCTGCGGCGCGCCCGATCCGGACCCCGCCGATGGGGTCGCAGCGCTTCCGGCCACGCTGCCGCTCGCGGTGGGCCTGGAGCCCGCGGTGGTGATCCCGGCACCAGGCCCGGTGCTCGCGGCAGACCCCGAGGCGACCGAGCTCATCGCGGTGGCGCTGCCGGCGGCGGGCGACGCGACCTCCACCCTGGTCCCCGGCGCTGCGCGCTCGCCCGGCGAGACGGCCGAGACGGCCGATGGCGCGCTGCGAGGAGCGCGATCGCCTCCCGCCAGGTAGATCACCGCGACCGCAGCGAGGCCGATCGCGCCGATCCCGACGATGGCGGCGCGCATGCGGCGGCTCCGACGGTGCCGCGCAGATCCGGCCGAGGTCATCGAGACGGCCGCGCCCGCCGGCGCCTCGACCGGCCCGGCCGAGGCCGTGCTCCCGGGTGCCGGGACAGCGCCCGGCGACGCCACGACATCCGCTGCCGGCTTCGAGCGGGGCGGCACGGGGAGCACCGCGACCGCCGAGCTCGAGGCCGCCCGGTCGTCGCGCCATGGCGTGCCCGGGGCCGCCGGCTGGGCGAGCTCGGCCGCCTCGGGCAGATCGACCGCTGCCATGACCTGCGAGGAGAACACCGCGTCATCGTCATCGTCGTCGGACGGCGGCCGCAAGCCCTGCACCGCGCGCAGCGGCCGCACCGGCGGCTGGCTCGCCGGCTCGCGGCGGCGCTTCCGCCCGGGCTCTTCAGGCAGCTCGCCGAGTGCCGGATCGTCGAGCCGCGCCAGCGTCCGCCCGGGCAGCGCGTCGAAGTACCCGGCCGGTGGTTCGCCGTCCAGGGCCGCCATCGCGCGCCGGAGCGCCGCGTCGATCTCGTCGAGGTCGTCCGCCATCCTGGTCACCTGGCCACGCTCGTGGGTTCGGTCATCGCCAGTCGCAGCTTGAGCAGCCGGCGGGCCTCGTTGACGCGCCAGGCCACCGTGCCCTCGGGGATCTGGAGGATCTCGGCGATCTGCTTGTGCGGCAGCTCCTCGACGGTGGCCAGCACCAGGGTGACGCGCAGCGCGGGCGACAGCTCGGCCACGGCCGCGAGCACGCGCGCGACCTCGCCGGCGTGCTCGGCGCGCTGCGCCGGGCTCGGCGCCCCGTGCCCGAGCGCCTCGGGCCGCCCGCCGACATGCGCAGCCTCCGCCCCGCTGCGCTGGTGCAGGGCCGCGCCGCGCTTTCCGGAGCGCAGCGCGTTGAGCGCGGTGTTGACCGCGATCCGGTACAGCCAGGTGAAGAAGTCGGCGCGGCCGTCGAACGACGCCAGCGCGCGGTACGCCCGCACGAACGCCTCCTGGGTGACGTCGTCCGCGTCGCTGTGGTTGCCGAGGAGATGGAGCGCTGCCGCATACACGCGTCGTTGATGGCGCCGCACCAGGCGGCCGAAGGCGTCGCGGTCGCCCCGGCGTGCGCAGTCGAGGTCATCGTCCTCGTCAGCCATCCCCGGGCACTATATGCGACCCGGATTGGACGATCGCCGCGCCCGCGGGGTTGGGTCCTGCGAGCGATCGCACACGACGTGACCGAAGTGTATTGCATTCGGCCGATATCGCGGATAAACCTCCGAAATCATGAAGGGCAGGCAGCCGATCGGTATTTTCTACGAGCACCCGGACTGGTTCCGGCCGCTGTTCGCGACGCTGGAGCGCCGCGGCTATCCGTTCGCGCGGGTCGATGCCGCCGCCCACGCCTACGATCCCTCGGAGCGCAGCGCGCCGTTCGCACTGGTGTTCAACCGCGCGAGCCCGTCCTCGTACACCCGCGCGCGGCGCCAGGTCACGTTCCACACGCTGCAGTGGCTGCGCCACCTCGAGCGGATCGGCGTGCCGGTGGTCAACGGCAGCAAGGTCTACACGATCGAGATCTCCAAGGCGGCGCAGCTCGAGATCCTCGAGGAGCTCTGCATCCCCTACCCGGCGAGCCGCGTCGTCAACCACGCGTCGCAGGTGCCCGCCGCCGCCCAGGGCCTGCGGTTCCCGCTGCTGGTCAAGGCCAACATCGGCGGCAGCGGCGCGGGGATCACGCGGTTCGAGGACGCCGACCAGCTGGCGGCCGCGGTCCGCGCCGGCCGGCTCGAGTTCGGCGTCGACGACACCGCGCTGGTCCAGGAGGCCGCCCCGCTGCGCGGCGGCGCGATCACGCGCGTCGAGGTGCTGGGCGGCGAGATCCTCTACGCGATCCGGGTGTTCCCCGAGGTCGGCTCGTTCAACCTGTGCCCGGCCGACGCGTGCCAGACCGCGGGCGGCCAGGAGCTGACCCGCGCCGCGTGCGCGCTCGACGCGCCCAAGAACGGCATGCGGGTCGAGGCCTACGACGCCCCGCCCGAGATCAGGAGCGCGGTGCTCGCGATCGCGGCGCGCACCGGGCTCGACATCGGCGGCGTCGAGTACCTGATCGACGACCGCGACGGCAAGCCGTACGTCTACGACATCAATGCGCTGTCCAACTTCGTCGCCGACGGGCCGCGCGTGGTCGGGTTCGACCCGTTCGAGCGGCTGGTCGATTACCTCGCGCGCCGCGCGTGGGGGGAGGCCTGAGATGCGGTTCGGTTACTGGATGCCCGTGTTCGGCGGCTGGCTGCGCAACGTCGAGGACGAGCGCATGGACGCCACGTTCGCCTACAACAAGAAGCTGGCCCGGCGCAGCGAGCAGATCGGGTTCGACCTGACGCTGATCGCCGAGCTGTTCCTCAACGACATCAAGGGGCCCTCGGCGCCGTGCCTCGACGCGTGGTCGACCGCGGCCGCGCTCGCGGCGGTCACCGAGTCGCTCGAGCTGATGGTCGCGGTGCGCCCGACGTTCCACCAGCCGGCGATCTTCGCCAAGCAGGCGGCCAACGTCGACCGGATCGCCAACGGCCGGCTGTCGCTCAACGTCGTGTCGTCGTGGTGGTCCGACGAGGCCCGCCGCTACGGCGTGCACTTCGAGCAGCACGACGACCGCTACGGGCGGACCGCCGAGTGGCTCACGATCGTCAACGGCGCGTGGAGCGAGCCGGCGTTCAGCTACGCCGGCAAGCACTACAAGGTCGAGGACGTGATCCTCGAGCCCAAGCCGGTGCGCAAGCCGCGCCCGGTGATCTACGCCGGCGGCGAGTCCCCGGCGGCCAAGGCGCTGATCTCGTCGCAGTGCGACGCGTACGTCATGCACGGCGACGCGCCGGCGCGGGTCGGCGAGAAGGTCGCCGACATGGAGCAGCGCCGCGCCAAGCTCGGCCTGCCCCGCATGACCTACGGCGTCGCCGGCTACACGATCGTGCGCGACGATCAGGCCGAGGTCGACCGCGAGCTCGCGCGGATCACCAACGTCGCGCCCGACTCGCCGGGCTACCACAACTACCAGGACTGGCTCGCCAACACCCAGCTCGAGAACCGGGTCACCCTCGAGGAGTACTCGGTGTCCAACCGCGGGCTGCGCTCGGGGCTGTGCGGCACGCCGTGGCAGGTCCAGGACCAGGTCGTCGCGTTCGAGAAGGCCGGCATCGACCTGCTGCTCCTGCAGTGCAGCCCGCAGCTCGAGGAGATGGAGCGGTTCGCCGAGGCCGTGATTGCGCCGCTGCGCGCGCGGGCGGCCTGAGCCGCGGCCACCCGCGCCGCCTCAGCGCCGGCGGTCGGCCTCGAACAGCTTGGCGACCAGGCCGGCCGCGAGATCGGCGAGCCGGGCCAGCGCGCGCGCCGCCTCGGCCTGGGCGGCCAGCCGGCCGCGGATCCGGTCGACCCCGGCGGCCCCGGCATCGGACGCGCGCTGGTGCACCGCGGCGTCGAGCACCGACAGCGGATCGGCGCCGCCGAGCTGGCTGCGCAGCGCCGCGATCCGGATCCGCGCCTCGCGCAGCGCATCGGCGACATCGTCGGCGAACACCGCGACCAGCGCCTGCGCGCGGTCGCTCTGGATCAGCGCGTCGATCTCGACCAGCGCGAGATCGCGCAGCCGGGTCGACAGCGCCTCGTCGGCGTCCGGGCCCTGGCCGGGCGCTCCGATCCCCACGGTGGACGACAGGCTGCGGTCCGTCACTTGTCCACCTTCGGCTCCTTTGTGGCCCCGGCAGCCGCCCCGGCAGCCGCCCCGGCAGCCGCCCCGGCAGCCGCCCCGGTTGCCGCCCCGGCTGCCTCCCCCGCGAGCCGCTTCTGCTTGGCGGCCTTCTGCTCGGCCATCTTCGCCTTGAGCGTGGCCAGCGCGTCCTCGGCCTCCGGCGCGCCGGGCGCACCGAGCAGGTTCGCGGTCCCGGCCGCGGCCGCCAGCTTGGCGTCGAACGCCTTGTCCTCGAGCTCCTCGCCGCGCATCGCCGCGTCGACCTCGGTCGCGATCGCCTCGCTGTCGATCCGCTCCTCCGCCGCCGCGAACCGATCCCACACCGACGAATCGTTGCCGAACGCGTCGCCGCCGGCCGAGCGCGCTGCCGCGATCTGGGTCGCCAGCGTGCCCTTGCGCATCTTCAGCATCTGCAGCTTGGTCTCGAACTCCTTGCGGCTCTTGTTGAGCTGGATCGCGTAGCTCGCCGCCTCGTGCTTGTCGCGCTCGATCTTCACCGCCTCGGCCTCGGCGGCCTTCTTCTCGCGCAGCGCGAGCTTGGCGGCCTCGTCGTCGCCGGCCTTGACCGCGAGCATCGCCCGGCGCTCCCACTCGGCGGCCTTCGCGCGGTGCTTCTCGATGTCGCCCTCGAGCTGCTTGGCGGTCGCCTTGTACGAGACCAGCTCGGTGAGCGCCTTCTTGCGGCCCTCCTCGAGCTCCAGGATCGCCATGTCGAGCTCCTTCCTCGGATCGATCGCCCTGTCGATCGCGGCGTTCGCCTTTCCGGAGATGCCCCCCTTGATCCGCGAGAAGATGCCCATGGCGCGCAGTCTAGCTCGAATCGCCGAGCGCGATGGCCCGCCCCTCCGCGATCACCCCACCTTCGCGATCTCCTCCGATCTCCTCGATGATCTTCCTGGCCGCCTCTCCCGGCGAGACCCCTTCCCGCAGCACCTGGTACGCCGCGCAGCCGGCGATCATCCCGATCTCGCCGACCCCGACCACGCTCGCAACCGCGAGCCCGCGGGCGCGGATGGGGTGATGCCGGTGGGCATGGCGGTCATGCTCCCCATGGGGTTGCACCGGCCAAGCCGCCCGCCCTGGCGTCCCACCGCGCGACCCGAGCACTGCCCGAGACGCACTCACCTCGTGGTGGCCATCCGCCATGCAGAGCGGCCGTGGGCGAGCGCTCGACGGCCCGCTCACGAACGTGAGCAGCCACACCAGACACGTGACCCGAATGCCGAACCCGTAGTCGTGCTCACTGTTCGGATTCCGAGCCGGTGTCCGGATCTCGGACATCAATCCGGATTTCGGACACATCATATCGCGGGCATCAGAGTCACTTGATAAGGTGCATCCCGCATCGCCATGACGACTTCCACCCGGCATGAGACCATGCTCGACCTCGCAACACCCCGACCGCGCGCCGCATCGCCATCGCGGTCATCACCGGCCTGGAGCAGGTCGTCGACGCCGGCGAGCGGATGCTATACTCACTTGCCCTGCAGAAAGCGATGAGCGCTGCCCTTCGAAGCTGCCGCTTCGACAGCTTCGCGAGGGACGCATCCTGGACCCTGCGTCCTTGGACCGCGTTCTCCAGTACGGCTATCATCGCGGCTTCGCCATCGGCTACAGTCGAGTGGTCCGGCGGGAGGCCAGGCGAGGAGCCCCGGCGGGAGCGATCGGGGACGGCGGGCCTGATCAGTCCTTGCCCAGGCCGTACTTGCGGTAGCGCTGGCGGAACTGGTCGTACGACAGGCCGAGCAGCGCCGCCGCCTCCTTCTGCTTGTAGCGGGTGCGCTCCAGGGCGTCCTTGCACAGCCAGGCCTCGAACGCCTCGACCCGCTCGGGCAGCGGCATCCGGGCGTCGTCCTCGAACGACAGCAGCGAAGCGGCGCTCAGCGCGCCGGCCTCGGGCGGCAGCGCGGCGTCGACGTCGGCCGCGGTCAGCACCTCGCCCTGCGCCATGTAGACTGCGCGCTCGACGATGTTCTTGAGCTCGCGGACGTTGCCCGGGTAGTCGTAGGACGCGAAGCGGTCGAGCGCGCCGGCGCTGATCTCCTTGACCGGGATGCCGGCGACCTCCTGGCGGAACCGGCTGAGGAAGTGGGCGGCGAGCACCGGGACGTCCTGCATGCGCTGGGCGAGCGACGGCAGGCTGATCACCTCGAACGCGAGCCGGTCGTAGAGGTCGGGGCGGAACTTGCCGTCGAGCATCGCCTGCTTGAGGTCGAGGTTGGTCGCGGCGATCACGCGGACGTTGACCTGGATCGACTCGCTGCCGGCGACCCGCTCGAACCGCTGGTACTCGAGCACGCGCAGGATCTTGGCCTGGAACTCGAGCGACATGTTGCCGATCTCGTCGAGTAACAGCGTGCCGCCGTCGGCGAGCTCGAACTTGCCCTCCTTCTGCTTGGTCGCGCCGGTGAACGCGCCCTCCTCGTGGCCGAACAGCTCGCTCTCGAGCAGGCTCTCGGCGACCGCGGCGCAGTTGATCGTGATGTAGGGCTCGGACGCCCGCGGCGACAGGGTGTGGACCGCGCGCGCGACCAGCTCCTTGCCGGTGCCGCGCGGGCCGAGCACGAGCACCGGCCGCGGCACCGGGGCGACCTTCTCGATCTTGGTCATCACCTGGCGCATCGCCGCCGAGTCGCCGACGATCTGCCAGCGCCGGCCGGTGGCCTTGCGCAGCCGCTCGTTGGTCGCGCGCAGCTCGCGGTTCTCCTCCTCGAGGCGCTTGCGGTCGAGCGCGTGCTGCAGGATGCGCTCGACCTTCTCGACCGAGATCTCGAGCTTGTCCTCGAGGTAGGGGTCCTTGGTGATGAAGTCGACCGCGCCGGCCTTGACCGCGGCGACCGCGTCGTCGATCGTGCCGTGGCCGGTCAGGATGATGATCGGCAGGTCGGGCAGCCGGGCGCGCAGCGCGCGGCAGATCTCGATGCCGCTGCGCCGGTTGGGGCCGAGGTCGAGGTCGAGCACCGCGAGGTCGGCGTCGTTGCTGCGGAGCCAGGTGATCGCGTCCTCGCCGTCGTCGAACCCGACCACGCTGCCGCCGCGGGCGCGGAACACGTCGCCGAGCAGGCGGCGGACCTCGGCCTGGTCGTCGACGCAGACGATCGTCCCGATCGTCACGGCAGCCCTCGCTCGGCAGAGGTCCACAGCGGCAGCTGCTGGAGGCCGGTCTTGTCGGTCGGCAGCGTGATCGTGATCGTCGTGCCGCGGCCCTCCTCGGAGTCGACCGTGATCCGGCCGTGGTGCGCCGCGACCACGCGCTCGGCGATCGCCAGGCCGAAGCCCGAGCCGGTCTCCTTGGTGGTGAAGCCGGGGACGAACAGCCGGCTGAGGTGGGCGCGCGGGATGCCCGGGCCGGTGTCGCTGATCACGAGCTCGACCAGCGGCGCGGTGCCGCCGCCCGGCGCGGCGATCGCGCGGACCCGCACCGCGACCTCGCCGTGGCCGGCGGCCGCGGCACACGCCTCGGCGGCGTTGGACACCACGTTGAGCAGCGCCTCGCGCAGCAGCATGCGATCGCCGCGCACGTCGGGCAGCCCGGCGGCGGTCTCGAGCGCGATCGGCACCTGCTGGGTCCGGGCCTGGGCGGCGACCACGACCTCGTGGACCAGCGGCGACAGCGGCACCAGCTCGATCGTGGGGGTCGGCGCCTGCATCGAGCGCAGGTACTGCGCCCACTCCTCGTAGAGCGCGGTGACGTCGGTCTCGAGGTCGCGCAGCCGGTCGAACAGATCGCCGGCCCCGGCCCGCTCGCCGACCAGCTTGCGCGCCGAGCGCGCGCGGGCACCGATGATGCCGAGCAGGTTCTTGAC
>JBGQCL010000332.1:0-13648 GCA_041495365.1 Kofleriaceae bacterium | reverse complement strand
GGTCGGTGTGACGTTCGGCGTGGCGTCTGGTGCGGCAGTCCGCGTGGCGTTCGGCGTGGCGGTCGGCGTGGCGTTCGGCGCGGCGGTCGGCGTGGCGGGCGGCGTGGCGGGCGGCGCGGCGTTCGGCGTGGCGGGCGGCGTGGCGTTCGGCGTGGCGTTCGGCGTGGCGTTCTTTCGTTTACCGTTCTGGCCCGCAGAGGCTGTCGTCATGTGGGTACTGGCCTGGCGGATGCGGCGCCGACCTGACGCGGCTCACCGCCTCGCTTCCTGGCTCCCCTTCCGGCGTCATGACCTCATCTACCTTCCGCTGCCAGGATTGCGGGCATGTCTGCTCCACGTCGCCGAGATTGACGCCGTGCTGGCGCGAGAGCTCCTCGGTCTTGTCGCTGCCTCGATCGGCCAGCGCCGCATCGCGCGACGCGCGCTGATCGAGCTCCGGGCCCGCGATCTGGAGCGCGCGGCGCGAGACCGGCTGTGGACGCGCGCGGCCGGCCTCGACTTGCCGTTTCTTCCCCGGGAAGCCGATCTTGTCTCCGAGCCCGGGAACGCACCGATCCGATCGTTTCAGACCGCTGCCCGCGATCTCATCGCCGGCAGCACCAACCAGCGCCAGCGCCGCCTGGCGCTCGAGCGCGCACGTAGCGGCCTCGAGAGCTTCCGCGTCACTGCCATCGCGGCGCGCCACCCAGCGCCGCTCGCCCGGCGGCTGTGGTCGACCGCAGCGCTCTGGCTCGACGTCATTCGCGAAGAAGCCGACAAGCTGTCCCGCGAGGTCGCGGCGCACCCCGAGGTCCCGTCCGCCTTCGTCGCCGGACCGCCGCTCACCCCCGCGTGGGCCGAGGACCGCACCCTCTTCAAGGGGCGCGGCGACATCATCAGGCTCATCGAGCACGATCTCGCGCCGGATCGCCGCGGCGTGCTGCTGCTCGTCGGGCAGCGCCGGATGGGCAAGACGTCGCTGTGCAACTACCTGCCGACCTTTCTTGGTACCGGGACCATCGTCGTGGTCTCCAACTTCCAGCCACTGAGCGGCGACGCGCACCGCGAGACCCCGCACCGGCGCGTCCTCGCCGACATCGCGGCACACGCGCCTGGCACGCTGGCGCCGCCCGAATCAGATCGCTGGGGCGACGGACTGCGCTGGCTCGAGGAGCTCGATCGGGCCTGCGCCGATCGGAGGCTGCTGGTCGTCATCGACGAGATCGAGCGGGTCGAGGACGGGATCCGGGATGGCTGGTGCTCCAGCGACTTCCTCGACTTCCTGCGCGCCGCTGGCGACGCCCTCCACCACATTCGCTTTCTCCTGCTCACCGCGTATCCGCTGCACCGCCTCGGTCCTCACTGGACCGATCGCCTGGTGAGCGCCACCAGTCGCACGATCTCCTATCTCGACGAAGACGACGCTCGGGAGCTCCTCGCTCACCCGATCCCCGAGTTCCCCGATATCTACCCTGAGGGCGGCATCGACCTCATCCTGGCGCAGACTGGCCGGCATCCATACCTGCTGCAGAAGGCCGGCGATGACCTCTGCCGCCTGCTGAACAGCCGCGGAGGCCTCCGCGCCGCCACCCGCGAGGAGCTCACCGAGGTGTTCGATGGCATGGTCGGCGACGTCCACCTGTTCGATGAGATCTGGCGCTCGCGCACCGACGAGGAGCACGCCGCGCTTCAGCGGCTCGCTCGGTCCGACGAGCCGGGCGAGCTCGATCCCGCAACGATCCCGCTCGTGCGCGAAGGCTACCTCGCACGCACCGGCGACAAGGTGGCCTTCGTCGTCCCGCTGTTCCGAGAATGGATCCGCATGAACTTCGTGTAGCGCTGGTGCTGAGCCTCGAGGGTCCGGTGATGAACACCCCGATGTCGGGAGCGACACGAACGGCATGTTGCTGTCGCATCGTCTACCCGTGCGGGAACCGTGCCTGGATTGCAGCGTCGGCATCGTGATGCGTATCAACGCTGCCACCACCTCGCCGTCCGGTTCAGGATCTTGCCTCGATGGCACGACGTGCCTAGGCATCCATCCGGATGCAATCGGCCGCGGTTTCGTGCAGCATCCCGCCGATGGGCGGCGGATTCGACAGAGCACCAGAACCCGGCAAGCGAAGCTCCGTGGCCGAAGGCCTTCCTGAAGCGAGCCCGGCCCATGGCGTTGGCACCCCTGATCGCAGGTGGCATTGGATACTGGTTCGGCAGCACGGTCACGCGGAACATCTACGAGCTCGTTGTGGAATGATCGGCGCATGACGAGGCAGGAAGTCATCGATTCGCTCGTCGGTATGCTCGGTCCGCTTGGACCGTTCGTAGACCCCGCGCAGCGTGAAGCGGAGGAGGCGGCATGGGCAGCGCACGCGGCGAGAGACGCGACGGTGATGATCGAGCTTCTCGATCTTGCCCGCAATCCGGCGACCGCGGACGAGCGCGGCCGCATCTCCGAAGCGAGCTTTCAGTCGCAGCTGGCGCACGTCCTCACGCTCGCTGGTGCCAGCGCCCCGACGACGGTACTCGACGGAGTCGGCCCCCTCACGCAAGACCCGCGAGCGCGGGCCACTGCCATCGAGGTCATCGGGGCGATCGGCCAGCCCGACGGGTTGCGCTGGCTCGGTCCGCTTGTGGACGTCGCCGGTCTTTCCGACGACGAAGCAACGTCGCTTGCCTGCGCACTCGGCGAGATCGGAACCGGCGAAGCCGCGGCGTTGCTGGACAGGCTTCGCAGGCGCACGCCGCATGACCGCGCGAGCGTCCATCGCGAGATTCGGATCGCACAGGACGCCATCTCGCGGAGATGAGCGATCCGAGCGCGATCGGCCTTGCGGCGGCCCAGCGGCGGCGCCCCCAACGCACTGAAACCACACCCGCCGCACTGTCCGGCCAATGTCGCGCCACCTGGCGTACCTGGCTACGTCGCCCTTGTCGTCCGCGCGTCGCGGCGCCGCGTCAGCAGTGACCGATCCAGCGCGTCGTGCCGGTCCACCGGCTGGGCGGGCGATCGTCCTCGTCCTGCGGGTCGTCCTGGGCGACCCCGCGGGTGGCGCGCCGGACCGCGAGCGCGGCCGCGGCGGCGCCGAGCGCGGACACGAACGCGCGCCGCGTCACGAGGCGCCACGGGCCGGGGCCGGACCGGCGATCGGCGTCGAGATCGCGCGGGCGCGTCCTCACTCCTTGCACTCCGGGGCGTCGAAGCCTTTCACCATCTGCTCCAGCGTGAGGTTCTTGTTGCACTTGTCCTCGGTGACGTCGGCGGTCGAGCGCATCGAGACGCCGGTGACGTCGCCGAGATTGTCGGTGATCGACTTGGGGACCGCGCGGATGTCGGCCGCGTTGATCTTGGGGCCGCTCCTGAGGGCCTCGGCCGCCGCCTCGATCAGCTGGTTCTTGAACCAGCTGATGAACGTGATCGGGTGGTAGTGGTGGACGACGCCGTCCTTGGGCAGCCGGCAGTGCGCCGCGACGCGGTCGTCCCACCACAGGCCGGGCGTGACCTGCTCGGCGACCATCGCGTCGATCTCGGAGACCTTCATCGACTTGAACCCCTTGGACGCCGCGAGCGCGGCGGCCCAGTTCGGCTCGGCGGTCCACTCCGAGACGTGCAGCGTGGCCATGGGGTGCATCTGGCCGCCGCCGCCGCTGGCGAAGAACTGGGCGAGCTCTTCGCGCTGCAACAGGCCATCGTGGTTCGAGTCGATCACGCCGATGATCTCGGGCGCCTCGCAGAACCGCCCGCTCGACGTGCCGTCGATCAGCTGCCAGTAGTTGTTCTGATCCTCGATCAGCTGCTCGGAGAAGAACTCGACGTGGACCTGGGCGCGCGACAGCGCGTCGGGGCCGACCGCGGTGATGTGAGCGATCAGCGCGCCGGCCTCGATCGGCTCGTCGAGCAGCGTGACCTGGCCGCGCTTGTTGCTCGCCTTCCACGCGCCCTTGGTCATCCACTCGGGCGGGTTGCCGCGCCTGGTCTCGTCGGCGATGTGCATGTACAGCGAGTGGAACTGGAGCTTCTTGGACCCCAGCGTCATCTCGTGGCGGAGCAGCACGAAGTTGAACGAGCCGATCGCCGACTCGCGGCCCATGCACGCCGCGACCAGCCGGCCGGGGAACGGCGCGAACACGCCGCCGTCGCGCTTGCCGATCAGGTGGATCCCGCCGTGCCACAGCGCGGTCTCGCCCCACGGGCCGACCGGGAAGAACCCGCCGTCGGCGCGGTCCTCGTTGAGCGCGTACAGCGCCTTGGCTGCCTCCTTGAGCTCGCCGCTGTCGCTGGGGAGGATCGGCTTGGACCGGTCCTTGTCCGAGGCCTGGGGCTCGAGCTTGGGGAACACCGGGAAGCAGAACGCGCCGCGCAGCTTGCTGCAGAACTCCTTGAAGTCGAACACCCCCGGATCCCACTTCTGGGTGTTGATGTGGTAGTGGCCGACGTAGCCGGCGTAGCTCTCGCGCCGCATCGGCGCGTCCTTCATCGTGTCCCACAGCGGCTCGCCGGGGCTCGACTGCGGATACTCCGCCGGCAGGTTGGGGAACAGCCGGAGCAGCTCGCGGCACAGCTGGGAGAACGACTCCTTCTGCGCCGGCGTGTAGTCGAACGCCTTGAGCGTGTTGCCGTTGATCCGGACCGGCTTGATGTCGCGCTTCGGGCCGGCCCGGCCGCTGTCGTAGTAGTTCGGCACGTTGAACGCGTCGCCGCGGTTGCACAGCTCGATGCCGATCGAGTACAGGTTCCAGTCCGACGCGTGATAGGCCATCAGCGCCAGGTCGATGGTCTGGAAGATCGTGCCATCGTTGTCGAGCAGGAAGTGGACCGACAGGGCGCGCTCGTTCTGCAGCACGCTGAAGCACATGTCGGCCGAGCTGCAGCCGTCGTGGTGGACGACGAACTGCTTGACCACCGCCTTGACCGCCTCGTAGCTCGCGTTCATGCCGTTGTTGGACTTCGGCACCGACCGCAGGCTCGGCCGCACCGCGTAGCGCTGGGTGTACGGTACGGGCATCTTGCCGTACGGGAACTGACCGCCGGTGGCCTGCTGACACGGCGGCGCCGGATCGGTCTTGGTCGGGATGCAGTACGGGCTCGTCGCGTCCCACCCGCTCTTGTGCCAGTTCTGCACCGGGGCGTCGATCTTGAAGAT
Source organism: Kofleriaceae bacterium (assembly GCA_041495365.1). GTDB lineage: Bacteria > Myxococcota_A > Polyangia > Haliangiales > Haliangiaceae > JABFXX01. The sequence continues at coordinate 8,528 of JBGQCL010000332.1, read as the reverse complement.
CTGCCCGCCGATGATCAGCTCTCCATTCCCTTGCGGCATCGCTCGACTCCCTATTGTGCCAGGAACCTCATCTCGATGGATCCGATCCGCACGCTCATCCCGTGGTCCAGCACCACCTCGTTCACCCGTACGCCGTTCACGAACGTGCCGTTGGTCGAGTTGCGGTCGTACAGCCGGCAGGTGCCGGCCGTGTCCACGCCGACCTGCGCGTGGTGGGTCGAGGTGTAGCCGTCGTCGAGGACCAGGTGGGAGGTCGGCGCCTTGCCGATCGTGAACCCGTTCTGCAGCGGGATCCGGTGGCCGGCGCGCGGCCCGCTGAGCATCAGCAGCGCGGGGCCGGTCGCCGCTGAAAGCTGCGGCGCGGCGGCCGGCTGGGGTGCGGCCTTGGGCTTGCTCCGCCAGCGCGACGGCTTGGCCGGCGGCGCGATGCCCGGTGGCACGGCGCCCGGCGCAGGCGCACCAGGCACCGCGCCGAGACCCGGAGCGACCCCGGGCGCCCCGGGCGCCGGCATCCCTGGGCCGGCCGGCCAGGCAGGAGATCGCTGCCCCGGCGGTCCGGCCTGGCGCCGCTGCAGCAAGAAGCCGATCCCGCCGAGCACCACGGCCGCGCCGAGCGCGATACCGACCACGAGGACCAGCCAGCCGACCACGCCGCGGCTCGACGACCCGCGCGGGATCACGCAGGTCCCGTCGACGCAGTAGCCGGCGCACGCGTCGCGGCCGCACTGGACGTCGCCGAGCTTGGCCTCGTTCGAGGTCGCCTCGGTGCGGCCGACCAGCACGACCTTGAGCTTCTTGCCGGCGACGTCGGTGTCGGCCGGCAGGAAGTAGGTCAGCACGACCTGCTTGTTGATCTCGTCGCGCAGCTGCTGGAACGCCGGGGTCCACGACTCGGCGCCGCCGGTCCGGACCCAGCGGAACGTGCCGAGCGACTGCCTCGACAGCTCGCCGAGCGTGAGCAGCGGCCGGCGCACGTTGCTCGGCGCGAACCCGAACGTGTGGATCCGGATCCCATCCTTGCCGGACCTCGCGCCGAGCCGGGTGACGCGCTCGCGGTCGTTGGAGCGATCGCGGCCGTCGCCGATCACGATGATCATCCGGCGCAGCGCGACGCCCTCGCGGGACGGCCTGGCCTTCTTGAGCAGCCGCACCGCGCGATCGAGCGTGTCGAGCAGCGCCGGCTCGGACGCGCTGCCGTCCTGCGCGAGCTGGGCGAGCCGGGCGCGCGCGGCCCTGGGCGCGCCGAGCTTGCCGGTCTCGGTGGCGTCGCCGTAGCCGAGGATCGCGGCCTGGGTGCGGTCGGGCAGCCTGGTCAGCACCGCCTCGTCGAGCGCCGCCGCGATCGTCGGCAGCGCCTCGGCGTACGCCAGGTTGGCCTGGATCACGAACACGATCGCCGTGTCCGAGCTGGTCGCGCCGTACGCGCCGCGGGCATACGGCGCGTCGAGCTTGATGCCGCCGACCATCAGCTTGATCGACCTGGGATCGCTGAGGTCGAGCAGCTTGCCGTAGAGGTCGAGCGCGGACAGCTCGACCGTCAGCCGCGTGCCGCCGATCGACGCGGGCTCGAGGTTGGCGCGATCGATCACCGCGCGGTAGCTCGGCGGGGCGGCGTCCTCGGCGCGTGCGCTCCGGCCGAGCCCGCCGAGGCCCCCGAGCCATGTCACCCCTACCGCGAGCGCCACCCTCCCGATCACGCGCGCGGCAGGCCTCATGCCCCGCGAAGGTAGCACTCCTATCGCGGCACGCGGAACCGGTAGAGGACCGGCACGAACGCGAGCAGGTCCATCTCCGCCGTCACCGTGCCGTCCGTCCAGTTGTTGATCACCAGCGGACGCCCCGGCGCGGCGAGTCGATCGGACACGATCCCGATATGATCCGGCCCGTCGCGGTTCGGGAACGTGTCCAGGAACAGGATGTCGCCGGGGCGCAGCGGGTTCGCGGGATCGTCGAGCCGTGCGGTGTGGGCCTCCCAGTGGTGCCGGAAGTACGGCAGCAGCGTGCCGACCCGGCGCTGATCGATGCTCGGGTCGCCCATCCCCTTGACCATCGGATAAGCCGCGCGAGCGCGGCGGATGTCGTCGTGCAGCTCCTTCTGGAGGTCGATGCCGGCGTTGCGGACCGCGCGGATGATGACGTCGGTGCACACGCCGATCGTGCGGGGCACATCACCCATCGGATAGCTCATCGCGATGTAGTCCTCGGCCTGGGGCGTGTACGCGTCGGCGTTCACCACGGTCTTGCGGGCCCCGATCAGGACGTCGAGCGCATCCGGGATGCCGTCGTCGTCGCGGTCGCGCCCCGGCGGGCCGGCGGTCAGGTGCTCGGCGGTGACCAGCCCGGCGAGCTCGGCGCGATCGCCCGGCCGCAGGGCCAGCACGCGATCGCCGATCGCGAGCGGCGCCGGTCCACCGAGCGGATAGACCTTGCGGGCGACGCCGTCGAGCGACAGCACCAGCACGCGGTGGCGGTCATCGACCCGCGCGGCGACGCGGTCGGTGGTCAGCCCGGGGGGCAGCTCGATCTGGATCCGGTCGTCGAGATCCGACCAGATGCCGCGGTCGGTGACGCCGAGGCAGGTCTCGGGCGGCGGCCGGGGCGGGGTCGGTCGGTCCAGGCTCGCGGGTACCGGCGCTGGCTCGCGGGCGCTCGGCCCGGGCTGGACCGCGGCGCGCGGTCCGGGTAGGCCGGTGTCGGCATCGCTCCGGGGCGCACAACTGGCCGAGATCGCTGCACCCGCAGCCAGGGCGGCGAGGCGAACCACAATCGGGGAACGCTTCGAGGGGCGTGGTGTCATACCGCTGATCGGTCCTCCGTCCGCGCTTGGTGCGGCCGCGGTGGCCGTGCTCGCTACCAACGCACGACGCGCCCCGATACAGCCACGTATTGAACACACCCGATTTCCCCTGTAGAAGTCGAGTACTGGGAGCATCTCGATGATGACTGTAACCCCGACCGCCCTCGACTCGTTCGCCGCGATCCTGATCCTCATCATCCTGGTGATCTCGGGGTTCACGCTGCTGGGGACGGGCCTGCTGATGGCGATCGGTGCGGTGTTCTCGAGCCGGCCGCTGGTCACGTCGTGGCCGGCGGACCAGGAGCACACGTTCGGGGCATTCGAGCGGCGCAGCGCCGGCGCCAGCGCCAGCGCGTGGGTGCTGAGCATCGCCGGCGCGGTTCTTCTGACCTTCCTCGCGGTCGGGATCTACTTCGGCGTCGCCCCGGAGAAGAGCAACATCGCCAGGGACATGAACATGTCCAACCTCACGAAGAAGCGCGTCGCGCCCCCTGCGGCAAGATCGGAGACCGCGGCGCCGGCCGAGGCGCCCAAGGCCGAGGCGCCCAAGGCCGAGGCGCCCAAGGCCGAGGCGCCCAGCGCGCCGGCCGAGGCGCCCAAGCAGTAGACTCCGGCGCGGTGCCGCCGCGCCTGATGCCCCGCCGCGCCGCGTTCATGGTCGCGTCCATGGTCGCGCTGGGGGCGTGCGGGGCGCGGACCGTGCCGGGCCCGGCGGCGGGGGACCGGATCGCGATCGTCGCCTCGGAGCGCGGCGCCCAGGGCGCGCGGCTGGTCGCGATCGACGAGCACGGCGATCGCCAGCTCGAGCTGGTCCAGCCGGCGACCGGCACGGTCCGCGACGTCAACCCGGCGGTGTCGCCCGACGGCCGGTGGCTGGTGTTCGCGTCGAGTCGGGGCCGCGCGCTCGACGAGACCAGCCTGTGGATCGCGCCGCTCGGGGCCGCGATGCCGCCGCGCCGGCTGACCGACGGCCCGGCGATCGACGCCCACCCGGTGTGGGCGCCGGACGGCCGCACGATCGTGTTCGCGTCGACCCGCGACGGCGGCACGTTCGATCTGTGGCGGCTCGCGATCGCCGGCGGTCAACCCGGCGAGCTCACCCGGCTGACCCACGGCCCCGGTCACGCGGTCACCCCGGCGGTCGCGCCCGACGGCACGGTGATCTACGCCGTGGTGACCCCGCGCGGCGATCGCGGCGAGGTCGAGACCCACCTCGAGGAGCGCGCCCCCGATGGCGCGACCCGCGCGCTGACCGACGGCCCGGCGGACTCGTCGCCGGCGGTGTCGCCCGACGGCACGCGCCTGGTGTTCGCGCGCCCGCAGATCCACGGCGACAAGCCGGACTCCGAGCTGTGGCTCATGGTGCGCGCCACCGGCGCGATCGCCCCGCTGGTCGATCTGCCGCTGACCGACGAGAGCGGCCCGGTGTGGTCGCGCGACGGCCGGTTCGTGTTCGCGACCTCGGTGCTGCGCGGCGAGCACGGCCGCGCGGTGTTCTCCTCGATCATTCATGTCGACACCCGCGACCACCCGCCGGTCGCCCGGATCCTCGAGGACCGGGTCGGCGCACTCGTCCGGCTGACCCTGGCGGTCACCGCGACCCCGCTCGACGCCGCGGGGCTGCGCGGCGATCCCGAGTATCTCCCCGAGCTCGCGCGCATCATGGCCCGGATCATCGAGCAGCAGCGCCAGCTGCCGCCCGAGGCGCCGCCGGGCCGCGCGGACGGCCGGCTGCGGTGATCTCGGAGCTGGCAATGATCGCCCTCGACCGCCGCGCTCGCCGGCGGGTCCGCGGCAAGGGCTCGTCCCGGCGTGGGTTCACGCGCTGGCCGCGGCGCGTCGTGCTGTGCCGGCGGCGCGCCGTGGACGGTGATCTCCCGCCGCGCGCCGATCCCAAGTACAGTAGCAACGTGTTGGTGAGACGAGGCGCGAAGTCGATCATTGTTCATGGTGGGGCGGGGCTGGTCGCGGCGGAGCGCTACGACCGATTGCGGGCCGGGGTGCGCGCCGCGGCGGAGGCCGGCAATGCCGTGCTCGACGGCGACGGCAGCGCGCTCGACGCGGCGATCGCGGCGGTCCGCGTGCTGGAGGACGATCCCGAGTTCAACGCCGGAACCGGCGCGGCGCTGACCCGCGACGGCGCGGTCGAGACCGACGCTGCGGTCATGTGCGGCGACACCCGCCGGGTCGGCGCGGTCGCCGCGGTCCCCGATCTCGGCAACCCGGTGCTGCTCGCCCGCGCGGTGCTCGACGCCAGCGAGCACGTCCTGCTCGCCGGACCATCCGCGTGGCAGTTCGCCGCCGAGGTCGGCTTCACCCGGTCTGCGCCCGGCGCGCTGGTCACCGAGCGCGCACGCCAGCGCTTGCAGGCTGCCCTCGCCGGCGGCCGCGAGGCCGGAAGCGGCAGCGCCGCCGCGGCGGTCCGCGAGCGCGAGGGTGGCACCGTCGGCGCCGTCGCCCGCGACCGGCACGGGCGGCTCGCCGCGGCGACCTCGACCGGCGGCATCGTGCGCAAGCGGTCCGGCCGGATCGGCGACTCGCCGATCCCCGGTGCCGGCACGTGGGCGGACCGCGAGATCGCGGTGTCCGCGACCGGCGACGGCGAGGCGATCCTGCGGGTCGCGCTGGCGCGGACCATCGCGGCGTACACGGCGAGCGGCCTGTCGGTCCGCGAGGCGGCGTCCGCCGCGCTCACCGAGCTGCGCCGGGTCACCGGCGGCACCGCCGGCGTGATTGCCGTCGACCACGCCGAGCACGCGTTCGTGACGCTATCGTCGACCATGCCGGTCGCCTGGATCGATGACACCGGCGCCGGCGACGCAATCTAGCGGGGATGCATCGGCCCCACCCGCACGCCGCGGCGTGGTCTGACGTAGGATCCATCGTCCCCGCGATGGCAACCTCGCTCGACCACCGCCGCTTCCTCGCCGATCCGGACGCGCATCGCTCGTTCGCCGATCGCGATGTGTTCGCGCGCGCCGGTGGTCACGCCGCGGTTGGCACGCTGATCGACGGTCTGTACGAGCGCATCGAGGCCGACGCCGAGCTCCGGCCGCTGTTCGGTCGCGATCTCGCGAACGAGCGCGCGGCGCAGGTGCGATTCTTCACCGAGTGGCTCGGCGGCGAGGCTGCGTACACCGAAACCGCGCACGTGCCGCTCGCGCACCGCCACGATCTCCTGCCGATCACGCCTCGACTCGCAGGGAAGTGGCTGGCGCACTTCAAGGCGGCGCTCGCGACGGCGGTCGCGGACGCCGGAGCGCGCCGCGTCGTCTACGACCGCACGCAGCGCCTGGCGATGGCACTCGTCAACGAGCGGGAGCCGGTCTCGGCGCTGCGCTCGCGACCCCATGGAACGTGCCTCCGCTACCAGCCCGCGATCGAATCCCTGGCGCTCGTGCGTCGCGGGGACGCCGCGGCGCTTCGCCGCTTGCTCGTGCGCGCGCCCGATGTGCTCGCGTCGGCCTCGCACGCAGCGTCCCTGCTCCAGCTCGCGGTGCTCGCTGGACGCCGCCCGATGGTGGAGCTCCTGCTCGACCGCGGCGTGGACGTGAACCGGCCGGCGCCGCTCGCACCGCTCGTGTTCGCGACGCCGCTGTGCGCTGCGCGCTCGAAGCGGCGCGAGGCCGTCACGGCGCTGCTGGTCGACTGCGGAGCGCGAGACGACATCTTCACCCACGCGTTTCTCGGCGAGGTCGATCGACTGGACGCGGAGCTCGCGGGCGACCCGTTGTCGGCGCAGGCGGTCGATCCGGCGGTCGACGCGCTCGCGATCACGCCGATCCATCACGCGGTCGCCGGGGATCGGGTGGACGCGCTGCGCGCGCTGCTGGGGTTCGCGTCGTGCACGGGGGAACCGATCCGCAGCGCTGCGCGCGCCTTGCGCGACGCGGTGGCACGAGAGAGCGTCGCGATCGTGACCCTGCTCCTCGAGCACGGCGCGCCCGCGTCGTCGCTCGGCGCCGGACGCTGGGTCGTTCATCCGCAGCTCGCGCCGATGCTGGCTCGCGCGGGCGCGACCGTCGGCCGCGACGGAGCGTGGATCGGGCTTGCGTGTACGGGGAACCAGGGCCGCAAGGATGATCCAGGATACGTCGCGGCGCTGCTGCGGCACGGCGCGCGCGTCACCGATCGGCGACTCGTCGGACAGGGAGCCGACGGCGGTCGCGCGACGGCGCTCCACCACGCGGCCAGGGCCGGGTTCGCAAACACGATCGGCGTGCTCCTCGAACACGGCGCCGATCCGTCTGCGGTCGACGACCACGGCAGAACTCCGCTCGACTGGCTCGACCGCGCGGCGAAGTCGGTCGACCGGGAGCGCATCCGCGGCATGCTTCGTCGTCGGTCCGACCGGTCACCTCGGTGACAGCGTAGCCGGGCGCCCTGGTGACCAGCTTGCTAGCCCCCGATGCCGTTCGGCGGGGCGTGGGTGGTCACCTGGTACCGACCACCGGCTGCCGCTACCGATTGCGGACCGCCGACTGCCGTTTACCGTTCCAGACCACCGCTACCGACCGCCGCTACCGATCACCGACACTGCTCACCGCCACCGATCACCGGTGACCGGCCGCCGACGACCGACCGCCGTTACTGATCGCCGAACGCCGAGGCCGACCTCCGATCGCGGCTACCGGCCTCCAGACTCCTGACCGCCGCCGCCGACACGGCTCACCGATCGCCGTCGCCCCCCGGGTATCGATCGCTAACGTGGGTTCGTGCGCGATTCCGCGGAATCGTCCAGCTCCCGGACGGGCCAGTGCACTTGTCCTCGCGGCGGACAGGTGCTCGGTCGTGTGATCTGGCTCGTGAGGGCACAGTCTTGCACGGCGTTGGCGCGCGGGTCCATGCGCGATTCCGCGGAATCGTCCAGCTCCCCGGACGGGCCGGTGCGCTCGTACTCGGTGCTCGCGCGTTCTGTCGCGGTGGGACGTCCGGCTCGACGAGGGAACGCACACACACTGGTCGGCCATCGCCGGGCGAAGCCCGTTTGTTCTCAGTGGCGGCGCATTGATGCGCCGGCGGGAGCCGTCGCGTTGATGCGTCGACCGGAGCCGCTAGGCCCGGAGTCGACGCCAGCGGACTGACAGAGCCCAGGTCCGCTCCGACGCGGGCCAGCTACCACTGCAGGAGCAGCTTGCCGGTCGCCTGCTTGGTCTCGAGGAACGCGTGGGCGGCGGCGACCTCGGCGGCCGGGAACACCTTGCCGATGTGCGGCTTGACGCCGATCTCGTCGATCGTGGCCAGCGACCGGGTCAGCCGGGCGGCCCACGCCGAATCCTGCAGCACGTGGAGCGAGTTGAGGCCGAAGATCCCGGTGTTGGCTTCGAAGAGCTTCAACACCGAGATCTTCGGCATGCGCATCAGCGCGGCGGCGATGCGCAAGAGGCTACGCTTGCCGTCCTGGATCAGCGACGACATGCCGATGCAGACCATGCGGCCGGTCAGACCGAGCCGGGCGCGCTGCCACCCGATGCTGGCGCCACCGCTCGAATTGAGGATGAAGTCGTAGCCGGTGAGCTTGGGGTCAGCGTGGAACTCGTCGACGGTGTACGCCGTGGCGCCGAGCCCGGCGATCATCGCCTTCTTGTGCGGGCTGGTGGTCAGCCCGGTGACCTCGGCGCCGAGGTGGCGGGCCATCTGGATCGCGATCACGCCGACCCCGCCGGCGGCACTCTCGATGACCACGCGGTCGCCGCGGCGGACGCGCGCCATCTCGACGACCGCGAGCTGC
>JBGQCL010000331.1:0-13705 GCA_041495365.1 Kofleriaceae bacterium | reverse complement strand
CGGCCGCGGTCACGCGGCGTCGTGCCCGGCCGCGGTCACGCGGCGTCGTGCCCGGCCGCGGTCACGCGGCGTCGTGGAAGATCACGCCGAGCGTGTGGCGCTGTCCCGAGCGCACCCGGCTGACGCCGTGGCGCAGGTTCACGCGGTAGACGCCGCGCGTGCCCTGCACCGGGCGATGGTGCACCGCGAACACCACCGCATCGCCCTGTGCGAGCGGCACCTCCATCGGCCGCGACTGCATGCGCGGCCGCTGCTCGGTCATCACGAACTCCCCGCCGGTGAAGTCGCGCCCGGGCTGCGACAGCAGGATCGCGACCTGGAGCGGGAACACGTGCGCGCCGTAGAGATCCTGGTGCAGGCAGTTGTAGTCGCCCTCGCCGTAGCGCAGCAGCAGCGGCGTCGGCCGGAGCTGGCCGGCGGCGTGGCAGCGCGCGAGGAAGCTCGCGTGATCGTCGGGGAACACGGCGCCGGCGCCGAGCTCGGCGGCCCAGCGCTGGGCGATCGGCACGAGCCGCGGGTACCAGCTCGCGCGCAGCTCGGCGACGACCGGCGGCAGCGGATACGCGAAGTACTGGTACTCGCCGCGGCCGAAGCCGTGCGCCGCCATCACGACCCGGCTGCGGAAGCCGTCGCCCGCGTAGAGCGCGGCCAGCGCGCGGCACTCGTCGGCGGTGAGCAGCTGCGGGGCCACCGCCGCGCCGTGGGCATCGAGCTCGCCGGCCAGCCGCGCGGCGTCGACCGCCGCCACCCGCTCTGCGACACCCGGTGCCGGCTGCATCGCGCGAGCGAGCGCGGTCACGGCCGGGCCTCGCGTGGGCCGCGGGCCGCGCGCCGGGCGTGGGGCCCGCGCCCGGCTTCTCGATCGAGCAGCGCGCGCTTGCGCTCGACGCCCCAGCGGTAGCCCGACAGGTCGCCGTCGGTGCGGATCACGCGGTGGCACGGGATCGCGACCGCCAGCGAGTTGGACGCGATCGCGCGGGCCACCGCGCGGGCCGAGCCGGGGGCGCCGACCCGGCGGGCGATCTCGGCGTAGCTCGCGGTCTTGCCGGCGGGGATCCGGCGCAGCGCCTTCCACACCCGCTGCTGGAACGCCGTGCCGCGGATGTCGAGCGGCAGGTCGGCGCCCAGCCCGGGCTGCTCGACCAGCCCGACCACCTGCGCGACCAGCCGCTCGAACGCCGGGTCCGCGCCGACCAGCTGCGCGCGCGGGAACTTGCGCTCCAGATCGTGGACCAGCGCCTCCGGATCGTCGCCGAGCAGGATCGCGCACACCCCGCGCGCGGTCGCGGCGACCAGGATCGCGCCCAGCGTGCACTGTCCGATCGCGAACCGGATCTCGGCGCCGCGGCCGCCGGCGCGGTACGCGGTCGGTGTCATCCCGAGCACCTCGTTCGACGCCTCGTAGAACCGCGCCGACGAGTTGTACCCCGCGCCGTAGATCGCCTCGGTGACCGTGGCCCGGGTGGCGAGCTCGCCGCGGACCCGGCGCGCCCGGTGCGCCGCCGCGTACGCCCGCGGCGTCACCCCGGTCACCGCCTTGAACAGCCGGTGGGTGTGGAACGCGCTCAGCCCGGCGCGTGCCGCGAGCTCGTCGAGCGTCGGCACCTCGTCCGCGGTCTCGATCATCCGGCACAGCGCCGCGACCTGGGCGGCCTGGCGCTCGGCGAGCGGGGGCTGGTCCGGCTTGCAGCGCTTGCACGGCCGGAACCCGGCGCGCGCGGCCGCCGCGGGGCTGTCATGGAACGCGATGTTCTCGGGGCGGGCCGGCCGCGCCGCGCACGACGGGTGGCAGTACACCCCGGTGGTCTTGACGGAATACACGAACGTGCCGTCGTCGGCCCGGTCACGGGCGCGCAGCGCGGCCCAGCGCGCCGCGTCGGCCGCCGGAGCAGAATGGTTCGCCAGCATGCGGGTCTCCCTTCGATGATCCCTTCGATCATCCCTTCGATCATCTCTTCGGTGGTCCTTGCGATCCTTGCGGGTCACCTGGCCACCGTAATCCCGCCCGCCGGGCCCGGCACTCCGGGGCTTGCTTTCGAATTCCTCACTGCCGTTCGGTTCGTCCTGACCTGCTTCGCAGGTCCCCGGTCCGCTTCGCGGCCGGCCTGTCGCTTCGCGCCAGGGGCCGAATTCGCGCGAGATCCGCCGGTCACCACGCCAGCTCCAGGATCTCCCGGACCTCGGCGGCGCTGCGGATCGGCCGCGGGTTGGCCCGCACCGGCGGGTAGCCCAGCGCGCGCTCGGCGACGGTGTCGAGGTCGTCGCGGCCAAGGCCGACGGCGCGCAGCGATCCGGGCTGACCGAGCGCGGCGACCAGCTCGGCGACCAGCTCCGCGGCGGGCCGATCCGGCGCGCCCATCGCCTCGGACAGCGCGCGCTGGCGGTCGGCGTTGACCGCGGCGTTCCACGCGAGCACCGCCGGCAGCATCACGCACGACGTGTGGCCATGCGGCACGCCGAACGTGGCGCCGAGCACGTAGCCGATGCCGTGGCTCGCGCCGGTGCCGGCCCCGGCCGCCGCCGCGGTGATCGCCTGCCACATCCCGAACTGCGCGTCGAGCCGCGGCCGCAGCGCGCGCGGATCGGCCTGGATCTGCGGCAGCGATCGATGGAGCAGGCGCAGGCCCTGCAGCGAGCTCGCCTCGGTCGCCGGGTTCGCCAGCGGCGAGCAGTACGACTCGATCGCGTGGTCGACCGCGCGGATCCCGGTGGCGTACAGCAGCCAGTCCGGCGTGTCGAGCGTGGCGGCCGGGTCGAGCACGACCTCGCGCGGCACCAGCAGCCGGTGCGCGAACATCTGCTTGGCGTGGCTGCGCGACTCGGTCACGCCGGCCGACGACGTGAACTCCGATGCCGACAGCGTGGTCGACACCGCCACCATGCGGATCGGGTCGGCCGGCGGCGCGATCCGCCGCGCGAGCTCGGCCGGCGCGCCGCCGCGGTACGGTTCCATCGCGTCGGGCGTGTCGAGCCCGAGCCACAGGCACAGCTGCACCGCCTTGGTCGCGTCGATCACCGAGCCGCCGCCGACCGCGACCAGCAGATCCGCCCCCGCGGCGCGCGCCGCCGCGGCCGCCGCGACCACGTCCTCGCGCGGGCTGTGGGCGCGGACCGCGGCGAACGTGCCGGCGTGGCGCGGGCCGAGCGCGGCGACGATGCGCTGCAGCGGACCGGCCGCGAGCCCGGCGAGCGAGCGGGTCGACACCACGAACACCCGGCGCGCCCGGTGGTGGTCGGCCGACGCCACCACCGCCGCGTCGGCGGGCCGGCCGAACACGACGCGGTCCTGCGCGGGAAGGACGTAGACGCCTGCGGGGACCTCGGTCTGGGATGCGGTCATGCTCACCTCGCGCCGGCGAGCTTGCCAGCGCGGGGGACGCCGGTCGAGCGGCACCGTCGCCGTCAGTGCCGCGCGGCGCGTAGCACCTGCGCGACCGCGGTCACCCGCGGCAGCTCGACCCAGAACGTGCTGCCGATGCCGCGCGCGCTTTGCATGCCGACTCGACCGCCGTGGGCCTCGGCGAGCCGCTTGGTCAGCGCGAGGCCCAGGCCGGTGCCCTGGTAGCGCTTGGCCGCGCTCGCGTCGAGCTGGCGAAACGGCAGGAACAGGTAGCGCTGGTCCTCGCTCGCGATCCCGATCCCTGTGTCCTCGACCTCGATCCGGAACGCGTCACCGGCGAGCGCGGCGCGGATCACGACGCGGCCGCCCTGGGGCGTGAACTTCAGCGCGTTCGATACGTAGTTGTAGAGGATCTGGCGCAGCTTGGCGGGGTCGACGATCACGCTGCCGAGGTCGTCGGCGAGCTGGAGCTCGAGGTCGAGCCTGCGGTCGATCGCCGGGCCGCGCAGGATGTCGCGGACCTCGCCGACCACGCGCGCCAGGTCGATCGGCTCGGGGACGACCTCCAGCGTCCTTGCCTCGACCTTGGCGAGGTCGAGCACGTCGTTGATCAGCTGCAGCAGGTGGCGCGAGCTGGTCAGGATGTCGCCGACGAACTCGCGCTGCTGGGCGTCGAGCTTGCCGACCATGCCGCCGTGCAGCAGGTCCGCGAACCCGACGATCGCGTTGAGCGGTGTGCGCAGCTCGTGGCTCATGTTGGCGAGGAACTCGCTCTGCAGCCGCGACGCCTCCTGCATCCGCCGGTTGTCCGCGGCGAGCTCCTCGGCCTTGCGGCGCAGCTCGTCGGCGCGGCGCTGCCGCTGCTCGGTCAGCGCCTCCATCTGCCGGCGCTCCGAGATGTCGTGGACGATCGCGATGAACATCCCGCTCGGAGCGAGCGAGGCGAGACGGGGGGCAGAGCCCCCCGAGGGATCGATGTGCGTGACGTCGAGCTCGATCGGCAGCGCCGTGCCGTCGCACCGGATCGCATCGCACGGGGCGCTGCCGCCGCGCGCGGCCTCGAGCAGCGCCGCGCCGTCGAGCCCGGGGATCAGCGTCGAGATCGGCTCGCCGACGGTGTCGGCCCCGCGGTGGAACAGCCGCTCGGCGCCGCCGTTCCACGCGACGATCGCGCCGGCCTCGTTGACCATGACGATCGCGTAGCCCCGGATGCCCTCGACCAGGAGCCGGAACCGCTGCTCGGACCCGCGCAGCGACTCGTTGGTGCGCGCGAGCTCGGCGGTGCGCTCCTCGACCCGGCGCTCGAGCCCGGCGTGGGCGTCGCGCAGCGCCGCCTCGGCCTGGCGCATCGACGCCGCGGACGCCTCGGCGCGCTCGCGCTGGGTGCGGGCAAACCCACCGAACCCCGAGATCACGCTGCCGAGCAGCAGGAACACCACCAGCCCCCAGCTCTGGTGCTCGATGCCGTGCTCGAAGCTCCCGCGCGGCGGGAGCAGGAAGAAGTTGGCCGCGATGCCGCCGGCGAAGATCACCACCAGCGCGGGGCGGAACCCGACGAACCACGCGATCAGCGTCGCGGCCACCAGCACCGAGCCATACGGCAGCTGCTCGGTGCCGAGCCGTGGGTCCGCGAACCAGCGCGCGAGCAGCGCCATCACCGCCGCGAACAGCGCCCACGCATAGCCGCGCCATCCGGTGGGATGCCGGTTTGCCGCTCTGCCGGTCACACGTCCCACGCTGCGTACATACCCGCCGCGATCGTAGCTCGGGCATCACGGTCCAAGCGAGCAGAACAGATCATTCCGTGCACACACCCCGCACACACCGCGTCGGACCGCCGCATTCCGCGGCAGACTAACTGGCGAGTTCCTCATGCGAGCGGGGGCGCACGCCGGCCGGGTCACCGCAAACCAGAAAACTCCTGATCTCGCATTCGAGTCCTGGCCTGGACATCCGTCCATGTTGCCGCCTCGGTTGCCGCTCGCGACCGACCGACCGCGCGCTCAGCTGATCCACGGCAGCGCGTCGCCGGTGACCTTCCAGCGGCCGTCGGGCCGGCGCTCGACGGTGTAGATGTTTCCCGACGCGCTGAGGCCTGCCGCGTAGCAGCCGCCGCTCACCGTGGCCTTGTCGCCGTCGATCGTGACCTGTTCGATGGAGAAGATCAGGCCGCGGCCCTGCGCGTGGTCGTCCTTCAAGAACACGCCGTCGACGCTGCTCTCGCACGGCCTCCACGAGGCGATCCGGTGCGGCAGGATCGCACCGCGAACCGGAGGGCGGGGCGAGCGAAAAGCCAGATACAATCCGTCCATGCAACGACACCGCTTCCTCCTGTTATTCGCGAGCATCGCCGGCCTCGCGATCCTCGGCTGCTTCAAGCCCAGCGGCGGCCCCGCTGCGTCGGGCGAGCTCCGGCCGCTCACCGTCGATCAGGTCGCCGCGAGGCTCGCCGCCGGCGACGGCAAGACGTTCATCTACGACAACAACAACAAGGACAGCTGGGTCGACGGCCACGTCCCCACCGCCCGGTGGGTCGACAGCGAGCACGTCACCGCCGCGGACTTGCCGGCGGACAGGACCGCGACCTTGATCTTCTACTGCCACAACGAAGCTTGACACGCCTGCCACACCGCCGCGGTCGCGGCGGAGAAGCTCGGCTACGCGAACGTCTACATCATGCCGCAGGGCATCGTGGGCTGGAAGAACGCCGGAAAGCCCATCGAGAACGGCTGACCCTCCGGCCTAGATCCCCAGTGCCGCGACCTCGATCTGGTAGATGTCTCCCGGCGGGCGAGCGCCGGTCGCCGGGGTCGGCGCGATGCCGGGGCGCTCCGAGGTGAAGAACAGGTACTTCCCGTCGGGGCTGAACGCGGGCGCGAAGTCGGCGAACCGCGAATTGACCGCGGGGCCCAGGTTCCTGGCGGGCGACCACGCACCGTCGCGCGCGCGGCTGGCGTAGAGATCCGCGCCACCCTGGCCGCCGTCGCGGTCGCTCACGAACACCAGGAGCGTGCCATCCGGCGAGATCGCGGGGTTGCTCTCGCTGGCGGGGGTCGTGATCTCCGCGATCGGCGCGGCGGTGGGATAGCCATCGCCGACGCGAGGCGCGCGGTAGACGTCCCCGCCGCCGGTGGCGTCGGACTGGAAATACAGCGTTCCGTCGCGTGCGATCGACACGCACACCTGATTGCCGGGCCCGCTCGGCGCGCCTTCGACGTGGACCGGCTCGCCCCAGGTCTCGCCGGCCCGGGCCACGTACCAGGTGTCGAAGTCCGTGTCGTCGCTGCCCGACCGCGGGCGGTTCGAGCTGAAGTACAGACGATCGCCTGCAACGAACGGGTCGACATCCCGGAACTCGCCGGTCGAGAACGGCAGCGGCCGGGCCGGCTGCCAGGCGCCGTTCGCAAACGTCGACGTCACGATCGCGAGCTGGCTGCGATCGTCGCTCGCGCGATCGAAGTACACCGTCGAGCCATCGGGCGTGAACGCGATCGCGAACTCGGGCGCCGCGGTCGACACCACCCCGGGCGCGAACATGCGGACGCTCGCGATCGGCTCCGCGCTGGCATAGGCCGGGAGCGGCGGTGGTGCGGTACGGGCGGCGTCCGGCGCCTTGCCGCCACCGCACGCCGCGATCGGGATCAGGACCAACGCGCTGCGCATGCCGCATCGTATCCGAGATCGCGGCCCGGCCCGGAGGCCAGGTGACCCGCGGTGAGGTAGCGCCAGACGAAGCCCGGCGTGCGCTCGATGCGATCGCCGGTCTGCTGGACGTGGTCGACGGCCCAGACCACGCCGATGTTGCGATCGGGATTGCGCAGGAACGCCTTCAGCGAGCCATCGGGCGCCCGCGTCGTGACGAGGTAGAGCGTGAACGTGTCCTCGACCGGCATCACGTCGCCCGCCCAGTGATCGGCCCCGAGCGGGTGCAAGATGATGCGCGACGCGAGCTCGTTGCCGCTGTTCACCGTCGGCGGCTGGATCCAGACCCCGCGGATCACGGCGCCCGGACCGAACCGCCCGACGAACCGCCCGTGGGCACCCGGTAGCTCGAGCTTCAGATGATCGCCGTCGAGCGCGACCGGTTGCTCGAAGCCTGCGATCCGGGCGAGCCACGCGCCCTGCGAGCGGATGATCTCGAGCCGGCCGCGCGCCGTGGGTCCGAAGCTCCGATGCGCCCGCCACACGCCATCGGGCAGGGCGGCCGCGGGCCTGGGCGGCGGGGTCGGCGGTGGCGCGGCTACCGGTGGCTCACCGCGGCACCCGAGCACGCCGGCGATGACGATGACGAGCGCGCGACCTGCCATGGTGAAGCCGAGAGCCGCGACCGGCAGCCGCGGCTTACAGGAGGATGCGGATCCGGTCACGAAACCGCTCCGGGATCCCCGCGGCGACCAGCGCGCGCACCTGCTCCTCGGAATACTTCATCGAGGAGTGCTTCAGCACGATGTGCTGGGATGCGACCGCGTCGCCGAGCTCCTCGAGAGCGCGTGCGATGGACATCGACCCGTCCAAGCCGATCGAGGTCACGAGCGTGCTCGGCGGGCTTCACGTCAACTACCGCAGGGCCGCTCGACTGATGGCGATCCCGCCGGACGACATCGGTGGCCAGCACGGGCGGTGGTGTTGGATCCCTCCCGCTCAGTCTCGAGCTGGTCGCGGGCGACATCGGCGGCCCCGGAAGTGTGGACGGGACCGGTGCCGACGCGCGCTTCCGGCACCCGCGCGGCGTGGCGGTCGACAGCGCCGGCAACCTCTACGTCGCCGATACGAGCAACAGCACCATCCGCAAGAGCACCCCTGCCGGGGTCGTGACCACGCTGGTCGGCACAGCAGCCAGGGATGGCAGTGCGGATGGCACGGGTACCGCGGCGCGCCTCTCCCTGCCATCTGGCGTGGCGGTCGACAGCACCGGCAACGTCTACGTCGCCGATGACTGCGGCATCCGCAAGGTCACCAGCGACGGGGCGGTGACAACGCTGGCCGGCGCCCCGCGCGACTGCGGCAGCGCGGACGGTACCGGTGCAGCGGCGTCCTTCGAGGGTCTTCACGGCGTGGCGGCCGATGGCGCCGGCAACGTCTATGTCGCCGACTCGTTCAATTCTACCCTCCGCAAGGTCACCCCCGCTGGCGTCGTGACGACGCTCGCCGGCACCGCGGGCATCGCTGACAACGTGGACGGCACGGGCGCCGCTGCGCGCTTCGTCCAGCCAGAAGGCGTGGCGGTCGATGGCGCCGGCAGCGTCTATGTCGCCGACGAGAAGAGCTCGATCCTTCGCAAGGTCACCCCTGCCGGCGTCGTGACGACGCTGGCAGGCACTCCGCCAAAGCTTGGCAGCGCGGACGGGATCGGCGGCACCGCGCGCTTCAATGGCCCTGTCGGTGTAGCGGCCGACGCTGCCGGCAATCTCTATGTCGCGGACAGCAGCAACAACACCATCCGCAAGGTCACCCCCGCCGGCGTCGTGACGACGCTCGCCGGCACGGCGGGCACGGATGGCAGCGCGGACGGCACCGGCGCGGCCGCGCGCTTCAGCGACCCGTTCGATGTGGCGGTCGACCGCACCGGAAACGTCTACGTGGTCGACAGCGGCAACAGCACCATCCGCAAGATCACCCCCGACGGGGTCGTGACCACACTGGCTGGCATGGCAGGCATGCAAGGTAGCGCCGATGGCACCGGCTCCGCCGCGCGCTTCATCTTCCCCAGCTGCGTGACGGTCGACAGCCTGGGCAACGTCTACGTCGGTGACGGCAACAACACCATCCGCAAGATCACCGCTGCCGGCGTCGTGACGACGCTCGCCGGCACCGCGGACATGGCTGGCAGCGCGGACGACGAGCTCGACGCGCTCAAGCGCCGCGCCCGCCCCCGCCGGGCCCCCCCCCGCCCCCGGCCGGCAAGAAGCCCGCCGCGACCACGCTCGATGACGAGCTCGCGGCGCTCAAGCAGAAGATGGCATCCGCTCCGCCCTCGGCCTCGCCGAAGAAGAAGCCGTGACCGGCGCGCCGCCGTCCGACACGGCGGCGGACGCTCCCCTTCAGTCCGCGAACACCGCGGCGAGTGAATCTGCGGTCAGCACTCGCTCCAGGTAGCGGTCGAGCGTGGCCGACGTCGCGGCCTGCAGGCGCGCCTCGTCCACGGGATCCAGTGCCTGGAGCTTGAACTTGAATACGAGCTGCCTGCGAAGGCTGGAGATCTGGCCTTCCTGCCGGCCTTCCTGCCGGCCTTCCTCGATGAGCTGTTCGGCGATGGTCATGACGATCTCCTCGGCGCGAGGCCCCAGCAGGCGGATCTTGGCACGGAGCGCTTCCCGGTGCACCGGATCGACGACCCGGAACATGTACCGGATCAGCGTGGCGAACGACTCGAAGCCATCGGGCTCGGTCAGGAGCTCGACCATCGCCGAGATCCAGGTCCCGAAGCTGTCCAGCAGGCGCACGGGATCGCGAGCGTCGCGCAGCAGCCACAGCGCAAGCTTCTGGAACGCCGCCTGCGATCGCACCACGAGGTCGGCATCGCTCAGGGACGTGAGATCCTCGATGAGCAACGAGAACCGCGGGGCGAGTGTCGCCAGCCGGGGTAGCGCCCTCACGGCCGGATCGAACATGTCCTCCAGTGAGCGCGATGTCGCCCAGCCGCCCGGTGCGTGGCTGACGACCACGGCGACGACCAGTGGCAGCCATGCCTGTGGTTGCTCCTTGCGAGACCGCTCCCAGATCCGGACCTGGTAGGACAGCCCGCGCAGCGGCATCGCCGGATCACCCGTGCTCTGGTGCTCCAGCAGGAGATAGATCGACGCCGTCTCGCTGGTTCGCAGCCGAGCGGAGAACAGCAGGTCGCTGTGATGATCGACCAGCGCGACATCGACAAACGATGCACTGTCGCGGCTCAGTGTGTCCCAGGCGACCGCCTCCCCGGCCGCGGCCGGCAGCAACGCGCGCAGCAGCGCCGCCGCGGCGGCAGGGGCCTCGAACGCGACTTGAACAATGCATCGTGCGGACGCGCGGTCATGAGCGGCAGCACGACGAGCAAGCGGCGCGCCACCGGATCCCCGCAGAATCACAGTGGGCTTTCGTCCGGAGTGTCCGACCATCGGCCGGCTCGGGGCTTTGTCTCTAAATTGCCTCTGATGGTCGAATTTGTAGGCAGACCGCCAAATTTATAGGCAGTCTCCAAGCGGAGGTGTACATACCTCCAGCTTTCGCCGCGCCGCCGCGCCGCCTTTCACCGCAGTTTCACCCGTGCGGCGGTTTCGGTGCGGCCTGATCTGTGCACACGGCGCCGGTGTCGGCCAGGGCCGCCGGGTCGCCTCCCACGGCTCGCACGAGGTCCTGGCTCGCGAGGGATCGGAGCGTCTCGCGGCGCAGCTTCAGCTTGATGCGTGGCTTCTTCACCCAGTCACGATAACGCGCGCGTCGGCTCCTGCCATCAACGATCTGGGAGCGCCGCCTCGATGACCCGCTCCGGGTCTGGCAGGGTCCACCGCGCCACCTCGCCGCCGAACCCCCGCGTCACGAGCGCGTCGCCCTCAAAGTGGACCCCGACGACGTGGGAGTCGTGCGCCCGCAACTTCCAGAGCGGTCGCGGGATCGCTCGGTCCCAGAACCACAGCGCGCCGTCGCTCCCGCCGGCCACGATCGTAGACCCGTCGGGAGCGAGCACTGCGTCCGCCAGGAAGCGCGAGGTGCTGCGATACGAGCTCAGGAGCCGCCCCGTCCTGCCGTCCCACAACCGGGCCATGCCGTCATCCGCGACGGTAAGGATCTCGCGACTGCCGTCCGCGAAGCGCGCGGAGGAGACCTGCCCGACGCGACGCCCGACCGCCGCGGTCTCGGCGCCCCGGTCGTCGAGCGCAGCGACCCGCTGGTAGCGTTCGAGGTCCCAGAGCACCGACGGGGCGGCCTCGCCGTTCATGTTCGGGACCGTGACCAGCCGAGTACCGTCGGGCGACGGTCTCAACAGCCTCACGCGGGTGGGCAGGTCGAGGTCCGCGACCACCGCGCCGCGGTCGGCGTCGTAGATCCGGATCCGGCGACGCACGTCGGTCGCGACGACCCGACCGTCTGGGAGGAAGCCGACGGCGTCGACTCCACCGGGTGACGTCGGCAGCACGATCGGGTCGTGACCGTCGCGCGTCACGAGGAGCGACCCGTCGATGGCGCCGCTCACGAGGTCGTGGCCCGCGGATGCGAACGCGACCGTGTCGACCGCCGCGGGGTGCTTGATCACCCGGGCCAGGCGACCGCTCGGGAGCTCGTAGACCTCCACCGCGTCGCCGCGCGCGATCGCAGCACGGTCTCCGACGGCGGACACGGCCGGGAAGGCGGACGCGAAGTCTCCGGCGACCGTCGTCACGCTGGGCAGCTCGGCGAGGAGCTGGTCGTGCGCGGTGTCCCAGATGCGGGTCGGGCGGTCCCTGCAGCCGACGGCGAGGAAGCGCCGGTCTGGTTCGAGGCTGACCGCGAGGCCGCAGCTGTCGGCGACCGGCGGCGCACCCCAGCGACGGTACAGCGGGGTCGCGTCCCACATATACGCCGCCCCGTCCCAGTCCGCGCTGACGACCTGGTGTGACGTCGGGTCGAAGTGCGCCGCTCTGACGACGGCTGGAGGTGCGTCGAGTACGACGACCGGCACCCCGATCGTCTCCGCGACGACCGCCGCGCCGCCATCCCCCGCCGCGACGACCCGCTCGGAGGTCGAGTCGAACTCGATCGACAGGACCTTGCCGTGGATGGCGTCGACCTGACTCCGCAGGGTGCCAGACCGCGCGTCCCAGAACTGCACGGCGCCGTCGCCACCCCCGGTCGCGACGATCTTCCCGTCGGGCGAGAACGCGACCGCGCGGACTGGCGCCCCGACCTCTCGCAAGTGCTGAGCCCGCGCGCCGCTCGGGATCTCCCAGATCGCGGCGTCGCCGCTCGCGCTGCCGGTCGCGAGACGAGAGTCCGCTGGATCGAAGGTCAACGTGCGGATGCGCGGCCCAGGGACGGTGAGCGCCACCGTCCACGTGCGCGTGTCGAACACGCGAGCCTCGTCGCCGCCGCTCGTCGCGAGCCAGCGAGAGTCCGCGCTGAACGCGATCGCGGGGAAGTCCGCGGCCTCGTCTCGCAGTTCAGCGAGCGGCGCGCCGGACTTGGCGTCCCAGACGTGCGTGACCGCGCCCGTCGTGTCGATCGCGGCGACGAGCTTGTCGTCCGGCGAGAAGCTCGCGATGAAGTAGCGAGACGACTTGCCGTCGGCCCGCCGTCGCTTCAACGCGCGCACGAGCGTGCCCGTCGCCGCGTCCCAGATCCGGACGGTGCCGTCGCCGCAGGCGGTGACGAGGCGAGCACGGTCGGCGCTGTAGCGCGCGTCGTACACCTTGTCGCCGTGCGGCAGCGTGAATCGCCGCTCGTGGGTCTGCGCGTCCCAGATCTGCGCCGCACCGTCGTCAGCCGTGACGACCTGCCGGCCGTCGGAAGAGAACGCGACCGACCACATGTGTCCGGCCGCGGCGGCGAACCTCGCGCGCTCGGCCTGCAGCGGCTGCAGCGCGCGGGCGAGCATGAAGAGGGTGGCCGGCGAGCGGTCGCCGCGCTGGTACGCCTCGGTCAGGTGGAGCTGCGCCTCGAGGAGGCTGTCGTGCAGGAGGGCCTGGCGACCTTCTTCGACCTCTGCTTGGTTGGCGAGCTCCTCGGCCGCGACGGCGCGCATCACCAGGTGGTGCGCGATCGTCGCGAGCGGGATCATCACGGCGAGCGCGACGAGCACCCGGCGGAGCGAGCGGGCGCGCCGGATCCGCCGCTGGCTGTCCCGGAGGAAGCTGCTCTCCAGCGGGCCGATCGCCTCCGCGGGGACGGTGCGCACGGTCTCGTCGACCAGGTCGGCGTCCCAGAGGAGGCCCGGCGAGCGGCGGGTATCCTCCCACTGCTGCGCCGAGGTCCGGAGCTGCTCGCGCCGGCTCGTGCGCAGCGCCGTCTTCAGGTCGTCGGCGAGGGCCAGCGCGCTGTGCGTGCGGGCCTGGCCGTGCCGCTGGAGCGCGCGGCGGACGGCCCGGTCGAGCGCCGGGGGGAGGTCGTCGCCCAGCTCCGGCACGGGCGCGTGGTCGCGGTGCAGCTCGACGTACGCGCGCGTGCTGTCCGCGGCGAGCGGCAGGCGCCCGGTCAGCGCCTGGTAGGCGACGACGCCGAGCGCGTAGACGTCAGCCTCCGGCTGGGCGCCGTCGGCGCCGCCGAACATCTCCGGGGCCATGTAGGCGTCCGAGCCGAGGGTCGCGTCCGGCGGCGTCAGCGGCGCCGTTCCTCCGAGTCGTAGCAGCGGCCCCTCCGCCCGGCGCGGCGCGGACGGACCGGCAGGCGGTCGGTCCGCGCGCCAAACGGGTT
>JBGQCL010000330.1:0-13733 GCA_041495365.1 Kofleriaceae bacterium | reverse complement strand
GATCGACGCGCTGCTCTCCGAGGCGTACGCGGCCGGGCGGCGCGCGCTGATCGACCCGGAGCGGGCGTCGCTGGACCTCCGCCCCGGCGACCCTCGTCGGCTCGCCGATCCCCAGCCTGCTCGAGCTGCCGCGGATGCTGAAGGCCATGCCGGACGATCTGGACCCCGAGCCCGACACCGACTCGTAGCCGCCGGCCGGCCGAGCGCTGGACCGGCACGCGGCAGTAGCGACCGGGCGAACGCGGCGCGGCCAGATCATCTCGCCACAGACCACCTCGCTGCAACGAACCGTCCCGCTGGAGCGGTCTCGCCGCCGTGGACCGCCGGGTACAGTCTCGCCCATGCATGCTCTGGTGCTTGCCGTCGCGCTGACCAGCCTCATCACCAACGCCCGCGTCGCCGTGACGGACGGAACGGACGACGGGACCCGCTCACACGACGTCGTCGTCGTCGATCTGAAGGGCGCGAGCGCGCGCTTCGTCAAGACCGGCACGCCGCTGCTCGCCAAGGAGCGCTCGATCATCATCGAGCTGCTCGCGCCGCCGGTCGGGCCGTTGCCCAACACCACGGGCCTGCCCGACGCGTTCGACCGTCCCGGGATCGAGAAGCTCCTCGACAACGAGCGGGTCACGGTCTGGCGCTACACCTGGCTGCCGAACCGGAAGACGCCGCGCCATTTCCACGCCAACGACGTGGTGGTGGTCCACCTGGCCGATGGCGTGCTCGCATCGACCACACCCGACGGCAAGACCGTCACGAACACCCACGCGCGCGGCCTCGCGAAGTTCAACCTGCGCGGCCGCGTTCACGAGGAAGAGCTGGTCAAGGGCAAGGCAAGCGCGGTCATCGTCGAGCTCAAGTAGCGGAGGATCGCCCGCCGCGGCTCGATCGACGTGGAGGTCGTGGCCGTCGCCACGTCAGGGCGCGCCGAGGTGCGCGGTCAGCACCAGCAGCCCCGCCGTGAGCAACAGGACGCAGGTCAGCGGCCACAGCCCGATCGCGTAGACCAGCGCGGTGCGGACGTACGCCGAGGCGCCGCCCGGCTCCTCGGTGCGCGGCGCCGGCGGCGGCGCCATCCACTGGCCGGCCTGACGCACGATGCGGGCCTGCGGGATCGGATCGAAGCTCACGATGTCACCCTCCGGGCAAGCACAGTACCGATCAGACACCCCGCGCGACACGGTTGTTTCACGGCCCCGTGCAACAGAGCGGAAAGCCGATGGAGTCGAGGGACTTGACCGTTGTAAGGTCCCGCGCCATGCCGTCGCTCGTCGATCTGTCGCTGGGGTTCCGCAACGCCTACCTCGATCACGCGCGGCTGACCGCCCAGCTGCAGGCGTGGGCCGACGCGTTCCCGTCGCTGTGCCGGCTGACCTCGATCGCCCGGACCCCCGAGGGCCGCGACGTCTGGCTGGCGACGATCGGGCCCGACCCCGAGCGGCTGCGGCCGGCGGTGTGGGTCGGCGGCAACATCCACGCCGCCGAGCTCGCGGGCTCCAGCGTCGCCCTGGCGATCGCCGAGGACGTCCTGCGGCTTCACCTCGATTCGAGCCCCGGCACGAGCCCTGGCACGAGCCCCGGCACGAGCCCCGGCACGAGCCCCGGCACGAGCCCCGGCACGGGCCCCGGCACGAGCCCCGGCACCGGCGCGCTCGACCTGCCGGCGCCGGTCGCCGAGCGGCTGCGCGACGTCCTGTTCTTCGTCGTGCCCCGGATCTCTCCCGACGGCGCCGAGTGCGTGCTGCGGGTCGGCCGGCCGGTGCGCTCGGTGCCGCGCGACGTCCGCGTCGACCGCGGCCATCCGCGCTGGATCCCGGGCGACATCGACGGCGACGGCCAGGCCCGCGCGATGCGGATCCGCGATCCGGGCGGCGAGCTGGTCGAGTCGCACGAGTTTCCCGGCCTGCTGATCGAGCGCACGATCGATGACCCCGGCCCGTTCTACAAGCTCTACCCCGAGGGCCACATCGAGCACTTCGACGGCAAGCGGATCCCGACGCCGTTCTTCCTCGGCGACAACCCGATCGACCTCAACCGCAACTTCCCGTGGACCTGGGCCCCGTCGCACGAGCAGATCGGCGCCGGGCCGTACGCCACGAGCGAGCCCGAGACCCGCGGCGTCGTCGAGTTCGCCACCGCGCACCCCGAGATCTTCGCGTGGCTCGATCTCCACACCTTCGGCGGGGTGGCGATCCGGCCGCTCGGCCACGGCCCCGACGCCAAGATGGACCAGGAGGATCTCGCGGTGTTCCGCCAGCTCGAGGCGTGGATGACCGAGTACACCGGCTATCCGACGGTGTCCGGCTACGAGGAGTTCCTCTACGAGCCGGACAAGCCGCTGCGCGGCGACCTGTCGGACTACGCGTACAACCAGCGCGGCGCGATCGGCTACGTCGTCGAGCTCTGGGACCTGTTCCAGCGCCTCGGTATAGCCCGGCCGCAAAAATTCGTTCAGTACTACGATCGCTTCTCGCGCGCCGACCTGGTCAAGCTCGCATGGTGGGACCGCGACGAGAATGACGGCCGTTCGTTCCCCCCCTGGCGCCCGTTCGATCACCCCCAGCTCGGGCCGGTCGAGATCGGTGGCATCGATCCCCGGGTCGGGATCTGGAACCCGCCGCTCCACCAGCTCGACGAGCTGTGCGGCGCGCAGAGCCGGGTGTTTCTCCGGGTCGCCGCGCTCGCGCCGCGGCTCGTCATCGCCGAGGTCCGGCGTCAGCTCCTGCCCGGCGGGCTCACCCGGGTCGAGATCGAGGTCAAGAACGACGGCTACCTCGGCAGCTACGGCCTGCCGTCCGCGAAGAAGCTCGACTTCAACGAGCCGGTCTACGCCACCGCCTCGGTCGATGGCTGCGCGCTGGTCGATCCCGGCGCGGCGCACCAGATCCTCGGTCACCTCGACGGCTGGGGCCACGGCCTGCACACCGGCGCCAACCTGCCCGCCTATCCGGGAACGCGCGGCACCCATCACATGGGATGGGCGACCTACCTCGTGCGCGGCACCGGCGCACTGGACGTCCGGATCGGATCGTGCCGCGCGGGCTTCACCACCGCCCGCATCGCGGTGTGAGCGTTCGCATGTTAACAACGGAGGGTGGCGCGCTACGCGATCGGCGACATCCAGGGCTGCATGGCGAGCCTGGATCGCCTGCTCGGCCTGATCGACTTCCGGTCGCACGTCGATCAGCTCTGGCTCGTCGGTGACCTGGTCAACCGCGGGCCGCGGTCGCTCGACGTCCTGCGCTGGGCGCGCGACCTCGGCACCAGCGTCACCTGCGTGCTCGGCAACCACGACCTCCACCTGCTCGCGCGCGCCGCCGGCGCGGCCGGCCCCAAGCGGCTCGACACGCTGGACGAGATCCTCGCCGCGCCGGACTGCGATCGCCTGATCGAGTGGCTGCGCCACCGCCCGCTGATCCACGTCGACAGCACCCACGTCGTGGTCCACGCCGGCCTGCACCCGCGGTGGACCGTCGCCGACGCGCAGGCCCGCGCCGGCGAGATCGAGCGCGAGCTGCGCGGCCCGAGCTGGCGCGCGTTCCTCACCCAGGCCAGCGGCCCGCCGCCCAGGTGGAACGACCAGCTCGGCGGCGGCGATCGCTGGCGCGCGATCCTCGCCTACCTGATCCGCGCTCGCACCCTGCGCACCGACGGCCGCGTCGAGCCCGACTTCGACGGCCGCCCGGCCGATGCGCCGACCGGCTGCGTGCCGTGGTTCGCGTTCAGGAACGCGGCATGGGCGACCCACACCGTGATCTTCGGCCACTGGGCCGCGCTCGGCCTCGACATCGGCCCGCACCACGTCGGCCTCGACACCGGCTGTGTGTGGGGCCGGTCGCTGACCGCGATCCGGCTCGACGACCGCATGGTGTTCCAGGTCAAGGCCGTCGAGTCGGCCAGCTGACCTGCCGCGCGGCCTGGCCAGCCGGCCAGCTCGCCGCCGCGCCGCGGCGCCACGGGCCCGGCATGCACCGAGAGGTCTCCGAAACAACGCGTTGTTTCTGGATCCTACCATCAAAAACAACGCGTTGTTTATCATCATTCTTGCAGAAACAACGCGTTGTTCCTATAGTCAGACTCTGGAACGAACGCGTACACAGGACCTTTTCACCTGGCTGCGGGCGCGGAGGCGACGCCCCGTCATCCTTCGCGGTGCCCGCCAGGTTGGCAAGACCTGGCTCATCCGCGATGCCGCCCGGCGTGTCAGTCGCGACCTGGTCGAGCTGAACTTCGAGCGCGATCCGGGCCATGCCCGCGTGTTCTCCAGCAACGATCCGAAGCATGTCCTTGGCGAGCTGTCCCTCCTGATCGATCGCGACATCCCCCCCGGCCGCTCGCTGCTGTTCCTCGACGAGATCCAGGCGGCCGGCGCCATCCTGAGCAAGCTGAGATGGTTCGCCGAGGAACTCCCGCAGCTCCCGGTGATCGCCGCCGGGTCCCTCCTGGAGTTCGCGCTGGCCGACCACAGCTTCAGCATGCCCGTCGGGCGCGTCGGCTTCCTCCACCTCGAGCCGATGGGCTTCGACGAGTACCTCCGCGCCCACGGCGAGACCAGGCTGCTCACCGCGCTCGTCGAGTGGCAACCCGGCGAGTCGCTGTCCCCCACGGCGCACGCCCGGGCGCTCGACTGGTTCCACCGCTACGCCATGGTCGGCGGCATGCCCGCGGTCGTCGCCGCCGACGTCGCTGGCGAATCGCCGCGCACCTGCCGCGAGCTCCAGCGCGATCTGCTCGCGACCTTCCGCGCCGACTTCGCCCGGTACTCCGGCCGGATGGATCGCGCCGTCCTCGATCACGTGCTCGAAGCCGTCGCCCGATCGCTCGGCCGGAAGTTCGTCTACGCCCAGGCCGCCGACGGCATCAAGCAGCACCAGGCCAAGCGCGCGCTGGAGCTCCTCGCCGCCGCGCGCCTGTGCCACCTGGTTCGCTACAGCGCCGCCAACGGCCTCCCCCTCGGCGGCGACGCCACCGACAAGTTCCGCAAGGCCATCCTGCTCGACGTCGGCCTGTTCCACGCGCTCGCCGGCACTCCGGCCGCCGAGCGGTTCCCGGCGTGGACCGACCTCGCGCCAGCCGTCCGGGGGCAGCTCGCCGAGCAGCTCGTCGGTCAGGCCCTGCTCCTCGCCGGCGATCCTACCGGCGATGGCCCATGCCTGTTCTACTGGCAGCGCGAGGGCGGTCGGCCCGGCGAGATCGACTTCCTGCTGCAGGCCGGCGGCCGCATCGTGCCCGTCGAGCTCAAGTCCGGCGCCAGCGGCGCCATGAAGAGCCTGCACCAGTTCATGTTCGACAAGAAGCTCCGCCTGGCGGTCCGCATCGACGAGAACCCTCCCTCGCTCGCAGCGATCGACGTGTCGACCACCCAGGGCGATCCGGTCCGGTACCAGCTGCTCAGCCTGCCGTTCTACCTCGCCTGGCGTGCGATCGACGCCGCAAGCCGCGTCACGGGCTGAGCGAACCGTCTCGAAACACGTCGTCGATCGAACCTGCGAGCACCGCGGCCTGGAGCCATGACTCCAGACGAGCGAGATCGCGCTCACTGCCGATGCGAACGCAGGCCTCTGGTGTCACCGATAGGGAACGAGCCGCGAGTACCATGTGCTCCTGCGGTGCCGGACCCGCGAGATCGTTGCGTGCAGTCAGTCCTCGTCGGGCTGGAGCACTTGCGGACTGTGGCCGGCAGCCCCAGATACAATGGTGCCGTGGCAAGATCGGGAGCCGAGCAACACCGTGCGCTCGTGATAGGCGTGGATCACTACATCCATGTATCCGAGCGGCAACAGCTCCGCGGCTGTGTGAATGACGCGCTCGCGGTCCACGCGTTGCTGGTCGAGCGACTGGCGGTGCCGCGATCGCGGATCGACCTGCTGCTATCGGCGCGACCGGGACGCGCGGTACCCGTTCACCGCGCCGCCACCACCGCCGAGCTTCGCGCGGCGTTCGCTCGGCTCGCCGACGATGCCGCGCCTGGCGACGAGGTGTTCGTGTTCCTGGCCGGCCACGGGGTCCGGGTGTCCTGCGCGGCGACCGGCGAGTACCTCTACGGCTTCGCGCCGTCCGATGCCGTGGATCACTCCGGCGCCCTGGCCAACCTGATCTCGGGCCGGGAGCTCAACCGCCTGGTCCGCACCCTGATCGCGCGCGGCGCGAGCCCGACGGTGATCGCCGATACCTGTCACTCCGGCGGATCGATGCGCATCCCGGGGGCCGGCGTGGCTCGCCGGCTGGTCCCGGAGTCCGGCGAGTCGGAGTGGTTGCTGTCCGAGGCGGCCTGGCGGTCGTTCCTGGCAACCCATCCGGCGCCCGAGCCGGAGGTGCGCTCCGGCGACGTTCGGACCGGCAGCGGCTGGCTGCGGGACGTCGAGGGCATGCGCGACTGGGTGATGCTTGCGGCCTGTCGCGATTCGGAGCTGGCGACCGAGCGTCCATGGCACGATCTGGCCGACGGCGGCCGGCGCGGCGTGCTCACCGGCAGCCTGCTGGGCGAGCTGGCGCGCGTCCCCGACGCGGTGCTCCCGGTCCTGCGCTGGGTCGAGCTGATGCCGGGCGTGCGGGAGGCGATCGGCGGGCACTCGGCGCAGCGGCCGACCCTAGAGGGCAGCGCGACACGGCCGGTGTTCGGTCACGGATGGCAGCCGGCGCACCGCGGCTTCGTCGTCGTGTGCACCGAGGACCCCGCCCGGATCGAGCTCGCGGGCGGCGAGCTGCACGGCCTGGAGCCGGGCGCGGAGGTGTCGATCGGCGACGTGGTCGCCCGTGTCGAGCAGGCCACGCCGTCGTCCTGCATGGCTCGCCTGCCACCGGGAGCCGTCGTCCCCGCGGGGGCGACCGCCGCGCTGATCGCGCCCGGACCGCGCGCCGTGCGGACGCGCGCCTGCGTCCTGGGACCGGCAGCGGACGCCGAGCTGTCGCGACCGGAGCCGCTGCTCGTCCTCGTCCCGCACGGCCCCGCGGACATCGAGGCGCTATCGTGGCCGGGTCGCGGCTGGATCGTACGACCGTACGACCCCCGCGGCGGCGAGCCGACCGCCGACGACGCCATCGCGTACCTCGGCGAGCCCGACGATCGGCTGCTCGCGGCCCGGCTCGGCGCCGCGTTCGCCCACTGGGCGCGATACCGGGCGATCCGCGATCGCGCGAGCTCCGATCCGATGCTGTTCGGCCTGATCGAGGTCGCGCTCCGGATCGGCCCCACCGCCGAGGCCAGCGCGCGGCGCGAGCCAGATCCCGCGGGACTTCACCGGGTGCTCGAGGACGAGCCGCTGTGGATCGCGATGCAGGTGCGGCGAACGCCGCCCGGACGGCTGTTCCTCGGGGTGATCCTGTGCTCCGACGACGGCAACGTGATCCCGCTGTGGCCGCCGCCCGGCGGCGATCCGACCGCGGGCCAGCGTGGACCCGACGAGACGGCGCTCCCCGAGGGCCAGACGAT
Source organism: Kofleriaceae bacterium (assembly GCA_041495365.1). GTDB lineage: Bacteria > Myxococcota_A > Polyangia > Haliangiales > Haliangiaceae > JABFXX01. The sequence continues at coordinate 6,301 of JBGQCL010000330.1, read as the reverse complement.
CCACGTCGGCGCGGACCGCTACACACCCGCGTTTCCGACCATCCGCCGGGGGCCACGGGGCCAGCAGGCGAGTCGCTACACCTTCCAGGTCATCGCCTGCACGCTGCGCGACGACGATCCACCGCCGGACCTGTCGGCGCTGGCGATCGCGAAGACCGTGCAGGACAGCGTCGACGCGGTGACCGCGGGCAGGCCGAAGTCGATCGAGCCGTATGTGCCCGAGGTGCCGCAGCGGTGGTGCACCTGGGACGTGCCCGTCGTGGTGCGTCGCGCCTGATCGACGCCGCGCCCGATCGGCGCGATGCCGTCACCGGACCTCCCGGCCCGCCCGGACGAACGCCTCGACCTCTTCGCGATGGCCGAGCGGCGCCCCGGCGTCGAGGTACTTCTTCCAGGCCGCGCGGGCCTTCGCGAGGCTCTCCTTCTCGAAGAACGCGCGGATCGCGGCACCGAGGTGGAACTGGATCGCCGGATCGTCCGGCTCGGCCAGCGCGGCAGCCTCGAGCTCGCTCTGCGCGCGACCGAGATCCTTGCCCGCGGCCAGGAGCACGCGTCCCAGGTGGTACCGGGCCTCGGCGTGCGTGCCCTTCGACTCCACCACGGCGCGGTTCAGCGCGTCCACCGCACCCACCGGGTCTCGGAGCAGGGCAAGCGTCGTCCCCAGATCGACGAGCAGATCGCGCTTCTCGTGCTTGTCCTCGAGCAGGCCGAGGATCTGATCCCGCGCCATGGCCCAGCGCTCGCGCCGCGCGCGATGCAGCAGCGCCTCCGCGCGGGCGATCCCGATCGCGTCCTGGAACAGGGGCTGGCCCGGTGCATGGTCCACGACCTCCGCGCGGTCGTTCGCCACCAGGTCCCGCGCCAGCTCGGCCCACGACGCCGTCGCCGGATCGACCTCGGACAGCCGGGTGACCACGGTCCGGGTGATGCGATGTCCCAGCTTCGCGACGATCCGCCCGCGCTGCACGAGGCGCACGGGCTCATCGTCGGCCTCGACATCGCGCATGGCTCCGCGCCGACGCACGTCGAGGGGAGCAAACCGAGCGTCCGGTCCTGCATCGGCAACGTCACAGTCGAGGACGATCATGAGCGGCGCGGGTCCGCTTTGCAGACGGTCGAGTTTGATATCGAACACGTTCTGCGTCCGCGCGTCTGCGCCGAGGATTGTCGGATGACCCGTCTCGTCGTGAGAGCCGTTTCCTGCAAAGTAGAACAGCACCGGCGACTCGTCGGCATCGCTCACGAGCGCGCCGAGCACGTGGATGACCTGCTCGCACGTGGGATTGGCGAAAAAGCGGATGTCGTTCGCGTCGAAGTTGCAACGGGTGAGCAGCGCGTCGTAGACACTGCGCGCATCGCTCACGGCATCGAACAGCGGTCGCACCTCGGGTCCGACGTACCGGTCGACGCCCACCACGAGCGCGCGCGGCCGGCGCTCGGACAGCCCGCCGACCTCGAAGTTGAAGTCCACTGTCCATCGGGCGGCGTCGTGGGCGTACGCCGTCGCCGCGAACTCACGGAACGCCGCACGCGCGTGATCGAACCTGCGTTCCTGGACCGCGATCGACGCTCGACACCAGGCGATCTCGGACGCGAGGGCATCGCCGACGGCAGCACGATGCCGTTCCTCGCCGGTGTCGTGCTGCTCACCCACGTCTCGTCTGCCGTGCTCGACGGATGGCGGCGACCCTGCCGCAGGCTGCTGGCCCAGCAGGTCTTCCACCGCTCGGTGGAGTGCGCGCGCCGCGGCACGCGGTGCACGGGCCGCGGCCAGGGCCTGCGCAAACGCGAGATGAAGCTCGGAGAATCCGACCGCTCCCAGCGCTGCCAGCTGCAAGATCGCGGTCGCGTACCAGGCCTCGAGCTCGATCGGAGACCGCGCGCGCCGGTCACCGAACAGGCTCGTGTCGAGGAGCTCCACGAGCTGGGGAACGGAGCTCCGTTCCGCAAGGAATGGACCCGCGCTGCTCCCGACAAACTGTGGGATGTGCTGGGCTCGCGCACGGACCGCCGCCACGATGCCGGTCAGGATTTCCTGCCAGGGAGCCTCGAAGCCCAGCGCGGTGATCGCCTGGACGAAGGCATAGGTCAGCACGCCGGCGTGGCGACGCTCACCATCGAGCTCGAACTCCATCTCTGCTGGACCGATGCCGGGTCCGGCGGCGAACAGCACGCTGTACATGCACGAAGGCAAGCTCGCCCGCCGGACGAACTCGACGTGCGATCGAGTATCCAGCAAGAGCAGTTTTCGGCGGGCGGGGATCGCGTTCAACGCCTGGTCGAGCTCACCGACGCCGATCGTTCCTTCCAGGAAGGATCGCGGATTGCCGGGCCCCCGGGTGATGCGTCGTGCATCGTACGGAACCAGCCAGGCATCACCGTCTACCGCCATGCCGCTGAACGCGACGAGAACCTGATCCTCGGCGGACGTCTCGACGAGCCGGCGCAGCTCGTGGAGGATGCGCTCGCGAGTCGCCTCCTCGTTTACCAGCCTCACCCTGGTCTGCTCGGACGTTCCGGGATGCGTCTTCACCAGCTGGCTCAGCAAACGGACATCGTTGGCGGCACCGCTCAGCGTGAAGCCCGCCGACTCGTTGACCCCGATCAGCAGCGCATGGAGCCGGCCGCCTGGGCTGCTCGTCGGTGCCGGTCCCCGCGCGAACGCGAGGGCCAGCGCCCGCGCGAGCGGTGCGTGCCGGCTGGTCGGGCGCGCGCGCGCGAAGTCGTCGAACACCCGCCTCGCCTCGCCGAGCTCGCCGCTCAGGGCGTGGGCGACGCCGAGGTAGTAACCCGCATCCTCGCAGCCCGGCCGGCCCTCGGGCGCCGCCCGCGCGGCCTCCCGCAGATGCTCGCAGGCGCGCACGCCGTCGCCGGCGCCAAGCTCGGCGATCCCGGCGAGCAGGAGCGCCTCTGGAAGGCCCCCTTCGTGCTGCGCGAGGTCGTGCGCGGCGGCGAGGTGACGCGCGGCCGAAGCGAACCGCCGCCGATCCTTGGACTCGAGCGCCATCTCGAACACCGCGCGGCCCAGCTCGCGCCGCGTGGCCGCGTTGGACCCGCCGGTCACCGCCACCACGAAGTCGCGATCGAAGTCGCGGCTGTCAGGAGACGGGTGCTGCAGCCCGAACTCCCGGCTCCGCCGGGTCACGTACTCGATCAGATCGCCGAGCGTCACCTTGTCCTTGTGTGGACTGGCCTTGCCGCGCAGGGCTTCCAGCACGAGGTGGGTGAACACGCCGTGCCGGAGCGCGTCGTCCTCCCGCGATTGCTCGCCGGCCTCCGACGACGTGAACACGGCGAAGCCCGGCATCGACGCCTGAAACTCGCTGAGGTAGCGCTCGAGGATGACCGGATCGGCCGGCGTGATGCCCTTGTGGACACCGATCGCCCCGCTGTGGCAGGCGTCCATCATCAGGATGATGCGCCGCGCGCGGACGTTCTCCTCGAGCGACTGCAGGATCTCGCGCATCGGCAGCGCGGTGCCGGCGATATCGCGGTGGTCGGTCTCGTAGGGCAGGAAGTAGTGGACCTGGCGCTGCGGGTCCCTCATCCCGTGGCCCGAGAAGTAGATGAAGACGAGGTCATCCTCCGAGGCGGAATGCAGGAAACTGCGCAGCGCGCGCAGGATCTCGGCCATGGTCGCCTGATCGTTGACCAGCTTGCGGACGTGGGCGTCGATGAACTCGCCGCAGCGCGGGGTCTGCAGCAGCTTCCAGAGCTCCTCGATGTCGCGATCGGCGTAGCGAAGCTCGAGTGCCGGATCCTTGTACCGGGCGACGCCGACCAGCACGGCCCAGCGCCGGACCGGGGTGCTCGGCGGCGGGTTGATCTTCAGTCCACCCTTCACGCGTCCGTCCACCACGAGGCCATCCTACCGCACCCCGGAGGAGCGCGGCACTCGAAGTGACGGAAGCGAAGTCGCCGCCGCCCGGGCGCCCCGGGTCCGCGGCCAGGTTCCCCCCTCGACTGGGATCGCGGAAGCATGGTGTGAACCGCTGGCGCAGATCGGGCAAGATAGCGCGATGCGCGCGATCGACTGGGTACCCGGCGCCGTGATCGCCGCGCGCTATCGCCTCGTCGGCCGCGTCGGCGAGGGCGGCATGGGCGTGATCTGGGCCGCCGACGATCTGGTCACCGGCCGACGCACCGCGCTGAAGCGGATCAAAGACGCGGTCGACGATCCGGCGGCGCGCCGCCGGTTCCTGCACGAGGCGCGCGCGGCGTAGGTCGTGCGCCACCCGAACGTGGTCGAGCTGTTCGACGTGCTCGAGCTCGACGAAGGGCCGCCGGCGCTCGCGATGGAGCTGCTGGACGGCGAGTCGCTGCGCGACGTGCTCGTCCGCGACCGGACGCTGTCCGTCCCGGCGCTCGCCGACCTCCTGGTGCCGGTGATCTCCGCGGTCGGCGCCGCGCACGCGCTCGGGGTCGTGCACCGCGACCTCAAGCCGGAGAACATCTTCGTGGCGCGCACCGCGGCCGGGGAGCGCGTCGTCAAGGTGCTCGACTTCGGGATCGCCAAGCTGACCGCGCTCGACGGGGAGGCGATGCGCTCGGCAGGGCTCACCACGACGGCCGTGCTCGGGACCCCGGCGTACATGGCGCCCGAGCAGGTGTTCGGGGAGCGCGACCTCGATCATCGCGCCGACATCTGGGCGCTCGGCGTGGTCGTCTACGAGTGCCTGGCCGGCGCCCGACCGACGGACGGCGACAACGTGGGCCAGGTCCTGAAGCACGTGGTGGCGAAGCCGTTCGTACCGCTCGCGCGGCAAGTCGACGGCCTTCCGGAGGGTGTGTCACGGCTCGTCGAGCGCATGCTCATGCGCGAGCGCTCGCACCGGCCGGCGGATCTGCACGAGGTGCTCGCGGTCCTCGAGCCGTTCGCGACCGCGCCGGGCGCCCCGTTCGGCGCGCCGGCGGTGCACTTCGCGCAGGCGGGCGACGCCGCGGTCGCGGAGACCGTCCCGGTCGAGCGCCGGCCCGGCGAGGCCGAGGCGCTGCTCCCGCCGCGCGACCGCGTCGCGCCGAGCCCGCCACCGACGCGCTGGCGACCGCACCGCGGGATCCTGCTGGGACTCGCGGCCGCGCTCATGCTGCTGGGGCTGGGGCTGGTCCGCGCGCGTCGCCCGGTCCCGGAGCCGCCGGTGCCCGGCCCCTCGCCGCTCGCGGATCCCAGCTCGAAGCTCGCCTGCCCGATCCTGCGCGTGTCGGGCATCACCGAGCCCGCCGGCTGGCTCGGGGCCGCGGCGGCGGCGATCGCGTGCGAGCGGGCCCGGCTGCTCCTCGGTGGACGCGGCGAGCGCACGCTCGTCCCCGCCGAGCTCCTGGGCCTGCCGCGCGAGCCCACGAACAAGTTCCCGGAGGCGCCGTACGACGATCCCGGGGCGCAGGCCGACACGGTGGCTGCGGCGCGACAGCGAGCGCAGGCGTACCTCGATGGAGAGGTGACCTGGAGCTCACCCGGCTTCCAGGTCACCCTCACCCTCGTTCGCGTCGATGGAACCGAGATCGCGAGGTCCGAGGGTCGCGGACCGGCGCTGTACGAGGCGGTCCGGTCGGCGCAGGCGACGCTCACGGGCGACGCGCTGATCCCCAGGGCCAGCAAGCTCGATCCGGAGACCGCCACCTGGTCGCGTACGGACGACGTCGACGCCGCGCTCGGGTTGCTCGATCTGACCTTTGCGTTCGTCCAGCATACCGGTGACCTGCGGAACGAGTGCCAGGCCTTCGAACAGCGGACCATCCGGGTCGGCGAGCTTCGCGCCGAGGCCCTCAAGGAATGTGCATACGCCGTGGGCGACGCGCCTCCGGCTGTCGAGATCGACGCCTCGGGCAGCGCGACCGCGGACCTCGTCACGAGGATCCGCGTCGACCACTGCATCCACGACACGGGGTCTCCCGAGGATCTACAGTTCCTTCGCCGCGCTGGGCGGCGTGCTTGCGCGCATTCTCGCGGACGTAGTGGATGGCGTGGCGGACCTCGGTGGGCGTGCGCAGCACGCGGGCGTGATAGCGATCGTCGAACACGCGGCCGGAGCGCCCATCATCTGGTTGAGCCCCTTGGCGATCCGGATCGAGAGGCCCTGGATCGCGCGGGCGAGCGCGCGGCGGTCGGGCGCCTCGACGATGAGATGGATGTGGTTGCCCTGGACCGAGAACTGGATGACGCGGACGTCGAACCGATCGCCACCGATCCGGAGCGAGGCCTCGATGACGCGGAACGAGCGCCGGCTGCGCAGGTTGTAGACGTGCGGCGCCATGCGCAAGGTGACGTGGAGCGGCATCGGGCGGGTCCACTCGCCGCGTG
>JBGQCL010000329.1:0-13758 GCA_041495365.1 Kofleriaceae bacterium | reverse complement strand
GCTCGCGGTCAAGTTCGTGCTCGAGTGCGACTACTTCAGCGGGGAAACGATCGACGTCCACGGTGGTCTGGCGATGTAGGCGTCGCGCATGCCGTACTCCGCACGATGCACGACCGCCGGCCGCGCGATCGTTAGACACAGCTGAAGCACGCCGCCCGCCAGAACGCCTCACGTGAGGCAGAAATGCATTCAAGCCGCCTCGACGGCGATTTCACCGTTTCTTCATCGGGCACTGGATAACGCGAGCACCCGGCCGAGGTCTGTGTCCGGAGCCCTATGCATCGCGCGTCGTGGTCTATCGCCTGGATCGTGAGCCTGGCCAGCGGCGCGCGCGCCGAGCCCGCACCGCCGCTGCGCGCGCTGCTGACCCAGCCCGGCGAGCTCGCGGCGTGGCTGCGCGAGCGAGATCCGCTGATCGACGCGCAGCGCGCCCGGCTCGATGCGGCGCGCGCGGCGGCGCGCCAGACCCGCGCCCTGCCCAATCCCCAGCTCACGCTCGGCGCCAGCGACCTCGTGATCGGGCGGACCAACGCGAACTCGGGCGGCCCCGGCTCGGAGAATCCCGCGCTGTCGCTCGGCAAGACGCTGATCTTCACCGCCGGCGTCGACCAGCTGATCGAGCTCGGCAAGCGCGGGCCGCGCCAGAACGCCGCCGATCTGCGGGTCCGCGCCGCGGCCGAGACCACAGCCGGCACGCTCGGCGCGCGGCTCGGTGAGGCGACCCAGATGCTCGGCAAGCTCGCCTACGTGGCGGCGCGCCACGGCGCAGCCGCGGCCAACCTCGCCGCGGCCGAGAAGCTCCAGACCAGCGAGAAGCTCCGGCTCGACCACAGCGACCTGTCGGCGCTCGAGTTCGCGCGGATCGAGCTCGACACCCAGGCGGTCGCACTCCAGCTCGCGCGCGCCGAGTCCGACGTCGCGGGGGCGATCGCGGCGTGCGGCGCGGTGCTGTACGCCGCATGCTCGGCCGACGGGCTCGACGACGGCGCGCTCGACGACGGCGCGCCGCTGCCGGCCCGAGCCGCGAGCCGCGCCGCGGCCGAGGCGTCGAACGAGGCGTTGATCGAGGCGTCGATCGAGGCCCGCCCTGCGCGGGTCGCGAGCCGGCTCGAGGTCGAGGCGCTGGGCTGGGACGCGACGCTGGCCCACAACCGGCGGATCCCCGATCCGACGATCGGCGCCGGCTACACGCTCGACAACCTCACGATCTCCGGCGACCAGCACCAGAGCCTGATGTTCACGCTCGGCATCCCGCTGCCGGTGTTCGATCGCGGAGACCACGACGAGGCGGCCGCCCGCGCCACCGCCCGCGCCGCGGCCGCCGAGGATCGCGCCGCCGTACGCGACGCGACCGGCCAGGTCGAGGCGCTGGCCGCGCAGCGCGCGCAGCTCGAGGCGGCGGTCGCCCGGCTGACCTCCGACACCGTGCCGAAGTCGGCCCAGATCGTCGGGCAGACCCGGCGCGCGTTCGACCTCGGCCAGGCGCCGCTGTCCGACCTCCTGCTCGCCGAGCGCGCCCACCGCGACCTCCTGCTGGAGCTGCTCGACACCCGGTTCGATCTGTTCACCGTCCGCGCCCAGCTGCGCCAGCAGCTCGGGCTCGACGACCAGGCCGCGCGCGACGCCGGCCCAAGGAGCCCGTCATGAGCCAGGATGTCCCGTTGCCCTCGGCCACCGCCGGCCGCTCGCTGCGGCTGCCGATGGTGATCTGCCTCGCCGCCGGCGCCCTGGCGATCGCGCTCGCACGCCACTACCGGCGCCCCGATCCGCCGAGCGAGCCCGCCGCGCCCGGCATGACGGTCGGCTCGAGCTCGGTGGCGCTCGCCCCCGGCGCCCCGGCGTGGAAGGTGATCAAGCTCGGCGCGCCGAGCGCCGCCGCGCCGCACTGGTCCGATCCGATCCCGGCGCGGATCGCGTTCGACGAGGCGAAGACGTCGCGGCTCGGCTCGCCGCTCGCCGGCCGGGTCACCGCGGTGCTCGTCGAGCGCGGCCAGCGCGTCAAGCCGGGCGCCCCGCTGTTCACCGTGTCGAGCTCGAGCCTGGCCGAGCTGCGCACCGAGCTCGCGAAGACGGCCGCGCAGCGCACCACCGCGCACACCAACCTCGACCGCGTCCAGGCGCTGGTCGACGCCGGCTCGCTGCCGGCCAAGGAGCTGGTGACCGCCCGGCAGGAGGCGATCGAGGCCGACCTCGCGGTCCAGCTCGCCGATCACAAGCTCGCGGCGCTCAAGATCGTCGGCGGCAGCGACACCTCGTTCACCTTGACCTCGCCGCGCGACGGCGTGGTGGTCGAGAAGGCGGTCGCCCCCGGCCAGCTGGTCGACCCGAGCAACGCCTCGGTGATGGCGATCGCCGACCTGTCCACGGTGTGGGTGGTCGCCGACCTGTTCGAGAGCGACGTCGGCGCGGTCGTCCCCGGCACCCGGGCCAAGGTCAGCATTCACGGCGCCGGCCTGGGCGGCGGCCCGGGCGACAGCGAGCGCGACGCGGTGATCGAGCAGGTCTCGGCGGTGGTCGACCCCGATCGCCACACCGTGCCGGTCCGGCTCCGGCTCGACAACCCCGACGGCGCGCTGCGGCCCAACGCGTACGCCACGATCCGGTGGTTCGATCCGACGCCGGTCGCGGTCACCCTGCCGAGCTCGGCGGTGCTGTCCGATGGCGCGAAGAGCTACGTCTACCGCCAGGAGCCCGACGGTGCGCTGCGCCGCCACGACATCACGGTGGGCTCGGCGAGCGCCGGCACCGTCCCGGTGATCGCCGGGCTGTCGCCGACCGATCGGATCGTGCTGTCCGGCGCGATCCTGCTCGACAACCAGATCGCGCTCGACAACTAGCCGCGCCCCGACGCCCGAGGAATCGACTCGATGATCGACAAGCTGATCCACGGCTCGCTGTCCACGCGCCTGCTGATCTTCATCCTCGCGGTGTTCCTCGCCGGGGCCGGCTGGTACTCGTACCAGAACCTCACGATCGAGGCATTCCCCGATCCGACCGACACCCAGGTCCAGATCATCACGCTGTATCCCGGCCAGCCGACCGAGGAGGTCGAGCGCCGGGTGTCGATCCCGCTCGAGCGCGCGCTCAACGGCGTCCCCGGGCTGTTCCGGCTGCGCTCGATCTCGCTGTTCGGCCTGTCGCAGCTCACGCTGACGTTCCAGGACGGCGTCGATCCGCTGGTCGCGCGCCAGCAGATCATGGAGCGGATCCCGGACGCCAACCTGCCGCAGGGCATCTCGCCCGATCTCGGTCCGCTCGCGACCCCGATCGGCGAGGTCTATCGCTACTCGCTCGAGGGCCCGGGCGCCGATCCGATGACCCTGCGCACGGTCCAGGACTGGATCGTGCGGCCGGCGCTGATGCGGGTGCCGGGCGTCGCCGACGTGGTGTCGTACGGCGGGCTGGTCCAGGAGATCCACGTCGAGCCCCAGCCGGTCAAGCTCGCCGCGCTCGGCGTCGTGCTCGACGACGTGTTCCAGGCGCTGTCGAAGGCGTCGGCCAACGCGTCGGGCGGCACGCTGGAGCGCGGCGCGCAGGTGTTCGTGATCCGCTCGCTCGGCACGTTCCGCTCGGTCGACGAGATCGCCAAGGTCCGGGTCGGGTTCCACGCCGGCGTGCCGGTCAAGCTCGGCGACGTCGCGACCGTCACGGTCGGCTACGCGCCGCGCCAGGGCGTGGTCACCCGGGGCGGCGACCTCGACACCGTCGAGGGCATCGTGCTGATGCGGCGGGGTGAGAACCCGTCGGTCGTGCTCGCGGCGCTGCGCGGCCGGATCGCCGAGCTCGACCAGCACGCGCTGCCCGGTGGGATCCGGCTCCAACCGTTCTACGACCGCACCGACCTGGTCGACACCACGCTCGACACCGTGTTCCACAACCTCGGCGAGGGCGCGCTGCTGGTCACCGTGGTGCTGTTCATCTTCCTGCTGTCGCTGCGCGCCTCGCTGGTGGTCACGATCGTGATCCCGCTGTCGCTCGCGGCGTCGTTCATCTACCTGCGCAGCCGCGGGATGTCGGCAAATCTATTGTCGATGGGCGCGGTCGACTTCGGGATCATCGTCGACGGCGCGGTGATCCTGGTCGAGCACGTGTTCGGCCACTGCGCGGGCGACGCCTACCAGCACAAGCGGACGCCGGCGCGGATCGAGGCGATCTACAGCGCGGCGCGCCAGGTCGCGCGGCCCACGCTGTTCTCGCTGCTGATCATCGTCGCGGCCTACCTGCCGATCTTCGCGCTGCAGCGCGTGGAGGGCCGGATCTTCGCGCCGATGGCCCACACCGTGGTCAGCGCGCTGATCGGCGCGATGCTGGTCAGCTTCACGCTGGTCCCGGTGCTGTGCTTCTTCGCGCTGCGCCGCCACAAGCCGATCAAGCAGTCGCCGGTGCTGCGGCTCGCCGCCCGGGCCTACCGGCCGACCCTGCTCCACGCGATGCGCAACCCGGTCGCGGTGCTGGTCGGCGCGCTCGCGCTGGTCTACGCCGGCGTCGACCTCGCGCCGCGGCTCGGCACCGAGTTCTTGCCCGAGCTCAACGAGGGTGCGCTGTACGTGACCTACACGCTGCCGCCGACGATCTCGCTCACCGAGGGCCGCAGGCTCACCCCGCAGATCACCCAGCTGATGCGGCGCGACATCCCCGAGATCACCGAGCTGATGTCGCAGCTCGGCCGCCCCGAGGACGGCACCGATCCGACGCTGCTCAACAACCTCGAGGTGTTCGTCAAGCTCCGGCCGATGGACGAGTGGCGCGACACCATCCACACGCTCGACGACATCATCGAGCAGATGAACCGGAACCTGAAGGAGATCCCCGGCATCGAGTACAACTTCAGCCAGCCGATCCGCGACAACGTCGCCGAGAACATCAGCGGCCAGTTCGGCGAGGTCGCGGTCAAGCTGTACGGCGACGACCTCGATCAGCTGACCCGGATCGCCGGCCAGATCGAGGACGCGATCGCCAGGGTCCCCGGCGTCACCGATCTCGGCATCGTCAAGTCGTCGGAGCAGCCGGCGATCGCGATCCGGCCCGACCGCGACGCGCTGACCCGCTGGGACATGGACCTCGGCGCGCTGCAGGACTTCGCCGAGACCGCGCTGTCGGGTCACGTCGCATCGGAGATGTGGGAGCAGGAGAAGAAGTTCGACGTCACGGTGCGGCTGCCGGTCGCCGCGCGCCAGTCGGTCGACGCGATCAGGAACCTGCGGATCCCGCTCAAGGACGGCGCGCTGGTCCCGCTCAAGGCGCTCGCGGACGTCTCGATCGACGCGAGCCGCGCCGCGATCACCCGCGAGAGCGGCAAGCGCTACGTCGGCATCCGCATGAACGTGCGCAACCGCGACCTCGGGTCGTTCGTCGCCGAGGCCCGCCAGCGGGTCGCCGCCGCGGTCAGCCTGCCGACCGGCTACGAGCTGACCTGGGGCGGCGAGTTCGAGAACCAGGAGCGCGCGATGCAGCGGCTCACCCTGGTCCTGCCGCTGTCGATCCTGCTCACCTTCCTGCTGCTGTTCTCGGCGTTCGGCTCGGTGTGGGACGCGGTGATCATCCTGTGCAACATGCCGGTCGCGCTGCTCGGCGGACTGGTCGGGCTCGCCGTCGCCGGCATGACGCTGTCGGTGTCGGCGGCGGTCGGCTTCATCGCGCTGCTCGGCCAGGCCGTGCTCAACGGCGTGCTCGTGGTCAGCGCGATCCGAACCCGGCTCGGCTGCGGCGAGGACCCGTGGACCGCGACGATCGAGGGCGCGCGCGACCGGCTGCGCGCGGTGCTGATGACCGCGATGCTGGCGTCGCTCGGGCTGCTGCCGGCGGCGCTGTCGCACGCGATCGGCAGCGAGACCCAGCGCCCGATCGCCGTCGTCGTGGTCGGCGGGACGATCTCGTCGGCGCTGCTCACGCTGGTCGTGCTGCCGGTCAGCTACTACTGGGCCGGCGCGGTGCGCGCCTGGGTGATCCGCCGCCGCCGCGGCGCGAGCGCCACCGCGGGTCCGGACAGCGCCGGCGGCCCGGATGATGAAGCCGACCGCCCGGATGATGAGGCCGGCGGCGACGTCACTGGATCGTGAACGACACGGTGCCGAGCTGCTGGCCGGCCTCGGTGGTCACGTCGACCTGCCAGCTGCCCGCCGCGGGGATCGTGCGCCGCGACGAGGTCGCCCAGCGCTTGGAGCCGACGGGCAGCGTGGCGCTCCACACCTCCTTGCCGTCGCGCTTCCACACGTGCTTGATGTTGCCCTCACCGTTGGTGACCTGCGACCACACCCACACCGTGGTGCCGGCCGGAAAGCTGGCCGCCTCGCCGACGACCTCGTGCTTCTCGACGCCGGTGCCGGCCTTGACCTCGGCCGACGCGCTGGTCGCGTCCTTCGGGGCGTCCTTGGGCTTGGCGTCCGCCGCGGCGGGCGGCGGCTTCGGGTCGTCGGCATATGCAGACCCCGCGGCGAGCGCGATCACGAGCAAGACAGTCGATTTCGTCATGGGCGTTCCCTCCTCCTGGACAACGCCGGACCGCGCCGAGGTGTTCCACCCGTGGCACAGCGCCGGCATCACCCACCATACACCCCGGTGCCCCGCCCGGGTGTCCCGCGGATGCTAACCCCCATCGGGCGGGCGGCCAGGCCCCTCTCCGGGCATGAACGCCGGCGGGAGCAAGCCGTGCTCCCGCGCCAGATCCATGAGCTGACGGTGGGGCGCGCGCGCCAGGTAGCTCGCGCGCATCCCGGCATCCTGGATCCTGCCAGCGCACAGCCGTAGCCGCTCGAGCGCGCTCCGCAGGGCGCTCCGCCCACCCTCCCGATCGCCATCGGCGAAGCGCGCCTGCGCCACCGCCAGCCGCGTCGGGACATCGCAGATGCCGAGTCCACCTTGCTCCTCGAGCTGCACCAGCGCCTCCTCGGCCAGCCGGCGCGCGTCGGCGACTCGACCCTGCGTCAGGGACAGCGCGACCGCCGTGGGGACGACCTGCAGGCGATAGGACAGCATCGCCCCAAAGCCCTCGAGCGCGGCGCGGACAGCCACCTCTGCCGTCTCCCGATCGCCAGCAGCCATCGCCACGTCCGCCAGGACCTTGTTCGCAAACCCCTGGACGGCGGGCCCGAGCTGCGGCTGATCGCGGTAGGCGTTGCTGATCCGACGCGCCTCCTCCTGCTTGGCCGTGCAGGCCTGGACGGCCAGGTTGAACCCAAGGTGCAGGTGGATCACCGTGTCGTAGAAGACGTCCCCGCTGGTGTGCGCGGCCTCGCGCAGCACCTCTTCGCCCTTCGTCCAGACGCCCATGGACGTGAGCGCCATGCCCGCTGCGAAGAGCGCCTCGGCGAGCCACAGCTGCTTGCCGCTCTCGCGGAACAGCGCAGCGGCCTGTCGCGCCTCCCCCAGGGCCCGATAGGGATCGAGCTCGAGAAAGACGTTCCGCCACGCCGTTGCAATCATGAGGTAGCCCCGGTCCCTGGGATCGACGTTGGCTGTGACCTGGGTCAGCCGGTCGATGACCTGGTTGTTGGTGTGGCGCGCGCCAGTGGCAGTGAAGAAGATGGCGAGGACGGCTCCCGACTCGAGGTAAGCCAGCCGCGCATCCGGATCGGGCTCCGACTCGAGGAACGTGCGGATGATCCGGTCGGCGTGCTCGCGGCGATCGAGCATGAAGAACGAGTAGAAGCAGATCGCGTAGGTCTTGGTCCACCAGAAGCCCCCCGGCTTCAGGATCTCGAGGGCCTCGAGCGCGTGGGTGTACCCTCCCTGGAGATCGAGCCGGAAATTCGCGAGCCATGCCTGGATGGCGCGCACCGCTCCGAGCTGCTCATCGCGCACGCCGCACTCGATCGCGCGCCGCGCGTGGTGCTCGGCCGCGTCGAGGTCGAAGCTCGAGAGCGCCCGCTGGCCGGCCTCGATGTAAAACCGCGCCGCCAGCTCGAGCGCGTTGCCCTGGTAGGCGTGCTCCGCCAGCACCACCGGATCGGCGCCGCCCGACTGCTCGAGATAGGCGCACGCCAGGCGGTGCGAAATGATGCGGTTGCCCTCGGTGAACAGGCTGTAGGCCGCGTCGCGCACCAGGGCGTGGCGGAACTTGAACCGCGTCTGGGGCGCCGCCCACCCGTCCCGCTGCGGCTCGATGAACTCGGCGCGCACCAGCATCGCCAGCGTCGCGTCCGCGTCCACCGTGCGCTGCTCGTCGCGGAGGAGCGCCGCCAGCCCGCCGCGCGTGAACGTCTCCCCGAACACGCTCGCCACACGTAGCATCTGCCGCGCGCCGGCGTCCAGCTGCGACAGGCGTGCCATCAACATCGCCAGGACCGTCTCCGGCAGCGTGTCATGGCGCCCCTCGGCGACGGCGCGGATCAGCTCCTCCAGATAGAGCGGGTGGCCTGCTGCCTGCGCGACCACGTGGGCCACCGTCTCGGCGTCGGGGGCGTGGCCGAGGGCGTACTGCAGCACCTCCTGCGCCAGCCGCTCGCACACGCGCCGGGTGAGCACCTGCAGCGGCAGCACCTGGAGACTGGACGAAGCCCAGAATGAGGGGAACTGCGCCTGCGCTTCGGGCCGCGCCAGCGTGAAGACGAACAGCGGCAGCTCTGCGAGCTCGCGCAGCGCCTGCTCGAGCAGCTGCACGGTGAGCGCGTCACCCCAGTGCAGATCCTCGAGGACGAGCAGCACCGGCGCGACCAGGCACTCGGCACGCAGCCAGTCGAGAAAGGCCAGCTTCACGTGCTCATGCATCATGCGAGGATCGCTACGCGCGGCGTGCATCGCGGGGATCCGGTCGCCGGAGAGGCAGACGCCGCACAGCTCACCGAGGAAGGCGACGACCTGCGCCGCCGATGTCCCTGCCAGGTGAAGCCCGAGCCGCTCGCGCAGCCGCTCGGTCCGCACAGCGTCGGGCTCGCCGCCGGCGAGGCCGCACAGCCGGCGCAGGGCCTGGCCCAGCATCCCGTAGGGCGCCCCGACGTTCATGATCTCGCCGCGCCCGAGGAGCACCACCAGCTCCGGGTGGTGCTGCGCCGCCCGATGCAGGAACTCGTGGCGCAGGCGGGACTTGCCCATGCCTGGCGGCGCCACCACGCCCGCCGCGCGCGCCACCGAGTCGCCGATGCAGGTCGAGAGGATCGACTCCAGCGTCGCCAGCTCCTGCTCTCGACCGACGCAGGACGTCGGCTGGCCGAGCAGGCGGCGCACGTCCTCGCCCGTCGCGGGATCCTGCGCGCGTACGGCGCGCGCCCGACCGTCCTCGTGCTCGATCTGGAGGCGGCCGGCGAGCAGGTCCTCGGTGAGGGTGTCGAGCCACACGTTGCACGGCGCCTCGGGTGTCCGTGCGCGGGGGGAGTCCTCGAGCAGCTCGAACGCGCGATCGATGGCCTCGCCGATGGGCAGCTGCCCCTGCAGGTGGCCGCGGCCGGTGGCCACCGCGACCTCGACGTCCAGCAGATGCTCCGCGAGGATCAGCCCGCAGCGCACCGCCAGGAATGCCTGATCCGAAGCGCTCGCCGAGGGGGGCATCGTCACCATGACCGTCCCGTCGGCGAGTAGCTCGACGATCGCGCCCAGCTGAAGCAGCTCGTGCTTGAGGGACGGCGGGAGCGTGGGCGGTGTGCCTCTGTCGCCCACGAGCGCAGTGGTGCGCTCATGCTCGCCGCTCCTCGGCACGGCGACGGCCAAGCTGACGATCCGCTGTTCCTGGGGCACCCACAGCGACGTCACGCGCGTCGTCGGCGTCGCGACCTGGATCGACTCCTCCGACGGCGGCTCCAGCCGGCGGAGCGCTTCGTGCAAGGCCTGGTCGTGCGGGGGCTGCGCGCGCTGCTCGTCGGGTATCAGCGACGTCATCCTCACCGTCGGCGTCGCGGCCGGGATCGAATCTTCGGCCGGCAGCTCCAGGTGGCGGAGCGCCTCGCACACGGCCAGGCCGTCCGGGAACCGCACGCGGGGGTCCTTGCGCAGCATCCGATCGATCAGGCTGGCGAACGCCTCCGGAACGTCGGCGCGCCGCGCCCGGATCGGCCTCGGCTCGTTCAACATGACCTTGACCAGGATCGCGACCGCGTGGTCGCCGAGGAAGGGTGGCGTGCCCGCGAGGCACTCGTACAGAACGCAGCCGAGAGAGAAGATGTCCGTCGGTGGTCCGAGCTCGCGCTCGCCGCGTGCCTGCTCGGGCGACATGTACTGGGGTGTGCCGATGACGGCGCCGGTGCACGTCACGGCCCCCATGTGCAGCGTGCGGCGCGCGATCCCAAAGTCGAGCACGACGATGCGGGCCAGATCGCGGTCGGGGAGGAAGAGGTTCGACGGCTTGAGATCGCGATGGATGACGCCGCGCTGGTGCGCCTCGGCGAGCGCCGCGCCCACGCCGAGCGCCACCGCTGCGGTGTCGCGCAGGCCGAGCGGTCCGCGGTGGATGCGCTCGGCCAGGTTCTCGCCCTCGAGCCACTCCATCACCAGGTAGGGCTGGCCTGCCTCGTCGACACCGTGCGCCACGTAGGGGACGATGTGGGGGTGGGGCAACTCGCCGAGGATCTGGGCCTCGCGCGCGAAGCGCTCGACGTCTGCCGCGGAGACCTGCGCCTGGAGGAGCTTGAGCGCGACAGGTCGACCGCTCTGCTGATCGATCGCGCGAAAGATCGAGCCCATACCACCGATGGCGATCCGATCCTCGACCAGGAAACGCTGCGCAAATAGCTCACCGGCGACGGGATGGCCCATGAACCACGGTGATCATAACACCATCGCGGTCCCCTGCTTTCAGCCACACCGTGAGACGCCTGGATGCCGTGGATGTTCGGACCAGCAAACCTCGAGCTGTTCCAAGCTCGTCTGCGGTCATGCGAGATCACCGGCCCGAGCCAGTCTACTCACCCTCACGGTCGCGTCGCGCGGCTCTACTACTCCCGGGCGACCAGCCGCGCGAGCGTTCGCAGTCCGTCTGCAATTCTCTCCGACCACGGCGCGCCGGCCGAGATCCGGATGACATTGGTGAACCGCTGGCGCGGCGGAACAGCGGACCCGGCGCGACAACGATCCGCCAGCGCAGCGCCTGATCGTGGAGCTCGAGCGTCGACGCCGGGCGGCGGCTCGACCCACAGAACGAAGCCGCCGCTCGGCGCCGATACCCGCGCGCCCTCCGGGAACTCGGTGGCGATGCACTCGCCGTAGCGCTCGACGTTGGTCGCGAGCGCGGCGCGCAGCCGGCGCATGTGGCGATCGTAGCCACCGCTGGCCAGGAATTCGGCGACCGCCATCCTCGGCAGGGTCGGGCGCGCCAGCGTGTGGCTGAACTGAGCCCAGCGGGTTGGACACCGCCGGCGTCACCACCCGCTGTGGCTGCCGGTGTGAACGATCTATTCATCACCCGCGCGTCGATACACGTCGTCCACGCGGATCGTCCGGCCGGCGATGACCAGTGTCTCGCCGGCGCGTGCCACGCCATGCTCCCAGCGCCCGCGCTCGGGGCGGCAAAATACTTCGATCTTCGCCTCGTCCTGCGAGACGAGCACGTAGTTCTGGAGCGACGGGATCATCATGTAGTGGTGGAACTTCTCGCCTCGGTCGTAGTCCTCGGTCGAATCGGAGAGCACCTCGACGATCACGGTCGGGTTGAGGAGCGCCTCGCCAAGGAGGCGGCCATCGCGCTCCACCTTCTGCGACTCCACCGCGCCGCACACGACGGCGACATTGGCGTAGGTCGAAAGCTTGGTCGCTCGGACGAACAGCATGACGTCCGACGAGAACACCTCGCAGGTGGTGAGGGCCTGCTTGAGCACTGCGGTCATGTTCGCTGCGAGACGGGCGTGCTCGACGGTACCCCCTGCCATGGCATAGACGACTCCATCGAGCCACTCGTGCTTGAGGTCGCTCCTCCGCTCGGTGTCGAGGAAGTCCTCGTAGCGGATGTAGAGCGCTGCCGGGCGAACCATACCGTCATGGTACAGGCTTCCATCGATCTCGACGAACGCCATGGATCTCGAACGATGTCTCGCCGGCGAGCCAACCTCGCCGGTCACGATCCTGACCAGGCCGCGCGCCCGTTCGGAGCGGTCGGCAAGCTTGCGCCAAGCCCGGGCGCCGGGGCGGTAGTTCAGCTCACTCGCGAGCGACCAGCCGCGCTAGCGTTCGCAGCCCGTCGGCAATTCTCTCGGACCACGGTGCGCCGGCCGAGATCCGGATGAAGTTGGTGAACCGCTGGCGCGCCGAGAACAGCGGACCCGGCGCGACGACGATCCGCCAGCGCAGCGCCTGTTCGTGGAGCTCCAGCGCGTCGACCCCGGGCGGCAGCTCGACCCACAGCACGAAGCCGCCGCGCGGCGCCGACACCCGCGTGCCCTCGGGGAACTCGGTGGCGATGCACTCGCGGTAGCGCTCGACGTTGGTCGCGAGCGCGGCGCGCAGCCGGCGCAGGTGGCGATCGTAGCCGCCGCTGGCGAGGAACTCGGCGACCGCCATCCCCGGCAGCGTCGGGCACGCCAGCGTGTGGCTGAACTTGAGCCGCAGGATCTGATCGTGCCAGCGGCCGCCGGCCAGCCAGCCGACCCGGTAGCCCGGCGCGAGCGTCTTGGACACCGAGCCGACCAGGAGCACGTGGCTGTCCTCGCTCGGGCCGGCGAACGCGCGCAGCGGCCGCGGCCGCGAGCCGTCGAACACCAGCTCGGCGTAGACGTCGTCCTCGATGATCGGCACGTCGTAGCGCCGCGTGATCTTGACCAGCCGCTCGCGATCCTCGTCCGACATCACCGAGCCCAGCGGGTTGGACACCGTCGGCGTCACCACCAGCGCGCGGATCGGCTGGCTCTTGAGCAGCTCCTCGAACACCGCGACGTCGAGCCCGGTCCGCGGGCTGGCCGGGACCTCCAGCGCGCGCAGCCCGAGGCCCTCGATCGTCTGCAGCACGCCGAAGTACGCCGGCGACTCGACCGCGACCACGTCGCCCGGCTTGGCGACCGCGCGCAGCGCGAGCGACAGCGCCTCGGTCGCGCCGATCGTCGTGCACAGATCGTTCTCGCCGAGCGCGACCCCGGCCTCGACCGCGCGCCGCGCGATCTGGCGGCGCAGCGTGACCAGCCCCGGTGCACCCTCGTAGCGCGCGCCGACCGTGGTCATCTCGCGCGTCACTTGAATCACCAGCCGGTTGAGCGCTTGAATCGGCAGGAATGCCTGATCGACCGTCGCACAGCCCAGCGGCAGCAGCTCCGGATCGCGCATCGCCGCGAGGATCTTCATGTACGCGTCGGACACCGTGACCCGCGACGGCGTCGAGCAGCTGCGCGGCCGGCGCGGCTCGGCGGTCAGCGCGCTGCGCCGGCGCACGAAGTGCCCCGACTTGGGCCGGACCTCGATCAACCCGGCGTTCTCGAGCCGCATGTATGCCTCGAGCACGGTCGCGACCGATACGCTGCGCTCCTGGGCGAACCGCCGCACCGACGGCAGCCGGTCTCCCGCCCGCAACGCTCCGCGATCGATCGCCTGGCCCAGCTCGGCGGCCAGATGCTCGTACAGGAAGCCTGAAGAGGTTGCCACCACGCGACGACTGTACTCGTCACCTGCGATCCCGGCCATGACAGTTACCGACCGACCGACCAGCACAGCCCTCACTGTACCGGTACCCACTGTGATTCTGTGTCTCTGTACTGCTGGGCGCGAGGCCCCAAGATGAAGCGCGTGATGACGTCATCCTCGTCGGCAATCCCGGCGATTTCCACCCTGGATGGAGCTGCGACCGGTACTGCGACCGGTACTGCGACGGCCGCTGCGACCGATCCGAGATCCTCGAACGAGGAGGCCCGT
>JBGQCL010000328.1:0-13777 GCA_041495365.1 Kofleriaceae bacterium | reverse complement strand
GTGCCCTTGCCGTGGACCACCAGCACGCAGCGCCGGCGCAGCTTGTGGGCGGCGATCAGGAATTCACGCAACTGCTGCCTGCCGATCTCGACGGTCTGGCCGTGCAGGTCGAGCGTGTCCTCGGCGCGCACCTTGCCGGCGCGCAGCTCGGACATCTGGGCGCGGCTGACACCGGGCGCGCGGGCGCTGTAGCGCTGGGCATCGCCCTCGACCTGTAGCAAGACCTCGGGCGGCAACTCGACGACCCGCACCGGGGACGGCGGCGGCGGGGGGATCGGCAGGCGGTCTCGGGTGTCCAGCGGGCGCGCACCGTCGACCGCGGCCAGGAACAGCGCCTGGTCCTCCGGGGATACGGGGGGACGGCGCGACTTCATTCCTTCATTCTGTACTCGACGAGGGGGTGTGCTGCCAAGAAATCGCACGGCACCGGCTGACAGCGAGCGTCGATCCCACGGGTCTCCGCCCCGGCCCCGCCGGCGGCGCCGTCGGGGTCCCCACTGTCTCGCTGCGCTCGACGAGCGCAACACGACGCTAACCCCGCGTTGTATTTGGCAACAAGGGCGGCTTTTTCGCACCGTCGCTTGCAGGCGCGCGCCGGGTTCGGCACCGTGCGCCCTGGAGGCAGTCATTCCATGGTGCCGTGTCCCCGCGTCGCGTACTTCTGCATGGAGTACGGGCTCGACCCCGCGTTCGCGATCTACGCCGGTGGCCTGGGGGTCCTGGCCGGCGATCACATGAAGTCCGCAGGTGACCTGCATGTGCCAGTGACCGGCATCGGGCTCCTGTGGGACGAGGGCTACACGCGGCAGGTGATCGGGGTCGGCGGCGCGATCGAGGATCAGTACCCCAGGACCGTGCGCGACGTGCTGCGCCGGATCGACGCCCGGGTCGAGGTCACGGTGCGCGGCAAGAAGGTGCCGCTGCGCGCCTGGCGGGTCGACCGCTACCTGACCTCGGACCTCTACCTGCTGGAGCCCGAGCGCGACGAGGATCGCTGGATCACCCAGCGGCTGTACGGCGGCGGGGTCGAGGACCGGCTGGCGCAGGAGATCGTGCTCGGGGTCGGCGGCGTGCGCCTGCTCACCGCGCTCGGCGAGAAGACCGAGGTGTTCCACTTCAACGAGGGCCACGCGGTGTTCGCCGGGCTCGAGCTGCTGCGCCAGCAGCGCTACGGCGGGACCACCCTGAGCGAGCGGATCGACCGGCTGCGCGCCCACGTCGTGTTCACCACGCACACGCCGGTGCCGGCGGGCAACGAGGTCCACGAGCTCGACCTGATGCGCAAGATGGACGCCGACCTCGGCTTCACCGACGCCGAGCTCGAGGTGATCGGCGGCGATCCGTTCTCGATGACGATCGCCGGGCTGCGGCTGGCGCGGATCGCCAACGGCGTCGCCGAGCTCCACGGCCAGACCGCGCGCGAGATGTGGAAGCACGTCGACGGCGCCGCGCCGATCATCAGCGTGACCAACGGGGTCCACCAGCCGACCTGGCAGGACGCGCGGATCCGCGCCGCGCTGGTGCCCGACAAGCCGCGCGAGCGCCAGGACAGCGAGCTGTGGGCCGCGCACCAGCAGATGAAGAGCGAGCTGCTCGCCGAGGTCGCCCGGCGCACCGGCGCCCACCTCGCGCTCGACCAGCTCACGATCGGCTTCGCGCGGCGCGCCGCGGCCTACAAGCGGGCCGACCTGATCCTCGGCGACGAGGCCGCGCTGGCGCGGCTGTTCGACCGCGGGATCCAGATCGTCTATTCCGGAAAGGCGCACCCGCGCGACCTGCAGGGCAAGGCGCTGGTCGGCCGGCTGCTCGACGCCGCCCGGCACCACCCCCGCCACGTCGTGTTGCTCGACAACTACGACCTGCGGATCGGCGCGCTGATGACGCGCGGCGCCGACGTCTGGCTCAACAACCCGCGGCGGCCGCTCGAGGCGTCGGGGACCTCGGGGATGAAGGCGGCGATGAACGGCGTGCCCAACGTCTCGGTGCTCGACGGCTGGTGGCCGGAGGGCTGCGTCCACGGCGTCACCGGCTGGAAGATCGGCGACCCCGACCCCGACGACGACGCGTTCGACGAGCACGACGCCGCGCGGGTCGACCGGCGCGACCGCGAGCTGCTGCACCAGGTGCTGGAGCGCGAGGTGCTCGCCGCCTATGCCCAGCGGCCGCGCTGGCTGGACATCATGCGCGCCAGCGTCGCGATGTCGCAGTGGCGGTTCTCGTCGGATCGCCAGGTCGAGGACTACGTCGCGAAGATGTACGCGGCGGCCGGCTGACCCGGCCGCTAGTCCGGCCGGTACAGCACCTGATGGCGCTTGCCGCGCCACTCCAGCACCAGGAAGTCGCCCAGCTGCTCGGCGGTGGCCTCGTCGAGGCTGCGCCGCGGGTACGCCGCCAGGCACGGGTGCTCGCCCGGCGAGTAGGCGCGCTCGTGGAAGCGCCAGTGCTCGTCCTCGCGCTCGCCGTCGAGCAGGTAGGCGTCGTCGAAGCTCCACGCCGGTCCGCCGGCGCATGCGATGGCCGCGCCGTCCGGAGACCGCACGGTGACCCGGCGGCGATAGCTGAGGTCGAGCTGGCGGTCGTTGCGCCGCGTGACCTCCCACCACTCGCTCTCGTCGCGCAGGTTGCCGGCGTCGTCGTACGACGTGGCGTCCCACCGCCACGGCCCGGTGACCTCGGGGCGGGCGGACCACGGGGCGGGCGGGAGCTCGGCGACGTCGCTGTCGACCTGCCACAGGGTCTGGTCTCCGCTGTCCCAGTGCAGCGTGAAGCGCTCGCCGTCGGCGTCCCCGGCGTAGCTCGCGAGGTGGCGAAATCCGTGATCGCACGGGCTGGGCTCGGTGCGGTAGTCGGTCTCGCGCACGGTGAACCCGCTGCGCGCGATCTGGACGGTGACGTCGTAGACCGCGCGCTGGCGGTACCACGGGCGCTGGTTGCAGGCGAACGGGACGCGGTCGTCGGACCGGACCTCGACCTCGCGCAGGTAACGGCCCGTGAGCTGGGTCGGGACGCCGGGCGTGGGCCACAGCCGCCAGGTCTCGGACTCGACGCGGGTCGTCCCGGCCTCCGGGGCGCGGAGCAGCCAGCGCCAGCCGCCGACCAGGTCATTCAGCAGGTGGACGCGCGGCGGCGGCGCCGGGCGCGTGGTCGGCGTGCCGGCACCGGCCGGCTGGCAGGCCGCGACCGCGACGAGCAGCAGCCGCTTCATGTCACCGCCATGGCCGTCGGTCGTCCGGGCTCGGGCTCAGGCCGGGCGGCGGGCGAACGTGTCCGCGACGATCTGCGCGATCGCCTGATCCGAGAGCGCGGCCGGTCGGCGATGGGCCGGGCGCGGCGAGCCGGTGTCGTACTCCCAGGCGACCGCGGCGGTGAGCCGCCGGGTCGCGGCGGCCTGCGAGAACCCGAGGCGAAACAGCACGCCGGCGCGGCTCGCGAGCTCGGCGGTCGCAACCTTGGCACGGCGCTCGGCGCCATCGGGGCGCGGCGGCGTACACACCAGCCAGGGAAACGGCATGGGCCGAGTATACTGGGCCGGTGAGGCTTGTGCCGATCGCGGGCGCGATCGCGATCGCAGCGATCGCAGGCCGGGCGGTGCGCGCCGACGGGATCGGCGTGATCGCCGCGGGCGACGGCCGGGCGGCGGTGGCCGCGGCCGTGGTCGATGCGATCCGGGCGAGCGGCCCGCCGGGCCGGGTGGTCGGCGATGCCGTGGCCGAGGCGCGCGCGGCGCTGGCGGCCGGGGCGGTGCCGGGGCCGGCGCTGGCGGCGTTTCGCCGGGTGCAGGCGATGAGCGACGACGCGTGGCGCGCGTTCCTCCGCGTCCAGATCGACGCCGCGCACAGCGGGCTCGCCGCGGCGCGCCGCGAGGCCGAGGTGCTGGTCGCGCTGCCCGGCGGCGCCGAGCTGTGCGCCACCGCCGCGCTCCGGCTCGGCGCGGTGCTGCTGTACCGCAAGCTCCCCGAGGCGACGCCGTCGTTCGCGCTCGCGCTCGCGCTCGATCCCGACCGGCCGATCACGCTCGCGGAGTTCTCGCCCGACGTGGTGAACGCGGTCGCGGCGGTCCGCGCGGCGCCCGCGCCGGTCCAGTCCGTGCGTGTCACGGCCCGGCCGGCCGGCGCGATCGTGAGCATCGACAGCCGCGAGCTGGGCGCCGCGCCGCTCGACGCCCAGGTCCCGCGCGGCCCGCACGTGGTCGTGGCGCGCGCGCCGCTGCATCGCCCGGCGGTCCAGGGCGTGGTGGTCGACGGCCCGGCCGCGGTCGAGCTCGCGCTGGACCGCGACGAGACCGCCGTGCGGGTCGCCGCGGGCGCCGAGCCGGGGCTCGCCGAGCCCGCCGAGCAGGCCCTGGTCGACGCCGCGGCCGCGTTCGCCGATGTCGACGAGGTCCTGGTCGTGGCGATGACCGATCGCCGCGGCGGGCCGGCGCTGATCGCGCAGCGCTGCAGCGGGGCGCCGGCGCGCTGCACCGCGGCGGCCGAGATCGGCTTTGGCGATCGCGCGGGGCTCGCGGCGGCCGCGCGCGAGGCCTGGCGGACGGTGCAGGGCGGGGCGCTGCGCGAGCCGCCCCGCGTGATCGGCGGCGCGAGCGGCGACGTCCACCGCCCGCCGCCGTCGAGCTGCCGGTGGTGCCGCAACCCGCTGGTGTGGGCCGGCGCCGGCGCCGCGGTGGTCACCGCGGTGATCGTCCTCGCCGTGACGTCCGGATCGCGGCCGCCGCCGATCGTGACGATCGACGGCCATGGCTTCGGCCGGTGACGGTGAGGGTCGAGGAGTACCGACGCAGTCTCAGGGCCGGTCCGAGGTCCTGGGAAGCAAGGTCGACAGGGATTACAATCCAGACATCGGCCGGCATGTGAAGGACGCGGCCGCGGCGGTCCTGCGCGTGCTCGCCCCGGAGTCGAGGATCTGGCTGGAGAACCTGGACTGGCATCGCGGCTCGAAGCCCGGCCCTCGATGACCTGCCCTCCTGGGTGCAATGCGGGTGAATCTCGCTGGTTCGACGGTCCCTTGACCGGCTGTTGCGGTGGCTGCATGCTACCCAGCATGGTGGTTGGCCGGGGTGGCGCAGAGCGCGGTGCGGGAGCTGGCAGCGTCGGCGAGCTGGATCGGCGCGCGCCGGAACATCCAGTGCCCGGCAAGCAGACCTTGACCATGAGTCTGCCGCCCCTGGGCGCCGAGCCCGCGAAGCCCGTGCAGATGCAGACCGGTGGCGCGGTCGCGCGACCGGTGCACTCCGAGCAGGCGCAGGAGACCGCCGCGCAGGGCGTTTCCGGTGCCAGCCAGCCGCTGCCCCACGCGAGCACGATCCAGCACCTGTTCGGCCGGCACGACGTCAGCAACGTCAAGGCCCAGGTCGGTGGCGCCGCAGCGGTGGCGGCCGACCGCCTCGGCGCGGATGCCTACACCACGGGACGGTCGGTCGCATTTCGTGGCGAACCCGACCTGCACACCGCGGCGCACGAGGCAGCGCACACGGTGCAACAGGCAGGCGGCGTCCAGCTTGCCGGTGGCGTGGGGCGCGCAGGGGATGCCTACGAGCGCCACGCCGACGAGGTCGCCGAGGCGGTGGTCGCTGGACGATCGGCGGAGCGCCTGCTCGATCGGTTCGACGGCGCAGGCAGCGGCGGTAGCCCAGCGGTGCAGAAGAAGGACGCCGCCTACGATACGACCCAGTACACGAACCCTCCGCTACCCAAGGGCTACACGCTCGCGAACATCACCAGCGAGCTGAAGAAGCAGCAGACCGCCAAGCCGCCGGGCATCACGAGCTGGAGCACCGCGGGAGTCACCGCCGGCTCGACCGAGGAGATCTACGTGCTTTATGCGGTCTGGGAGCTCGCCACGCCCGACCACTGGGGAACCGAGGTCGACACGGTGACCGAGGTGGGCCCCGGCAAGAAGGGCGCGATCCAGGTCAAGATCGACGCGAAGGGCAACGCGGTGGGTACGCTCGTGGCCGCCGCGGCCCCCACCGTCGCGGCGACGTTCAAGACCGCCGTCGCGGCAATCGCCGCGCTCAAGAAGACATACGACCTCACCGATATCAAGGGCGAGAAGGGGCAGGCCTGGAAGGTCGACCAGCTCAACAAGCTATCGGCCGCCTGGGGCCGGCTCGGCGGTGCGGAGGCGGCCGCGCTCTCGAAGTACACCGTCCTCCTCACGGACAACACGCTCACTGGCCCGGACGGCAAGCCCGCGAGTGGGCTCACTACGAGGGACGACAAGACCTCGGCTGATGGTCTGTCGGCGATCAAGACCCGCGAGATCCGGTTCAACGTCGACATGTTCGATGCAGACTTGACGTCCTTCGTCGGCGACTCGACGAATGCCGCTCCTGCGAGCTTCCTGACCCTGACCCACGAAGCGGCTCACGCGCAGGCGTCGAAGGCGGTCGACGACGCCAACACCGCCGAGGTCGCAGCGCAGGTCGCGACCAACAAGGTCATCGGCGCAAGCAACCGGGCGAACGCGAAAACAGTGAGCTCGCGTAACACGGCAGTCGTCGGACACTGGAACAAGTTCAGCGCGGCCGATCAGACCGCGAGCAAGCCGCTGGTGGACGCTTTCGACGCTGCACACACGGAGATCACCGCGTTCCGCGACGAGACCGATGCACCCAAGATGGCGGCGCTCGAGGCGCCCGCGCTGGCAGCGATCAAGGCGCGGGACGCGGCGAAGACCGCGGTGCCGGCGAAGAACCCAGCGCATGCCGCGTTTGCGCGCGCGATCACCGACCAGGATGCTTACCTGAAGGTCGTCGAGGATCTGCTTGCGAAGCGGCAGGCGCAGAGTGCCGCTGCCAGCGCCACGGCCGCCACCAAGGATCCGACGGGCGCGCAGAGCAAGCGACTCCAGGCGTTCGTCGATTTCGTCACTGCGAACAAGATCGATCTCGATCCGGTGACCAAGTACGCCAAGGACAACTGGCCCGCGAGACCCGGCGAGTTCTACGCCGAGGCATTCTCACTCTGGCGCAACGATCCGACGTTCTTCGGGACCTATTCGCCCAAGCTCAAGAAGTGGTTCGACGACGGCGAGCACCTCAAATGACCACCGCCCTGTGGTTGGCCGCCGTGCTGTGTCTCGGCGCTGCGGTTGGCTGCTCGGCGCCGCCGCAGGAGCACATCGCGATGATGCCCAGACAACCGGATGTCCTGCTCCAGCTCATCCTTCCGCGCGGCTCCGAGCCGATACCCCCGCAGGTGTCCACGGCCGAGGCGCTGTTCGCGCGGGCGAAAGCCGACTACGAGGCGCGGCGCTTCTCCGAGGCCGCGCGCGGCTTCCTCGAAGCGGCGCGGGCATTGCGGCTCGACGGCCCCGATGCCGACGGCTTCGCCGCCAACCGCCGGTTCTGCTACCGGAACGCCGCGTCGGCATTGTCCGCCGCCGGCGACATCACCGGCGGGCGTGAGGCGCTCGCGGCGGCCGCGCGGGAAGACCCGGCATGCGCAGACACGCTCAGCCAGCTGCAGGTCGACCTGGCCCCACGGTGATATTCCCCGATCGCGCGAAACAGCTCGAGACCAAGAGGGCTGCCCGCAAGCGGCGCTGAGCTGATGATCGGCGCATCCAGGAGCGCGCCGTGGCTCCTCCGCGTACACACGGATGCTAGGGTCGAGTGAAGTCGGCCAACATGTCCTTGGCCCCGCGAGCCGTCTCGACGCTACGGCGGTCAGATGGCCCCAGCGGATCCACTCACCGCCATGGGGTGGCTCCGGAGCTGACCGCCTCCTGTGATCGTCAGCGAGCAGCACGCTGAGGGCGCCGCCGTACATCTCGACGCTGATCGGCCAGCGCGTGACGATGACGATGACCGAGCCACCGGCCTCCGGCGCCTGATCGGCCGCCGGCATGCCGACCGAGGTCGACGGCGGCGTGCTATCGTGCTCCGAGTACGATGATCACCTCTCCACGCTCGTTCCATCACCGCTACTCGTACGACGAGTACCTCGCATACGAGCGCGACAGCGGGATGAAGCACGAGTACGACGATGGTGAGATCATCGCGATGGCGGGTGGCTCCCCGCGGCACAGCGCGCTCGCGTCCCGGGTCAACGCCGCGCTCGAGAGCTCCCGCAGACCCGGCTGCACCGCGTTCCAGTCGGACCTGAGGATCCGGGTGCTTGCCACCGGGAAGGCCACCTACCCGGACGCCACGATGATCTGTGGGCCGCTCGAGCGAGATCCCGGCGACCCTACCGGCGCGACGGTCACGAACCCCATGCTGCTCGTCGAGGTACTCTCTCCGTCCACGGAGCAAGAGGATCGCGGCAACAAGTGGCAGCACTATCGGCTCATTCCGTCATTGCAGGAATACGTGCTCGTCAGCCAATCGCACCGGCGCGTCGAGTGGTACCGCCGCCTCGCCTCCGGTGGATGGGAGTACCACGAAGCGATCGAAGGCATCGTGGAGCTTCCATCCGGGGTGACGCTCGACCTGGCGCGGCTGTACGCCGAGCTCCCGGACTGAGCTCGACGACGGACGCCGGGGACGCCGGGGCGAAACAGCAGAGACCGGGTAGGAACAAGATCAGGGTCGTACTCGCCGGGCACCGCGGTGACCTTACCCACGGATGCTAGGGTCGGGTGAAGTCGGCGAACACGTCCCTGGCGTCGCCGGGGGCGAGGTCGATCGGGTACGACAGCGTGCGGGGCGGGTCGTCGCCGCCGAAGGTGACGCTGACGACGTGGTGGCCGGCCGGCACCGGGACGTGATCGATCGGGGTGCGGCCGATCGGCTTGCCGTCGAGCAGGACGGTGCCCCACGGAGTGGCGCCGACGGTCAGCGTGGCGGTCCCGGTCGGGCGGGGGGCGACGTCGCGGGGGCCGGCGTCGCGGGCCGCGGTCAGCTCTGCGGGCGCGCCGGCGTCGAGGTGAAGCGGGCGGGGCGCGTGGTGGACGCCGGCGTCGGGGGGAGACGACGAGATCGCCGCGCCGGCATCGATCGGCGGTGCCGCGCTGGACGGGGCCGCGGCGTCGGGCAGCGCGCCGGCCTGGGAACCCGGCGCGGAGGGCGCGTCGGGCAGGTCGAGCGCGGCGTCGCGAGGCGCGGCATCGGGGCGCAGCACCGCGCCGCGGCCCTGGTAGAACACGAAGATCGCCGCGCCGCCGAGCGCCAGGGCGCCCAGCGCGGCGAGCAGCAGCAGTGCGGCGGTGGGGGCCGTGCGGCCCGGCAGCTGGAGCGGCGGGAGATCCGGCCGGCCGCGGACGCCAGGTGCGCCGGACGGATCGGCGTTCCCGGCTCGCGCACCGCCGGTCTCGGTCACCGGCGCGTCCGGATCGGCGGGGCCGGTGCCGGCGGCCAGGGAACGCGCATCCTGCGCCTCGGCGGCGGGGGCGCCGCGCGCCGCGCCCGGGCGCACCGGCGTGGCGTCGCCGCGGTCCGCGCGCGTGCCGTGCCCGGCGGACGCGTCGTCGCTCCGCGCGTCTCGATCGTCGTCGCCACGCGGGCCCTCTCCGGTGTCGGGGGCGTCGGGCGCGGCGCGCTCCAGCAGATGCGCGAGCTCGACGTGGGTCGCGAAGGTCTCGGTGCGGGCGCGGCTGGCGCGCTTGCCGCGGGCGGCGCCGTCGCGCGGGATCACGGCGGTCGCGGGGCCGGGCCGGGACGGATCGCCCGCGGTGTTGGGTGCCGGGCTCGCGGTCCACGGCCGGGGCCGCGGGGCGTCGGGGGCGCCGTCGGCGTCGAGCTCGTCGTGGTGGGTCGGCAGCCGTCGGGTCTCGGGCGGGCAGGTGCGCGCGACCAGCGCTTCGACGTCGCGCGGACCGGGCGTCTCGTCGAGGCTGTACAGGTAGCGCTGCAGCGCGGCGAGCATGTCGCCGGCGGTGGCCCAGCGCGTCGCCGGATCGCGCTCGAGCGCGCGCATCACGACGTCGTCGAGCCGGGCCGGCACCTCCGGACTCTCGGCCGACGGGCGCGCGATGTCGCCGTCGGTCACCGCGCGCAGGGTCGCGTCGGCATCGCTGCGCGCGAACAGGCGGCGGCCGACGAGCATCTCCCACAAGAGGACGCCGACCGAGAACAGATCGGTCTGCCCGGTCAGCGACTGCTTGCGGACCTGCTCGGGCGACATGTACGGGAACGAGCCGGTGGGCGCCGACTCGCCGGTGGCGTCCTCGCCGGCGTCGCCCAGCGTGACCGCGATCCCGAAGTCGACCAGCTTGACCTCGCCGTCGCGCGACAGCATCACGTTGCGCGGCGACAGGTCGCGGTGGATCACGCCGTCGCCCTTGCGGTGCGCGTAGTCGAGGCCCTCGAGGACGCGCGCGGTGAGCCACGCCGCGAGCGCGGGCGCCATCCGCACGCCGCGCCGGCGCAGGGCCTCGGTCAGCCGGTACAGCGTCGGGCCGTCGATGTACTCCATGGCGATGAAGTACGTGTCGTCGATCACACCGAGCTCGTAGACCGGGACGATGTTGCCGTGGGTGAGCGTGACGAGGATCTTGGCCTCGGCGACGAACAGGTCGACGAAGTGGCGCTGGCCGGACAGCCGGGGGTGGATCTGCTTGATGACGAGCTGCTTCTCGAACCCCCCGGGGCCGACGAGCTTGGCCAGGTAGATCTCGGCCATCCCGCCGGTCGCGAGCTTCTCGGTCAGGAAGTACTTGCCGAACGTCGCCGGGAGGTCGATCGCGGCGGGCGGATCGTCCCGCTGACTCTCCGGCATCGCGACAAGCGTATCATGCGGTCGGTGGTGGCCTCTCGCACGTGCCGGTCGGGACCCCTCGCCTCCGCGGCGATGGTGATGGCGCTCGCGGCGGGCTGCGGCGATCGCGCGGCGCGCGTCCGGCTGGAGCCGGTCGGCGGGGACTGCGGGCGGCCGATGGGCGTCAACCAGGTGAAGGTGACCGCGTACGGCCCCGGCGGCAGCCACGCCGAGTCGGTCGGGGCCGGCGACTCGATCGCGTTCGACAGCTTCCCGGCCGACACGGAGCAGTTCGCCGTCGAGGTGTTCATCGGCGGCGGCGTGCTCGCCGCCGAGGGCAAGTCGGCGCCGCTGGCGTTCAACGCGCTGCCCGACGGCAGCAAGATCTACGTGCAGATGGCCCCGCCGGACGGGTTCTGCGAGCTGCCGCAGATGTCCGATGCGCGGTCGCAGCCGCTGGTCGCCCCGGCGGGCAACGGCGCGCTGGTGGTCGGCGGGCTCGGCCCGAGCGGGCCGCTGATGACCGCCGAGTACTACGACCCGACGGTGGCCGCGTTCCAGCCGGTCGAGGTGCCGCAGGCGCTGGCCGAGCAGGGGTTCGCCGGCGCGGCGCTGGCGACGCTCCCCGATGGCCGGGTCGTGCTGACCGGCACCTCGGGGAACGTGTTCATCGTGTTCGATCCCGCGCTGCGAGCGTTCGTCACCGATCCGACGGTGATCGACCGGCGCGCGTTTCACGCCGCGATCGCGATCGGCGCGCAGGAGGTCCTGCTCGCCGGCGGCTGCACCGCCGTCACCCTGCAGCAATGCGGCGACCTGCCCAAGCTGCAGACCCAGCGCTACCGGCTCGACATGCTGCGCGAGCCCGAGCCCTCGGCGGTCCTGATGGGCGGGTACCGGACCGGCGCGCAGCTGTTCGACCTCGGCGTGCAGCTCGACGGCGCGCGGCGCTACCTGCTCGCCGGTGGGGTCACGGCGGCCAGCCTCGGCGGTGGCACCGCGCCCGACCGCGCCGATCGGTTCGCGCTCGGCGATCCGATGGCCCAGGTCGTGACGGGCAGCCACGCCCAGCCGGCCGCGCTCGACGGCGGTGCGGTGCTGACCGCGTTCGCCGCCGACACGGCGACGGCCGATGGCGCGGCGTCGGTGGTCGCGCCGGGGGGCCCGGCGGCCCGCGGGATCGCCAGGGCTCCGGATCTGAAGGGCGTGCGGCTGGTCGCCCTGGAGGACGGCCGCGTGCTGGGGTTCGGCGGCGGGGACGTCCTGAACGGGAGCGTGCTGAGCTACGACCCGACGCACGACGCGTGGCGTGACGTGGACCTGGCGAACCAGAGCGCGATGACCGGAGCGCTGAGCGCGCCGTCGCTCGTCCGGCTGGCCGACGGCACCGTGCTCGTGGTCGGCGGCGCGATGTCGCCGCGGGCCTGGCTGTACCGGCCGTCGCTGGTCGGCCCGACCTCGCCGTCGGTGACCGTGGTCCCGGCGAGCCCCGACGCCGGTGGCGTGCTGACCGCGCCGGATCCGGCCACCGCGACGACGGCGCCGGCGTGGCAGCTGACCGCGCCGGCCGACGGGACGATGGCGCGCGCGCTGGTCGGCGGGCCGCGCATGGCGATCGGCTCGGTGACCGCCATCGTGCACGTCCTCGCCGGGGGCGTGGCGCTGATCGCGCGCCAGACCGGGCCGGGCGACGCGCTGGTCGCCAGGCTGGTGCCGGGCAACCCGGCCCAGCTGGTGCGGCTCGAGGGCTGCGCCGAGCGCGTGGTGTGCAGCGCGTCCGCCGCGGTGGCGCCGTTCGGCCCCGGGACGGGGGTCAAGCTGCAGCTCACGCTGACCGATCACGACGCGCGGCTGGACCTCGGCACGGACGTGCTGCTGACCTGCGGCCTGCCGGCGGCCGATCGCGGCGCGTGGGGCGTTGCGTCCCTCGGGGACGGCGGGCGGCTCACCGTGGACGTGGTCACGGTGACGCGGGAATCGCCGGCGACGTGATACCGTGCCGCCGGATGCTCCGCGCGTGCGTCGCCGCGGTGGTGGTCGCGGCCGTCGGAGCCGTGGCAGCGCCGGCCCACGCCTACGAGTTCTGGCTGCGCGCGCAGTCGATCGGCCAGGCCTACCGGCTGCGCGACTACCGGCTGATCGGCCCCGACCTGATCCTCGGCCGGATGCGCTTCACCGAGACGCTCGCGCTCCGGATCTGGGACGTCGGCGATCTGTCGGCGGCGCGCCGCCAGGCCCACCTGCCGGACCGCGGGCTGCGGATCAGCTGGCAGAGCTACCTCCGCATCGACCACGACTTCGGCGACTTCACCAGCGCGCGGCTGACCATCCCGGCGACCGTGCCGGTGCGGCGCGACGCGATCGATGTGACCCCCGAGCTCGCCGAGTCGGTCGCCTCGCTGGAGCTGCTGTACGGCTACGTCGAGATCGCCGGACTGGTCGACGACCGGCTGACCGTGCGGCTCGGCCGCGTGCTCGCCGACGACGGCTGGGGCACGACCGGCGTCGACGGCGGCGAGGCGCGGTTCCAGGTCCCGGCGCTGCCGGTCGCGGTGTCGGCGTCGGCCGGGTTCCGGGTCCGCGCGAGCTCGCCGCTCGGGCTGTCGGCGTACGAGCTCGACGGCACGTCGGGGGCGGCGTGCCAGGAGTACGTCGAGGGTCCGACGCCGGGCACCGGCATGTGGAAGCTGATCGATCGCGGCCGGATGGTCACCAACCACGCGCTGTCGAGCGACTTCGAGGACTGCCCGCAGCGCGAGGTCCGCCAGCCCACGATCGGCCTGGCGATCGCGACGACCCGGATCGCCGGGTTCGGGGCCGAGCTCGGCTACCGCCGCACGTGGTCGGACACCGTCGGGCTGATCGGCCCGAGCGACCGCTTCCTGTACCCGGATCGCGGGCTGTATCCCGACGAGGTCGGCCAGGCGCCGGCGACCGGCGTCGACGAGGAGCGCGTGTGGGGCCGGGTGCATGGCGAGCTGCGCGCGGCCGGCCTCTCGATCGCGCCGTACGCCGACCTGCGCTACTCGCTGCTCCACGCCGCGATCGATCGCGCCGACGTCGGGGTCCGGCTGTCGCGCGGCGGCCACACGCTGGAGCCGAGCGTCGAGTACTTCTACCCGACGTTCGACGGCGAC
>JBGQCL010000327.1:0-13796 GCA_041495365.1 Kofleriaceae bacterium | reverse complement strand
GTGGACGAGCGCGCCGCCCAGGGGTTCGACCAGCTCGGGTTCCGGGTCCCGGCCATCGTCGCCGGGCCGTACGTCAAGAAAGGCCACGTCAGCTCGCTGCAGTACGAGCACTGCTCGGCGCTCCGCGAGCTCGAGGTCGCGTTCGAGCTCGAGCCGCTCAACCAGCGCACGATGACCGCGCGCGACCTCGGCGACTTCATCGACGCCGACCGCCTGGCGAAGGGTGACTGGGCCAAGCCGATCACGCTCCCGTCGGTCGACCCCACCGACATGACCCAGTGGCCGATGGACGCGAGCTGCAAGCCCGGCCCGGACCCGTTCCCGATGTCCCCTCACCCGGTGATCGAGTGGGCGAACACGAATCCACCCGAGCTCGCCGGCCTGGACCGCCGGCCGCAGGTCGCCGAGTACCGTCGCGCGATCCGCCAGTCCCTGGCGCAGCGCCCCGGCCCGCGATAGGCCGCGCCGGGGTCGACGGGCGGGCGACACGACGCGACGCGACGCGGCTACACCAGGATGTCGTGCAGCTGGACCCGCGTGAGGTAGCCCTCGAGGATCGCCGTGTTGGCGTCGATCAGCAGGTCGAGCACGACCGTCACCTTGTCGTCGGCGCGGTTCACCGAGCCCGACACCGGGATCTCGGTCCCGCCGAGGTCGAGCACGCCCGAGCACCAGGTCGCGCCGTCGGGCAGCGGCGCCGGCGCGCGCAGCGTCAGCTGGGTGCGCGACAGGCTGACGACCTCGGCGGTGCCGCCGTCGACCCGGAGCCGGGCGGCGAGCGAGCGCGGCGGCTCGACCCGGTAGCCGACCCGGCGGTTGTGGGCGATCAGCTGGTCGAGCGTGTCGTGGACCGGCGCCGACAGCGGCGTCTCGACGGTCTCCAGCACCAGCTCGCGCAGCCGCTTGAGCTCCTTCTGGGTCCGGATCAGGTTCTGGCGCATGTCGGCCATCCGGGTCTGATCGCGGTGCATCTTCTCGGCGACCACGCCGAGCAGGTTGCCCAGGAAATGCACGGCGCGCTCCTGGTGCTCGGCGAGGTAGGCCTGGAGCTTGACCGCGGGCAGCGCCCACACCGTGGAGCCCGGCGCGGCGGTCGCGCGGGTCGATCGCGGCAGGGTCGCGAGCGCGCCGAGCTCGCCGATGATCGCCGGCGGCGACAGCCGGAACACCTCGTCGGGCTGCTCGAGCACGACCTCGCCCTGGGTCAGCAGGTACATCGCGGTGGCCGGCTCGCCGACGTCGAACATCGGCACCGTTCCGTCGATCCCACGGGGGGCTCTGCCCCCCGCCCCGCCGGCGGAGCCGTCGGGGTCCCCACCCCTCGTCTCGCTACGCTCGAGGATCAGCCGGGTGAACAGCCCGCCGAGCTCCGCGAGGGCTTCATCGCTGAACCCGCGGAACAGCGGCATCGTGCGCAGATCGGACCCGCTGGGTGGCATGGCGCGACGATAGCGCTGGTCCCCCCGATCCGCTACGGTAGGCCGTTGCGCGATTGGCTCCTCACGCTCGCCGTGTGCGCGTGCAGCAAGGACGCACCTTCGCCTCCGCGCGCGCAGAGCGCTCCCGGAGAGCGCTCTCTCCCGCGTACGCGTATCACGGACGATCCGGGCGCCGCGGCGCCCCACGCGTACCGCGACCTCGCCGCCGCGCTGGTCGCGACGATTCCGGCCGACGCCCGCGTGGTCGGGTTCGGCGAGCTCCACGCCCGCCGCGATCGCCCCGCGACGACCTCGTGGTCTGCGCCTGGAGCCTGCGGCTCGGCGGCCACCTGATCGCGCGCGGCGCCGCGCGGTCCCCCGAGGACGGCCGCTACACCGACCTGCGCCGGCGCTGGGCCCCGCGCGCCGCCCGGCGGTTCTTCGCGTTCTTCCAGGCCCAGGCCGCGCTGACCGCGCTGCTGTCGACCGCGTTCGCCGTCCCGTTCCTCGCCGCGCCGTGGGACGGCGGCTGGCTGCGCGCGCTCGGCGCCGCGATCGCCGCCGCCGGCCTCCTCGGCGAGGCCACCGCCGACGCCCAGCTGGCCCGCTGGAAGCGCGACCCCGCGCGCCGCGGTCAGGTGTGCGATGCCGGCCTGTGGTCCTGGTCGCGCCACCCGAACTACTTCTTCGAGTGGTGCGTCTGGCTCGGCCACGCCGTCTACGGCCTCGCGTTCGGGCCATACGGCGCGATCGCGATGCTGCCGCAGGCGATCATTCTCGGATCTATTCTCGGCGTCACGGGCATCCCTCCGACGGAGAATCAGGCGATCCGCTCGAAGGGAGCGGCCTATCGCAAGTACCAACGGAGGGTGTCGAAGTTCATCCCGAGGCCGCCGAAGCGGTGACCGTTCAGCGTAGCCCTCACGCGCCAGTTCGCCATTTCTACCCCGTTTCTCCGGCACCGAAGATGTCCACGTTGCTGGGCTAGGGTTCGGCGGTGGTGGCCACCGATCGCCTTGCCAAGTCACACGCGCGCACCGACGCCGCGGTCGCGCTCTTTCGGCAGCACGAGTGGGTGCTACCGCCCTGCGTCATCCTGGGCTTCTTGACGCGCGTCGCGGGGGTGTCGCGCGGGTCCAAGACGAGTACCACAAGCACCATCGGCCCCTCGATGGCGACTACAGCCAAGCGGTCAAGGTAGGCCGGGTCGCTCGCTGATGGTCGTCCTCGTGCTACGCTATCGTGTGGCGTACTTCATGAGCACCGAGCTTGGACGGCAGGTACCGTTGGAGGATTGGATCGGGTTTCACCGCGACCGTCTCCTTTCGGTCCTCTTTCAGATGAAGGAGATGGGCGTCCCGGATCCCGGGTTTGAAGTCTCGATGATCGAGGGTGTCACCGGTCTACCGCGCGCACATGCCGATCAACTTGCCCGCTTGTTACTCAGCCAGGGTTTTCTCTCGCGTGATGGCCAGATGTACCGCCTGACCGAGAGCGGTGCTCGTTGGGTTCTGGAGAGCCCTGGGCGATGAGCACGGTCGTCGTGTCGGAGGAATGGCGCCTTCAGGCTCTTCGCGATCTGGACGTTGCGAAGCACCTCGCAGCGGGCGGCTACCACGAGTGGGCGTCGTACGCGTCGCAGCAGGCTGCCGAGAAGGCGATCAAGGCCGTGCGGTACTCGATGGCGATCGACATGCACGTCTTCGATGACAAGAAGAAAGAGGACAGGAACAAGCGGGACTTCACGCACAACCTACTTCACCTCGCCGAGCCGCTTCGAGAGCTGTGGCCGACGATGCTGCCGACCGACGCCGACCTCGGCACGTTGATGAATCACGAGGCCGACGGGCGATACCCGAGCGTGCGCTCAGGTCCGTACGCTGCCCCCACGCGGGTCTACGACAAGGCCACGGCTGACAACGCGCTCAGGGTGGCCGAGCTGATCGTGAGCCGCTGCTCTGCGCTCGTGACCGACCTCCACGCGTTCTGGACTGGCCGTCCACCCTGAATCGACCGACGTGCAGCTCGCCCGCGCGAGCACACCGACGACATTCGGCGTTTTCTACCCTATTTCTCCACCAGCTCGGTTCGCTCCGAGAACGAGCCCGTTGCCCACGTGGCCGCCGTGACGATGAAGATACCAGCCGAGCGCCTTCAGCCGCCGCTCCAGCTCGCCACGCTTGGCGCGTGAACTGTACAACGATCGTTGTACGAGTCAAGCGTCGGCGGACGGTCAGCGCTTCTCGCCGTCGTCGCTCGCAACGCCGGGCGGCCTCCCCGAGATCGGCTGGCTCGGCGGCCGCGGGACGGTGTGAAGCGTGCGCGTCAGCTCGCACAAGGCCCGGAGCTCCTCCAGTGACCTGTGCGCGACCTGCGCGAAGGACAGCGTCGATCGAGGCCGCTCGCGCGCGAGCCGCTCGCGCGCCTCGTCCACGGTTTCCGCGACGAAGCTGCGCCGCAGCTCCGCCAGCCGCTCCGCGACGAGCCGGGGGTCCAGCGCGTCACGCACGCTCAGCCGCCCCGGCGGCCCAGGATCTGGTCGGCGTGGACGCGCCAATCACCACCGGCCGCGGCCTCGGGGTCGCCGCCGAGCTCGCCGCGCTCGACGAGGTCGGCGACCCAGGCCTGGCGCTCGGCGGTCGCGGCGGCCGACCACGGGGCGAGGCCGATCTCGCGGACGGTCTCGGCCGCCTCGCGCATCTCCTCGGCGCGGCGCCGGCCGTGCTGGACGACGCGCTGGAAGAAGTAGCCGGCCTGGCGCTCCCAGTCGATGCCGGGGAAGGTCTCGGCGAGCGACGCCAGGACGTCGGCCTCGACGCCGTAGGCGCGCGCCGCGGTGAACGCCTCGATCACCATGGCCTCGAGGCCCTTGATCATCACGCTGCGGCACATCTTGGTCGCCGAGGCGACGCCGAGCCGATCGCTGGCGAGCTGGGCGTGGAAGCCGAGCGCGGTGAGCAGCGGCAGGAGCTCGGCCGCCCGCGCGCCGCCCAGCAGCAGTGGCACGCGGAGCCGGTAGGGCGGCACGGAGGTCATGACGGCGGCCTCGACGTAGGCGCCGCCGGCGCCGTCGATCGCCGCCGCGGCGCGCTGCTTGGCGCCCGGCGACGCGGAGTTGAAGTCGAGGAACCACGTGCCCGGGCCTGCGCCGGGCGCGCAGGCCTCGGCCGCAGGCACGGTCTGGCTCGCGGTGACCGCCGACACGACGAGGTCGGCGCCGGCGGCGAGCGCGGCGTGCGCGGCGCAGAGCTCGACGCCGTGGCGCGCGGCGTGGTCGCGCAGCGGCGGCTCCGCGGGGGTCCCGAGCTTGACGTCGCACGCCGCGACGTGCGCGATGCCGGCCGCGCGGAGGTCCTCGGCGAGGATCCGGCCGACCTCGCCGTAGCCGACCAGGCCGATCCGCCACCGCCGCGGATCGCCGGGCGCGATCATCGCCGTCATCGGCCCTCCGGTGGCGCGGCGGCCGGCCACACGTCGGCCGGCACCAGGACCTCGCCGCGCATCACGAGCCGCGCGGTGCGGACCAGCGCCGCGCGCGCGACCGCCCCGGCGGCGTCGAGCTCGAGCTCGACGCTGAACTCGCCGGTCGGGTGCTCGACGGAGACGGTCCGGATCCGGCCCGGCGAGACCGCCGCCAGGCCGTCGGCCACGGTGCCGGCGAGCACGCACGCGGTCGCCACCGTCACCGCGGCGAGCACGCCGATCGCGTCGTGACAGACGTGCGGGATGAAGCAGCGGGTCGCGAGGCTGCCGCCGTGCCGCGGCGCCGCGATCAGGCACATCTTGGGATAGCTCCGGGCGGTGACGTCGCCCAGGCCCATCACCGCGCCGCAGCGCAGCCGCAGCGCCGCGAGCTGGGCCTTGAGCGCGGTGTCGGCGTCGAGCACGGCAACGGTCTCGTCGCCGGTGCGGCCGAGGTCGGCGGCGCGGATCAGGACCATCGGCATGCCGTTGTCGATGCAGGTGACGCGCACCGCACCGACGCCGGGCAGCGGGGCGGTGTCGGCCGGGCGCCCGGTCGGCAACAGGCCCGCGCACACCGAGCCGGCGGTGTCGAGGAAGTTGATCAGGATCGGCGCCGCGGTGCCGGGCACGCCGTCGATCCGCGCCGCGCCGTCGTAGCGGATCCGGCCACCCGGGGTCTGCACGGTGATGTCGCACGCCATGCCGGTGTTGAGGGTGCGGACCCGGAACGTGCTGATGTCGCCGCGCGGCACGACCAGGCCGGTCTCGAGCGCGAACGGCACCACGGCGGCGAGCATGTTGCCGCAGTTGGGCGTGGTGTCGACGGTGTCGCCCTCGGGCTGGAGCTGGGCGAACAGGAACTCGAGATCGTCGGGCGCGGCGCCGCGGGCGACGATGCCGACCTTGCTGGTCAGCGGATGGGCGCCGCCGAGGCCGTCGATCTGCCGGCGGTCCGGCGATCCCATCACGGCGAGCAGCACGCGATCGCGGGTCGCGAGCTCGGCCGGCAGGTCGGCGCGGTGGAACAACGGCCCGCGCGAGGTGCCGCCGCGCAGGAACAGGCACGGAATGGCGCGCTGCGCGGTCATCGCGCCCCCGGCACGCGGCGCGTCGCGAGGAACTGCTCGAGGGTCTCGCCGCGGAACCCCGCCACCATCTCGGGGTTCGATACGCCGGTGACCCGGGCGAACTTCTCCAGGCAGAAGAAGCTCGCGCCGTGGTCCATCAGCGCGCGCCAGTCGCGCTCGCGCAGCATCCGGCGCTCGCCGTCGTCGAGCCCGGCGTCGCGCATCGCCTGCTCGGGGTCGCCGGCGAACCGCCGGCGGACCGCCGGCTCGATCAGCGAGTGCAGGAAGCGATTGATCCGCAGCCCCCTCGCGCTTCGCTCCAGGTCGAAGATGTAGGGCGCCATGGCCGGAGGATGTCACTCGAACAGCGCGACCGCCATCGCCGTGGTCATCGGCAGGTAGTAGCTGTCGTGCCGCTTGCGGGCGGCCGGGTCGATCGCCCCGCGCATGATCAACCACATGATGACCTCGGCGCCCTCGTTGCCGCCGAGCCGGCGGAAGTCGTCGATCGTCATCGCCGCCAGGCGCTCCGGGTCGCGGTCGATCAGGTCGAGGAACTCGCGGTCCCACGGCTCGTTGTTGAAGCCGGCGCGGTCGCCGATCATCTGGTGCGACAGCCCGCCGGTGCCGACGATCGCCACCCGCAGGTCGTCCGGATAGGACAGGATCGCCTTGCGCAGCGCCTGCCCGAGCTTGAAGCAGCGCCGCGGGGTGGGCAGCGGGTGCTGCAGCACGTTGACCACCAGCGGCACGATCTGCCCCGGCCAGTCGGGCTGGCTCGGCCACATCATCGTCAGCGGCGAGTGCAGGCCGTGGTCGAGCGGCAGGTCCTGGAAGATCGTCAGATCGAACTCGTCCGCGACCAGCGAGCACGCGATGTGGCGCGACAGCCCGGCGTGGCCGCGCAGCCGCGGGATCGGCCGCGGCCCGGTGCCCTCGTCGGCGATCGGGTACGCGTCGCCGACGCCGAGCGCGAACGTCGGGTAGCGATCGAAGAAGAACGTGGTCGCGTGGTCGTTGAAGCAGAACACCAGGACGTCGGGCCGCCGGTCGGCGAGCCAGCGCACGACCGGCTCGTAGCCGGCGAACAGCGGAGCCCAGCTGGGATCCGCCTGCCTGGCCTTGTCGAACGCCATGCCGATCGTGGGCACGTGCGAGGTGCCGATGCCGCCGATGATGGTCGCCACCGGCCGACTGTACCCTGCCCCGCCGCCCGTGCGCCGGGGTTCCGCGCCCCTCGCACCCTCGGCGCCCGCCCCGCGGCCAGCACCGGCGCCTGGTTGCCTGAACGGGCTGCTCACCGCGCCGGGTACGTTCCGAGCCAGCCGCACGCCGGGGAATTGCTGTACGACGGCGCGCTGACCGGCGCGCTCGAACCGGCCGCCTGCGAGCCATGCCGATGGCCAGGTGCGCGCGATCGGCGAAACGGCCCGGGCGATCCGCCTGATAGGTGGCACCTATCCGATCTATCGGACCACGCGACTGGCGCTATCAGACGCTCGGCGCCATGGTGGACCCATCCAAGGAGACATCACCATGCTCACCATCGGAGATCCCTTCCCTGCCTTCACCGCGAAGGCCGTGGTCAGCCTGGAGCACGGCCACGAGTTCGAGACGCTGTCGGACCGGAGCCACGAGGGCAAGTGGAAGGTCTACTTCTTCTGGCCCAAGGACTTCACGTTCGTGTGCCCGACCGAGATCGCCGCGTTCGGCCAGCTCGAGCGCGCGTTCGCCGGCCGCGACGCCCAGGTGCTCGGCGTGTCGACCGACAGCGAGTACGTCCACCTCGCGTGGCGCCAGCAGCACCCCGATCTGCGGGACCTGCCGTTCCCGATGATCGCCGACCTCAAGCGCGAGCTGTCGCAGGCGCTCGGCGTGCTCGACAAGCGCGAAGGCGTGGCGCTGCGCGCGACGTTCATCGTCGACCCCCAGGGCGTGATCCGGTTCGCCTCGGTCAACGACCTGTCGGTCGGCCGCAACCCCGGCGAGGTGCTGCGCGTGCTCGACGCGCTGCAGACCGACGAGCTGACCCCCTGCAACTGGCACAAGGGCGAGGCGACGCTGTCGGCGGCGTGACCGGCCCCCGATCCGCGGCCGCGCTGGCCCTGCCGGCCGCGCGCCGCGTACAGTGCGCGGCGTGCTGCAGCGGATCGTCGAGTCCGGCAGGGTGCCCGAGCCGGTGCTGCGCGCCGGGATCCGCGCGGTGTGCGCGCTGCGGCTCTACCAGGAGCGCCGCCGCCCGCCGGGCTACCGCCGCGCGCTGGTCGCCGCGCTCCGGCGCAGCGAGATCGCGATCGCGCCCGAGGCCGCCAACGCCCAGCACTACGAGGTGCCGGCGGCGTTCTTCGCCCGCGTGCTCGGGCCGCACCTCAAGTACTCGTGCGCCTGCTGGCCGGCCGGGGTCGACACGCTCGGCGCCGCGGAGGCCGCGATGCTCGAGCTCACCGCCGCGCGCGCCGGGCTGGCCGACGGCCAGGCGGTGCTCGACCTGGGCTGTGGCTGGGGTGCGCTGACCCTGTGGGCGGCCGCGCGCTTCCCGCGCAGCCGGTTCACCGCGATCTCGAACTCGCGCTCGCAGCGCGATCACGTCGCCGAGCAGGCGCGCCGGCGCGGCCTGGCCAACGTCACGGTCCGGACCGCGGACGTCCGGGGCCTCGAGCTGCCGGCCGGCGCGTTCGATCGCGTGATGTCGATCGAGATGTTCGAGCACATGCGCAACTATCAGGCGCTGCTGCGCCGGATCGCCGGCTGGCTCGCGCCCGGCGGCGCGCTGTTCGTCCACGTGTTCGCGCACCGCCGCCACGCCTACCCGTTCGACGACGCCGGCGCGTCGGACTGGATGGCGCGCGAGTTCTTCACCGGCGGGGTGATGCCATCGGTCGACCTGCTGCGCGACTTCCAGGACGACCTCGCGATCACCGCCGAGTGGTGGCTCGACGGCAGCCACTACGCGCGCACCGCGGAGTCCTGGTACGGCAACCTGATGGCGCACCGCGCGGAGGCCGCCGAGCTGCTGGGCGGCCGGACGCCGGTCGAGCGCTGGCGGGTGTTCTTCCTGGCGTGCGCCGAGCTGTTCGGGTTCCGCGCCGGCCGCGAGTGGGGCGTCGCGCACTACGTGCTGCGCGCCGTCGATCGCCGCGGCTGACCCCGGCCTCGCGGCGCTCGGCACCCCTGCGAGAACACGACATGCACCGTCACGGTCCCGGCCGTGGAGCTCACCAGCGCCGCGTCATGCCCCGAACGCCTTGTCGATGAACTCCTTGGCGCTCGCCGGCCGGTCCTCGGGCGCCTTGGCGAGCGCGGCGAGGATCGCCTCGTCCAGGGCCGGCGAGACGTCCTTGCGCAGCTGGCGCGGCGGCACCACCGGCTCGGAGATGTGCGCGAAGCCGATCGCGATCGGGTTGTCGCCGGCGAACGGCGGGCGGCCGCACACCAGGTGATAGGCGAGCGCGCCGAGCGCGTAGATGTCGCTGCGGACGTCGACCGGCTTGCCGCGGACCTGCTCGGGCGCCATGTAGTGCGGCGTGCCGAGGATCGCCCCGGTCGCGGTCAGCCCGTCGCCGAACGCGGTGGTCGCCAGGCCGAAGTCGATGATCTTGATCTTGCCGCGCTCGCCGACCAGGACGTTGCTCGGCTTGAGGTCGCGGTGGATCACGCCGGCCTGGTGGGCGGCCTCCAGCCCGGCGGCGATCTGCTGCAGGATGTCCCGCGCGTCCTTGAGCGGCACGACGCCGCGCTGGGCGATCACCTCGGCCAGCGTGCGGCCGGCGAAGTACTCCATCGACAGGTAGAGCAGACCCGGCCGCGCCTCGCCGAGGTCGTGGATCCGGATCACCGACGGCGACGACACCTTGCGCGCTGCCGCGGCCTCGCGCCGGAACCGCGAGATCATCGCCGCCTCGTCGGTCGCGAACGAGCTCAGGATCACCTTGAGCGCGACCAGCTCGCCGAGCACCTCGTCGTCGGCGAGGTACACCGCGCCCATCCCGCCCTTGCCGAGCAGGCGCTGGATGCGATAGCGCTGGGCCAGGACCTGGCCGGGCTCCAGCGTCGCGGTGACCGGCGCGGCGCGCACCGCCGCCGTGGCGGTCCGGTCCAGCGCCGGCGAGCCGCCCGGGGTGTCGCCGGCGGCCGCGAGCGCTCCAGCCGGCGCCGCGGCGCCCGCATTGCCGGCCGGCAGGATCAGCGAGCGCTGCTCGTCGATCACCTTGGCGAGCTTCTGGTTGAGCTAGAAGTCGACGCTGCACACGATCGACTCCAGGTTCTCGACCCGCTCGCGCAGCAGCTTGTTCTCCTCGGTCAGGTGCTTGGTCTCGCCGGTCCCGCCACCGCCGGTCCGCGCCTCGAGCTCGAGCCGGCGCTCCTCGATCTTGTGGCGACCACGCAGGTAGACGATCAGCGGCCCGATCCCGAACGCCCCGATCACCGCGATCAGACCGGTGATGTCCATCAGCTATACGCCTCGACCGGAGGACAGGCGCATACCAGGTTGCGATCGCCGTAGGCGTTGTCAACCCTCGCGACCGGCGGCCAGTACTTGTGGACGCGCAACCACGGCGCGGGGAACGCCGCCTGCTCGCGGGAGTACGGCCGGTCCCACTCGGTGCCGCACACGGTCGCGGCGGTG
The DNA here is from genome assembly GCA_041495365.1 of Kofleriaceae bacterium. Taxonomy (GTDB): domain Bacteria; phylum Myxococcota_A; class Polyangia; order Haliangiales; family Haliangiaceae; genus JABFXX01. The sequence continues at coordinate 3,219 of JBGQCL010000327.1, read as the reverse complement.
TGGGGCGCGTTCTTGAGCGGGTTGTTGAGGCGGTCCATCTGGCCGGCCTCGATCGCGGCGATCTCCTGCCGGATCGCGATCATCGCGTCGCAGAACCGGTCGAGCTCGGCCCTGGACTCGCTCTCGGTCGGCTCGACCATCAGCGTCCCGGGCACCGGGAACGACATCGTCGGCGCGTGGAACCCGTAGTCCATCAGGCGCTTCGCGATGTCCTCGACCTCGATGCCGGCCGTCTTCTTGAAGCCGCGGCAGTCGAGGATCAGCTCGTGGGCGACGCGGCCGTTCTGGCCGCTGTACAGCACCGGGAAGTGCGGGTGGAGGCGATGGCCGATGTAGTTGGCGCCCAGGATCGCGACCTGGGTGGCGCGGCGCAGCCCGGGCTCGCCCATCATCGCGATGTACGCGAACGAGATCGGCAGGATCGACGCCGAGCCCCACGGCGCCGCCGACACCGCCCCGGTCGGCTGGCTGCCGGGCGCGGCGAGCGGATGGCCCGGCAGGTACGCCGCGAGGTGCCTGGCGACCGCGATCGGCCCCATGCCCGGCCCGCCGCCGCCGTGCGGGATGCAGAACGTCTTGTGCAGGTTGAGGTGACAGACGTCGGCGCCGATGTCCGCCGGGCGGGTCAACCCGACCTGCGCGTTCATGTTGGCGCCGTCCATGTAGACCTGGCCGCCGTGGCGATGCACGACCTCGCAGACCTCGCGGATCGTGGCCTCGAACACGCCGTGGGTCGACGGGTAGGTCACCATCAGCGCGCCGAGCTGGCCGGCGTGCTTCTCGGCCTTGGCGCGCAGGTCCGCCATGTCGATCGTGCCGTCGGGCGCCGACGCCACGACCACGACCTGCATCCCGGCGAGCACCGCCGACGCCGGGTTGGTGCCGTGCGCCGACTGGGGGATCAGACAGACAATGCGGTGACCCTCGCTGCGCGCCCGGTGGTACGACCGGATCGCGAGCAGCCCGGCGTACTCGCCCTGGGCGCCCGAGTTGGGCTGGAGCGACACCGCGGCGAACCCGGTGATCTCGGCGAGCCAGGCCTCGAGCTGCTCGAACATCGCGCGGTAGCCGCCCCACTGCTCGGCGGGCGCGAACGGGTGCAGCCGGCCGAACTCGGGCCAGGTCACCGGCAGCATCTCGGCGGTCGCGTTGAGCTTCATCGTGCACGACCCCAGCGGGATCATCGACGTCGTCAGCGACAGGTCCTTGGTGGTCAGCCGGTTCAGGTAGCGGAGCATCTCGTGCTCCGCGTGGTAGCGGTGGAACGTCGGGTGGGTCAGGAACGCCGAGGTCCGGCGCAGCGCCAGCGGCGGCAGCTCGGTCTCGGCCGCGAGCGCCGCGACGTCGAACGGCAGCTCGTCGCCGCGCCCGAACGCCTCGAGCAGATCGCGGACGTCGGCCTGGCTCGTGGTCTCGTCGCACGAGATCCCCACGCCGTCGTCGTGGCGCCGCAGGTTGAGCCCGCGGTCGAGCGCGCGGGCCAGCACCTCGGCGCGGCGCTGCGCATCGAGGTCGATCCGCAGGGTGTCGAAGTACGCCCCGGGACGGACCTGGTAGCCGAGCCGGGCCAGGCCCGCGGCGATCACCGCGGTGAACCCGCGGACGCGCCCGGCGATCCGGACCAGGCCATCGGGGCCGTGGTAGACCGCGTACATCGACGCCATCACCGCGAGCAGGACCTGCGCGGTGCAGATGTTCGAGGTCGCCTTCTCGCGGCGGATGTGCTGCTCGCGGGTCTGCAGCGAGAGCCGGTAGGCGACCTTGCCCTTGGCGTCGCGCGACACGCCGATGATCCGGCCCGGCATCTGGCGGCGGAACTCGTCGCGCGCGGCGAGGAACGCGGCGTGCGGGCCGCCGAACCCCATCGGCACACCGAACCGCTGCGCCGAGCCGATCGCGACGTCGGCGCCGAGCTCGCCCGGCGGGACCAGCAGGGTCAGCGCCAGCAGATCGGTCGCCATCACCACCGCCGCCCCGGCGGCGTGGACCTGGCCGATCAGCGCGCGGGGATCGTCGATCCGGCCGTCGGTGGTCGGGTACGACAGCAGGACGCCGGCGACGTCGGGGCCCAGGCCCGCGGCGATCTCGGCCACCGTGCCGGTCCGCAGCGCGATGCCGAGCGGCTCGGCGCGGGTGTGCATCACCGCGATCGTCTGCGGGTGGGTCTCGGCCTGGACCCAGAACACGTGGCGGCGCGGCGCGCGCGCGTCATGGCTCGCCGACTCCGCGGTGTGCGCGACGCACATCGTCATCGCCTCGGCGGCGGCGGTCGCCTCGTCGAGCAGCGACGCGTTGGCCATCGGCAGCGCGGTGAGGTCCTCGATCATCGTCTGGAAGTTCATCAGGGCCTCGAGCCGGCCTTGCGAGATCTCGGCCTGGTACGGCGTGTACTGCGTGTACCAGCCCGGGTTCTCGAGCACGTTACGCAGGATCACCGGCGGCGTGATCGTGTCGTGGTAGCCCTGGCCGATGAACGAGCGCAGCACGACGTTGTCGGCCGCGAGGTTCTTCATCTCCTCGAGGAGCTCGTGCTCGCCCAGCGGCAGGCGCTCGCCGAGCGCGAGCGGCCGGGCGAGCCGGATCGCGCCGGGGACCACCGCGGTCGCCAGCTCGTCGAGGCTGTGGTAGCCGAGCGCGGCGAGCATCTGATCGATCTCGGCCTGGCCGGGCGAGATGTGGCGGCGCGCGAACGTGTCGGACGGAGCCAGGATGTCGGGATTCACCGGCGCACCCTACCGCGGCCGACCGGCGATGAAAATACCCGGGGACCGTCGACGCAGCGCGTGCGAGCCCCCCGGGCGGGCTGATCCGGACCCGGTCACGACTCGCGCGGCGCGTCGGCGAGGAAGGTGTGGAACGACGCGGCTCGGGCGAGCTCGGCCGGCCGGTGGCGGACGTCGAGTAGCGCGATCACCTCGGTCATCACCTCGGGCTCGAGGTCGATCACGAACTGGTTGCAGCACGCGTACGCCAGCGCGAGGCCCATGCCGGCGTCCCCCGGCGCGCCGGTCGTCTTGCCCTGGCCGGTCGCCAGCCGGCTCGCCACGCCGCGCGGCTCCAGCGTGCCCCAGCGATCGCGCACCTCGATCGCCAGGTAGCGCGCGTCGGTCGCCCACCGCGCGGTGACCACGTCGCGGCCGCGCAGCGGGCGGCTACGCGCCCGCGCCTCGTTCGCGCGATAGCGCTGCTTGCTGTCGTCGAGCGGCGCGAGGTACAGCG
>JBGQCL010000326.1:0-13807 GCA_041495365.1 Kofleriaceae bacterium | reverse complement strand
TCGGACGTGCCAGCGCCGGGGTTCCGGATCGGACACCTGCCGAGCGCACGTCCGAGCAGAAAGCAGCGGACGCGAGGACCGTCGCCGACAACATCAAGGGGCAGGCGAAGCTCGTGCGCCAGTCCGTCGGCGCGATGAAGGTGGCCGCCGCAGCAGCACGGCCCGAGGACTGGACGCGGGCCAAGACCTCCGCCGATGTCGCCGTCGCGGAGCTCGGACGCCAGGTCTCGTTCGCCACCGCAGCGGTGAGCGACGCAGCCAGTCCGGCGGTTCGCAAGCGTCTTGCGGCGGCGTCGAACGTGCTGACCGCTGCCACGGATCTTGTCGCTCATGCGCCCGCCGCCCCGAAGCCGCGCGCGCCGCAGCTCGCCTGTGCGGACGCCTTGCTCGCAGTGCTCCCGCCGGACCGCCACGTCTCCCCGGCTGAGCCGGTGTACGCGCCCGCCGAGCGCGCGCTGAAGGAGATCTTCCTCCACCAGATTACGGAATCGGACATCGCGGCGCTTCGGACGCTCCTCCGCGACCACAAGGACCACGAGATCGCCCGTCGGTTCCTGCGGTTCGGCGAGGCAAGGCAACGCGGGCTGCTCGTTCTTCTACAGAGGAATGACGTCAAGTTGTCCGCTCGCGCGCGGGAGGCTGCGCAACGGCCAGCCACGGGAGACGGTGCCCGCTCCTCTGCAAGCCACGCGACGCGCTCCGGTCCGGAAGCCGTCGCGAGCGATGATGTCGAGACCTCGCGCTCGTCGGAGTCGCCCGCAGAGGTCGAACCTGCGCCCCTGCTCGGCCCAATCAGCGCCCACGCGCAGCCGGACGCCGCCGCCAGCGACGGTGCACCGCAGAGACTGCCTCAACCGATCCGGGGCGAGCTGGAGTCGGCCACAGGCCGATCGCTCAGCCACGTCAGGCTTCATGCAGGGCCGCAGGGGGATGCGGTCGCCCAGGCCCACGGCGCGCGCGCGGTCGCGATCGGCAGCGACATCCACATGGCCGCCGGCGAGCTCGACACCGAGCGCCCCGAGGGTCGGGGGCTGCTCGCGCACGAGGTCGCGCACACGGCACAGGCCGACGCGCATGGCGGACCGACGCAGGCCGCCGCCAAGCGCGATGGCAACGCGACCGAGGCCGCGGAGATCGAGGCCGACGCGTTCGCCGCGCAGTTTCGCGAGCGCGGCCCGGCCGCGCGCTGGACCCCGGCGATCGCGATCGGCAGAGCCGCGCCGATGCGAGTGCCGGCGACGGCGAAGGCAGCGGCGGCAGTGCCGCCCGCCACCGATCCGGGCCCCCAGAGCGCCGCGGTGTACTTCGCCGACAACCAGGCCCGGTTCTTTGCGGCGATCCGGACCCGGCTCGCCACGGTCGTGCTACCGCCGCCGCACGAGCGCCTGGTGTGGGGCACGGACGGCCTGGTCCACGGGATCGCGTTCGAGCGGGCGATGGCCGGCGCGTACGGCACCGACATGGATCTCGCGCTCGCGCTCCCCGCCTTGCTCTCCCCGGTCGATCCGTTCCGGGTCATCGACCTGCACCGGGATCTCAGCTCGGGCCGGCCGGGTGAGCGCATCGACGGCCGCCCGGCGCTCGGCACGCTGGCCTGGAACCCGGTCGTCGGCCAGGCGATCGCCCTGGAGGTCGAGGCGTGTCTACGGCGCTCGCTGCCGCGGATGGGCCTCCGGTACGTCGCCCAGGCCGACGACTACCACGGCCAGCTCGGGCCAGACCAGCTCGTCACCAGCCACCCCTTCGATCGCGTCGTCGCGCAGCTGCTCTGCGATCCCGCGGTCGCGCGGTTCGTGCCCGCGCACGGCAAGTCGGGCAACCACGCCGACACCGCCTCGCCAGGCGCGTTCAAGGACGGCATCCGTCTGGTGAGGTTCGAGTGGCAAGGGGCGCGCGATCCGAAGCTGTGGAACTGGATCCGCGTGATCGAGCCGGCAGATGCGCGGCCCGAGGAGGTCGCTGCATCGGTGTTCGAGCGCGCCGACGGCCAGAGCCACACGGAACAAGCCTACGCGCTGACCGTCGCGCCGCCGTACTTCCGCATCCCGCCCGCGAGGGCGCGGAAGTTCCCGGCCGCCGCCGAGCATGCTCCTCGTGACGAGGCCGACGAGGACGCCCAGTCGCGCAGCGCGCTCGATCTGGCCGACTCGCCGCTCGGCGACGACGCTGCCCGCGCTCAGACAGGCAAGCCGGTCGCGAACCTGGACATCGCAGGGCTCGCGCACACGCTCGACCGCAGCGACCTGCAGCTCCAGCTTGCCAGCGAGCGGCTGGCCGACTGGAAGCTCGGCTATCTCGTAGGTCCCGCGCAGCGCTGGATCCGTCGCCACAAGGACGTCGTGCGCGCCGCGCCGGACGAGACCCTGAAGCAATGGGCCGCGATCGCCGCCGCACAGTCAGCCACGCTGACCGAAGCAATGGGCGATCTGATCGAGGTCGCCGATCTCGCACGATCCGCCCGAGTCGCGCCCGGTGTGCCCGAGGCGAAGCCGTTCCGCGACGTGATCGAGGCGCTCGGGATCGCGATGGGCGAGTCCCACCTCGCGCAGACCGCCACGGCGCAGCTCGCAGCGGCCCGGCAGCGCAAGGCGATGTTGCCGCTGACCTTGCTTGACCGGACCATGCGCGAGAGCCACGACGCCGCGCAGGAGCTCGCCGCTACCGAGCAGGTGCCGATCAGCGAGGTCGACCACACCGACCCGCGCCAGACGGCCGCCGCCACGAACCGGACCCTGGAATCCGGCACGCTGGCGCTGCGCGAGAAAGCGCTGACCACCGGCTCGATCGACGGCGCCGAGCTGGAGGCGGTGACCGTCGCCGCGTCGGAGGAAACGCTCCGCACGCGGATCTTGACCCTGTACGGCAAGCTCAATCAGCTCCTCGACGCCAGCGACCAGGCGACCGAGGGGTTCTTCGGCCACGTCGGCAACGTTCACAACGCGGACATCTGGAACCTCCGCACCGAGCTGGTCACGGTCCGGCCGCTCGCCTGGACCATCCTGGAGACGATGCGGAAGGAAGCGATTCCGCCGCAGCCGATCCCCCAGGATCCGGAGGTCGCCCGCGTCGCGTTCGCCAGAGCGCGCAAGCAAGCCGTGGCCAACGCCCAGTTGTCGTTTGCCCGACTCACCGAGGATCGGCAGCTGCAGACGCTGTTTCCGCGCGCGCTCGGCACATTGTCGGACGCCCAGAAGAACACCGCGTACTTCAAGCTCGCCTGTGAGATCGCGGCGCTGATCGGCGTCAGCATCGCGGGCAGCGTGGCTGGCGCGATGGTCGGCGGACTGGTGCGTGGTGCGCTGCTGGCCGATGCCGCCACCGACGCCGCGGTGTTTGCCCGAACCGCCACCGCGGCGCGCTGGGCTGGCGCGACGGCCAACGTCGCCACCGACGCCGCGATGCAATCTGCCGTGCAGACCAGCGTCTTTGGCGGCAACACCAAGCTCACGTTCATCGAGAACGTGATGGCGAACCTCATGACACTGGGGGCGCTGCGACCGTTCCATGCGCTGACCGGCGAGCTGGGCAAGCTCGATCGGAACGCCACTGGCCTGTGGAAGGTCACCTCCGGCGGCAAGGTCGTACTAGCCGAGGCAGGAAAGCTCACGATCGAGACCCTCGTGGCCGCCGGTGCCGCGTATGTGTCCACGCGGCTCATGGAAGGCCAGCCACCGCCGAGCGAAGACATCGCCGTGTCGTGGGCGATGCAGGGTGCCGCGATGGCCGTCGGCAAATTCGTGCACGGCAGGATGCAGGAGCTGACCCGGCGCTGGGGGAAGCTCGCGGAGCAGCACGTCCAGCTGTTCAAGCGTGCACGCGCGCAGGAAGCGCTCGCGAGCCAGGTCGAACAGAGCGGCAGCACCCAAGCGGCGCTGGAGCTCCTGGAGCAGCACGTGCAGCTACTCCAGGACGAGCACGCGCTGCTCCAGGACCCCGCCGCCGTCGCTCGCCTCGGACTCGACGCGCACCAAGTTGACGCGCTCCGCGCTGGCAATGACGGTGCGCTCGCCGACACGCATTCGCAGTCGTTCGAGGTCATGAAGCTGCGCTTTCATGGTCTCGAACCGATCGCCAGCAACGGGCTCGTCTGGTCAGGAACACGCGCGCAGATCGACGCCGCCCTCGGTGAGTCCGGCGCCGCCGCGACACATCCCGAGACGGGCGAGCGCGGCCGGCGGAGCGCGCGCATCGCCGGACGCGAGATCACGTTCATCGAGACCGACCTACCACCTTCTGTCAACGCGGACGTGCCCGACAACGCCAACACGGCGAGCGCGACATCCGGGGGACACGCCCCCGCGACCGCAGCGCCGACGTCGCAACCGACGACCACGGGTCCCGAGCCCCCCAAGCCCAAACCCCGCGTGACAGAACCCGTCAAGGGGCTATTCGACGGCGTCAAGACCGATGCCAAGATCTCCGACTGGCAGGTCGACGACCACGTCACCGTTGAACCCGACGGCACCAAGGTTGCGTTCACTCAGCTAACGACGCCGGACGGCAAGAGTGGGTATGTCGAACGAGCCTATAACCCCAAGACCAAGCAGTTCGAGATGCGCAACGCGTTTCTTGAAAGCCTACCGGCGTGGGTGAACGAAGGAGGCCCGGGGCTCGACCCCCGCGGCATCCCGACGGTGCACTACGTGACGCTTCGCCAGATGAAGCTGCTCGGCGTGAAATACGGCGGCTACAGGAAAGTGAAGATGAGCACGATCCAGAACGTACGCGGCGTAATCGAATTCAATGCCCTGCTCTCGGCGGGCATGGAGCCGAACGCCGCCATCCTCAAGACTCACTCGGTACAGTACGGCGAGACGACGATCCAGCAGAGCGGCGAGCGCATCGTTCGCGCAGAGGTCGACGGTGGACAAGAGACCCCGCTGCGAGACATGCTCGACTGGTACGAGCGCAACTCAAGCCTCGATGGGCCGATCGATCCGGCCATCGTGGCAAAGCACGATGAGCTAATCGCGAAGTACGGCAAAGGCGTGATCACACGTGACACCAAAGTCCGCTGGGACTACAATATCTACCTCGACGTTGTACCATTTGACCCGACGACACCCCAGGCCACCTCGCCATGACCACCTTCCATCTCATTGACCAAACACCGTCGACGTCGGCGTTGGCGGAGATGCTCGCTCGCCACGGCGCTATGCCCGCAGTTGGAGGCGATCTACTCTTGATCGCGCCATCGTCGCTCCAGGAGGCACGTGATCGACTCGCCACCCTGAGCGATGCGGAGCGCGCGCGGTGTCTGGTCGTGGGTCTCTCGGAGCCTCTCCGCACGGGCATTCCGTCGCCCAACAATCTCGCAGGATTACTCGACGAGTTCCTCCCCCTCGGGGTTCTAAAGTTCAGCACGGAACCGCAGCGCAGCCACGTATTCAACTTCATCGGCAAGAAGTCGCTCGCTGAGGCCATGGGAACGCCATACGGCAAGACAGCGACGAGCCGCTACTACGGCGGCTACATGATGCTTCGCGACGAGGACGCGGGCGCGTTTGTACTGCGCTACCTCCGCGCGACAACAACCCCTCCCGCTCCATGACCATTGCCTTACCCGACGCATACCGTGTTAGCCAAGGAGTCGGCTCGCTCGATGCTCGGCTCCGGAGGTCCGCGTCGGGCCGCGCTGACCAACGCTGTCGGCCGCGCCTCCGGTGGATGTGGTAACCAGTGCAAACAACCCCCGTATCCGAGCCGGGTTGGCGGGATCACTCGATCGCGGGATGACAGACACAGTAAGGTCCAATGATGCGAGATCTCTTTCGCGGGCTTTATGACGAGGCAACAGCTCTTGCGGTGGAGGTGTTCGAACACGGCCAGGTCGCGCATCCGTGCGCGTACCTCGTCCGCGGCGCCTACGACGCTCCTGATATGGATCCACCGTCGGGATGGCCAGAGGATTGGCGGCGCCACTGGCAGCTCCCTGAGACGTACTGGGGCGAAGTTGAGAACAAACCGCCTGTCGCCTTTGTCGGGATCAACCCATCGATAAGGTGGGACGAGCCGTGCCCGCGCCACGGCACCGACTTCGACGAGTGGTTTGGTTTCTACCGAAACCGGCTCGGCCCGGGAGGTCGGCTGCGCAGCATGGCTGATCCGGGGCCACCGCTCTACCGCTTCTATTCGGATGTCATCAAGCGCGCCTTTGGTCCTGCCGCCGACATCGACACGCATGCGATTCTTACGGACGCCATCCACTACAAGAGCCGCGAGCCTGGTATTGCTCAACAACTGCGCGCAGCGCTCGCGCATGCGACGTCATCTCCACTGACGCTCGAACTTGTTCGCCGAGCGGGTTGCAGGGTTGTTGTCCTAGCTGGCGAAGACGCAATCGCGCATCTCGCGCCGCTGTTGGGTGCAGCAGGACTGCCCGGCCCGATGAGGTCGGTTGTGGGGCGCGTCTTTGATGCGGCTCACGGGATCAAACTCGTTCCATCTTACCATGCGTGGGACAGACGGAAGGCGCCCGTCGTCGGCATGGCAGTGGCGCGCGCGCTGGGGTTGCAGCCCGCCCAAGAGGAGACCGATCAGGAGGATTCCTCCTCGATGGTAATCGCCGAGGATCGCATTACTGAGGCTGACCTGTTGCAGCTCGTCACCGTCCAGGGCCTGCACGTCAGCCGAGAGCTGGATGCCTATCGGGGGATAGATGGTCGCGAACGGAGACGACTCTACTGGCGCCGCTCGGCGTTGGGATTGCCGTCCCACATCGACTTCTCTGGATTCACCGTCAGTCACGATGCCGTCGAACCTGTAACCGACAACGGCCGAGTCCAAGGACGCCTCCACTGCGCGGACGTCTCGCGAGAGATCGCGATCGAGATCGCAACGCAGGCGCTGGCACAGCTCGTGTAGGCGGAGTCGGACGCCGAGCGCGCCGCGCACGAACCGACCGAGCCGGACCTGTGGGCCGCCACGTTCGCGCCTTAGCGGCGAGGAGTATGATGGTGCGTGGTCCCGACGCTCGTCGTCAAAACGCGACCGCCGGAACGCCGTTCCATTCGGTTCAGAATCTCTTGCCTCGTCGGTGCCGCAAGCCCCCGCCGCACGTAGTCCGCGTGCGTGATAGCGACAACTGCCGGAAGTGACTTCGGACGCGTTGGACGCTTGCCAGCCATGTTCGATCGTACCATCTGCGACGGCTTCCGTCCGCCGTGTTCCGCGGCGGTGCGCTGCTGCTGTGATGTATGGCGTTGTTCTACACTTGGAAGCTCGCGTGTCCGCCAACGCAGCGGGGCACAACTTGGATCCCCGATAACCCGCGTTGCATCTTTCCAACGGCAGTGGACGGGTGCGTTGTCTTGCACCAAGGGGAAGGGGACGAACATTAGATGCCCCTCCCGGTCTCCGCAACTCGTTGGATTCGTGGAAGTGATCCCTCTCGAACACATCTCGTCTCTTGCACATGGTAAGCACGTCCGATGGGGCATGAACGTCGCGCCTTAAACGATCGCGAAGTCGGCGAGCCGGCTCCGCAGCCCCTTGAAGTCGTCGCGCTGCGATCCAAGCAGCTGGAGGCATCCGCTGCCAAGGCAGATGGCGCAAGGGACGTCGAGTCCAACGGAGATGCCTGTGGCCTATCTGAGAAGACGCATAGAAGCTCTCATTAGCGACCTCAAGGGTGGCCGCGCTCTATTGGCCCGCGAAGTAGCGGATCAACTCGAACCTGAGTTGTCCACCCTTATCTTTCGTGAGGACGGATCTGTAGACCTCGGTTCAGTGTCGGATCATCTGCGCGCCGTCGCGCGAACATATGAACTTGCAAAGTCTGCAGTGGCAGCGTCCGAGAGTTCAGCATCAGATAATTCGCGCCACGCGCCGGATCCGAAGGAGCTTGCTCGCCTAAATCGTGAGCTGTTCGGGCATCTCGATAACGTCTTCGTTGCAGCTACCGGCTATACACCTGCCGATTTCGCTCCGCTTCATGGATTCACCGATGCGATTCGGAAGCTCGCAGATAGAATGAGCGGCAACAATAAGCTCGCTGCGCGCCTCGAAAATGGAGCGAGAGACTCACTGGAAGCACTTCGCTCACACTACGTTACTACGAATATGGCTCGGATGAGAGGTTCAGCTGCGCTGCCTGGTAGCAAACTCGCTCTCGGTGGAATGCAGCAATTCTTGGGCGCCTCGCTCCGCGCAGTTCGAAGCATGCTCCTGTATTGCGATACGGTCCTCATTCCTGATCCGGTGTTCCCATTTCTAGAAACAGCACGCCCCGAAGAACGCTTTGCGCGCGTCAAGCTCCTACAGCAGATCTTTTTCCTTTCGAGACTCCGACCATTGGTCGATGCAAGCCTTCCGTATCCGGCGATCTCTGTGTTTCCGAGCTGGGAAAAATCGCTCGAAGCAGGCGATCGCGTGACACAAGATGGCCAAGAGTTGCAGGTCCTAAAGCTAATGTCCCACTATTGTGATGCGACATTTGACGACATCGAGGAAGTGAGTGCCTATACTCGAAGCCACGCCGACGCGTTCGCAGAGGCAATCACGAGACATCATTTGTTGATACCGCCGGGAGGTGATGGTACCGAGCCGTTTGCACTTGCGGTCGCGAAGCAGCGAGAAGAACACCGCACATGGCGTTCGCAGGAGTTTCTCAAGATGCTCGACTCGATGCCAGATGGCGAGGTCGCGCTTAGCGCGATTATCGACAGGCTCGCTCCTCAGTTTCATCTTGAGGAGAACGCAACGCTAATGACGGCTTCTCCGCTGATTGCCGTTCCACAGCAATGGCACTATTTTCGATTATTGCGTCGAGTTGAGACGAGTGCCTTAATGGGCCAGCAGATCATTGCATCAGGAACAAACCAACTAATTGAGGCTCTTAATCAGACGTCTGTGCATTGGCTGGGCAACGTGCCGATAAAAGATCTCGTTGTACTGCGCATGGAGTCCGACAATGAACGATTCCGAAGGGAGCTGGACACCCGACTAAAGGAACTCGGAGGCGCAGATCAGGCAACGCTCGATACGGTAACATCGCGGGTTGTCCGGGCGCTAGCGTCGATGGTCACCGAATACGAGAAGGAGACGCGCCGAATTGCAGACGAGTATCAGCACAAGCACACCGAGACGGCTATTGGTGCGTGGTTCACGTTCCTCTCCGGATTTCTACCCCTATTTCCGATGATCACTGCAGCGGGTGGACTAGCTGTTGTCGCAAAATATGCCACTCAGAAAGTGAGCGAGCGTATGCGATACAATCAGAGTCGTCGGACTCTAATGGGACTCCTGGCTGCCGCTTCCAAGTCTGAGGTTGACGAGTAAAGTGCCGAAGATGCGAATACGCAACTTGCATCTGATCAGCACTATAGTTGTGATGTGTGATGTTGCTCTACACCTGGAAGCGCGTGTGTCCGACACGCAGCTCGCAGGGGCGCGACCTCGAACCGCGAAACGCCGAATTGCCATCCGGCGTGGTAGGTAGGGAAGGATGGCGACGGATACGACTCCAAGCAGGCCGGATGCAGCGCAGGACCTTTCTCGCCTTGTCGACGAGATGCGCGAGTTGAAGCGATGTCTTGACACGTGGGCGTCTCAACCAAGTCACCGTCGGAGCGGAGCGGTCCCACGGCGCTAAAGCTTGTCGAGGATCCTGTCCGCGCGTTCTTCGGAACGGTCTCTCCCAATGGCGTCCGTGTAGGAGCGGGTGAACGCCCTGCGTTGGATCCCCGCTATGCATCGGACATGGATATTGTGTTCGACTATGACGGCGATGCGTGGGTTGCGCACCTCCGTATGGGTGCGAACACGTCGCCCGTCCTCGCTCACCTCGATGTCGCAAGTCGAACGAACTGGGATGCGCACAAGCTCGCGGAGGATCTCGGCCGAGTTCAGCGCACGATCTACGATGCGCAGGCACATGGACGCAAGACGTGGACGGGCCTCGTTGCGATTGGCTCGGGATTCCACGATCGATGCGGCGAGGTCATGCGCGTACTCCATGAGGCCCACCATCGTGGCCAGGAGGTTGAGCGCTGGGAGTCGGCCAACGCGGGAAGTGTCTGGCCGTTCGTGGACGCCATAGTCATCCCGGGGATGCTCTTAAAGAAGCACGATCTGTTTCACCGGCGAGATCTCCACGCCGATCGCCAACCAGTTCTCTACCCGTTCCCGGTAGGTGGCGTGGACGGGCTCCAAGAACTCTGGCCTCTCGTCGCCGCGCGCGCGTTCCTCGCTGCGTACCTGCGCCGTGTCGTCGCCGGAGGGCCTTGGGACTCGCCGGCCTGGAATCCCGCGGACACGGCAGCCATTCTCGGCGGGGCATCGGTCCAAGGCGCGTGGCCAGAGCCGTGGCGTGTCGTCACGATGCGTGACGATGCGCCTTTCGAGCTGAACCATTGGACAGGCAACGACGCTGTGGCCTGGCAAGACCACGTGCTGCACGCCGAGGATACTTGCTCGCATGGACGGCCTTATCTCATATTGCCAAGACCAACGTTCTCGATGACAGAGGGTCGTCGCCAACGGCTAGTCAATCTCCTGCGCCAAGACCATCGCTGGTTTTTGCTGCGCGACGACGGCAGCCGGCTCGTGGCAGAGCTCGAGTTCCCTGTGGCCCTTCGCGAAGAGATGGAGCGCATAGTGCAGACCGCAACCTCGCTCGGCTACAATGCAGCGGCCCACCAGCGTATCGTGAAGCGTGCCGTCCCAGTGCCGAAGACCGAAATCCTATCCATCGAAGCGCCCAAAGAGATCGGCTTCGACGGCTTGCGGACGCTGCGTGAGTTGTTGCTCGCGAACCTCCCACGCGCTACTTGGCTCGCCGGGCTGCTTCAGCTAGACCCCGTACACCGATGGCTCGATGATCAGTATGGAAAGGGCGCCTGGAGCTACGACAGCAAACACGCGTTGACGAAAAGTGTCGGCAACGTCGTTCTGTTCCGGATGCGGGAGACCAAGCGGGGCGATGCGCTCGTCCTCCTCGTTCTCGGTGACGCCGTGGAGCGACTTCCGATCACGTTCGACTGACCTCTTACTGTTCAATGCGTGCGTTGGGCTTTAAGCCGCTGTACTGTACGCACTTGCTAGCTACGAGCACGAAAACTAAAGCGGAGCGCCTAAAGGACCCTTGAGGTTGCGGATTGACCCATCGCCCCTATCGCCGGCTCGGCGCTGTGGGTCGCGACGCGATTGCTCGATGTCGGTGCTCGCGTCTACTTCATGGATCTCAAGACGGGCAAGGACATCGGCGGATTGACTGCATCGCCTGCTCAGCGGCGTAAGTCGTCCGCGCGGCGGTCGCGACGGTGGTGGTCACGATCGCCAGCGCGGCACGCTTGGTCCGATCGCGGTCGGCGCCGTGGCCGGTTTGAGCGGCGCGGCAGAATCGGCGGCGACCAGAGCGGCCATCCACACTCTAGGTACTCAACGATTCCGGTACTGACGCGATCGAGGGATCGCCGCTGCGGCCGGGGCAGCGCCGCTCCCATCGTGCGCGGCACGACCGCCGCCCTGTCTGGATCGACCTCGGAGCGCGTACCGCTGCGCGTCTCACACCGCGGATCTCGCAGGCTCTGTGGGGACCTGGGTGGTGGTCCCGATGGTCCATCGGGAGCGGTAGGGCCGGGTGCCGCAGAATGGGACATGTTGGAGCTGTCCGCCAGCTCTACAACGCCTCGCCTCGATCTCGACAGACGTCCGATCTCGCGGTTACCCTTAGCCGACCATGACGGGGTTATATAAGTCGGCGGTAGGCCGTGACAGCCCGCGCCCGCACGCGCCGCACAGCTCGAAACCGGTCGATGACGCTCATTCAATGTGCGATCGGTTTCCCGCTCAAATGCGGTGGCCGCTTCCCGCAGGGCGCGCGGGCGGCATGGGTAGAACGCTCGGATGATCCGTAGGTGAACACGTGAGACCTATCCGATTGCTTCATATCTCCGACCTGCACGAGAGGGGGCCAAGAGAAACCGACCGCTGGCGAGTTAATCTCGTCCTCGGTACTCCATGGGATGACAATCTCGATTTCATTACACGGGATGGGCGTCCGATCGACTTCATCTGTTTCACTGGCGACATTGCAGACCGGGGGATTCCGGACGAATACGCGGCGGCGCAGACATTCATTACGCGCACCGCTGCCCGCGTCTCGGTCCCATTGAGCCACGTATTTGTCGTACCCGGGAACCACGACATCCATCGCGATACCGCGAAGTCAAGCTGGGAGGGGTTTCGCAAACTCGCGGCCGATGAAGCTCAGGCTGTGAACATCTGGTTAGCCGGCGGGCGCGCCCCCAACCGCGTCGACACTGTTCTCTTGACGCAACTTCTCTCGAGACAAAAGAACTATCTGGATTGGATCAACAGTTACAACCCCGCATTCTTGCCTCAGAACTCGGCCCACAAGACCTTGGGCTACCGCGCCTCGTTCTCCCTCGACGAGGTCCCTTTTCCCATTCACATCATCGGGCTCGATTCCTCATTCCTGGCCGGCGATGATCACGACGCGCAGAAACTGATCGTCACAGACACCCAAGTTGGACGGCTGCTGCATTGCGACGCCGGCAACGCGCTGCCAGGGTTGAGAATCGCTCTCTACCACCATCCACTGGGGTGGCTCGCTGACATGGCCAAGGTGCAACGCCTTCTCGCCGCGAACACCGACATCGGGCTTCGAGGGCACCTACACGAGACGCAGGCAATGTTGACGTCGGACCCCGATCGTCAATTGCTTGAAGTGGCTGCGGGATGCTTGTACAGTGGTTCGAGTTACCCGAACAGCATTAATGTCATCGATCTGACCTGCGATCAAACTGGCGACCTCACGCGAGTTGACGTTTGGGTCCGTTCGTGGAGCGAAGGTGCTCATTGGGCGGATGACAACACCGTCTATGCGAACGCTACCGACGGCCGATTCTTTCTCGACGTCACTCGCCAGCGAAAACGTCGAGGCGGAGGCCCGCCATCGTCGACTCCGCCACCTCCAGGTCTCCCACCGACACCGCCGCCGCGAGTTCCACCGCCCCGAACTGCCGCGCCAAGCAACGCTCGTGCCCGCGCATATCTCGAACAAGTTGAAGCCGACGCAGCTCGCGCTGGCGACATCCGCACGCTGCGCGGTAAGGGTATCGACAAGCTTGCGTCAATGTTTGCAGCTGCCGCCTCTGAGTTGGCGCTTGGTTTCGAGGGACCCCTGTTCGGCGCTCCCGACGGCGAAGCCAAGGAGTTGGCGGCGCTATCCGCTCCTCGTGGATACCTGGATCTTCGGCGCATTTCTGTCACCTCACACAACGATTTGCGTCTGGACACCGTATTCAAACCAGCCGTCGATTACATCAAACCGTTCCCGCATCCCGAGAACGAAGAACTCCTGGCCGAGGGTGCTTGCAACGTTCTGGTTGCTGATGGGATGTGGATTGTTGAACGCGTTGCCGTCGTCGCTCGACCTGCCTCTTCTGAGGGGTACGGGTTAGTCACAGCAGACGCCAATCGTACCATCGACAGTGATTGGATCAACAGCAGAATCGATGTACTAATTGGACAACGGCTGCCGGGAGTCACTGGGCTTTGGCGCTGCGAAGGAATAGCTCCTTTGAGCGCGTTCAGCTTCGAGTTAAAGGTCGGACTGGAGGCATTGACGGCGGCGATCAGCAGCGCGATCTACGAGACAACCGTCCCATTCGCCGGCACGCGGGCAGTGGGACTATCTGACATGGGTGCGGCTCTTTCATGTCGCGGCTCGACGGGAGCAAAAACGATCACTTGACGAGCTTCAGGTGCGGCCGGCGCGGGGGCAGCGGGTTCGGCACAGTCTTGTCGGCATAGCGTGACTGGTGGGTGCGCTCGTGCTCCT